>NZ_JBSFUW010000050.1:0-40756 GCF_053591995.1 Streptomyces sp. NPDC002835 | reverse complement strand
GTGATCATGCCCTGGGCGGCATCCCACGACCTCGGCGGCCGCAGCTACGCCGACGTCGTCTCCTCACCCCAGGTCCACTCCCCCCCTGACCACCCCACCAGCTCAGAAGTCAGCAGGAGACGACCAGTCATGCTCGAAGTGACCACGTCTTACGGCCCGGTTCGCCTCACGGCCGCAGAACCCGACGAGTCCGGAGCGGTTCTCTACACGGCCACCGGTGCCGTCCGGGGCCCGTTGCACGTGACAGCCACCCACCACCCCGCCGAATGGCACCGGTTCAGCGCCGTTCGCGTCACTCTCGGCGCGTTGCACGGCATGGATGCCATGCCGGCCGAACCCCTGCCGCGCGTCGCGAGCAGCGCCCGTCCCTACTGGGCAACGGCCCTGCGGAAGACCGAGGAGCCCGCCCATGTCCCGTGGGCATGGCAGTTCGGGGAAACGGTCGACGCGCGGAACGGTGACACGGCGCGCCCCCGCCCCGCTCAGGCACTCGAAGCCGTGATGCGCGCGTGCGCCGAGGACTACGCCAGCAGGCCCGACCTGCCGCGCCTTTCCGCACTCGCCCGACGTCGAGAGACGCCCGGACTGGTCCGGTGGCTCGTGATCCACGGCATCCCCAGCCGCGAGCAGGACGTGCAGAAGTACGAGCAGGAGGCCGAGCGGCACCGGCAGAACGCCGCGCAGGCCACGGCGGCATGGTGGGCCGCCGCCCGCTTGTTCATGGCAGCGCCGTCCCCCGTGCTCGCCCTGGTGCTCGCCCACACGCCCCACAGTTTCGCTCACCGGGCCGCGTATCTGCCGGAATTCGCGGATATGGCCGACGAGCAGGCGCGCCGAGAACGCCGGATCCTGCGGCAGTACCGGACCGAGGTCGAGGAGTTGCGAGGAGCAGCCCGCGCCGAGCGTCTCGCGCGCCGCTGCCTGTCGCATCTCCGCGGCGACGGGGAAGCACGCAACCAGGAAGTGGCCGCATGAATGGCTGTACTCAGGGAGTCCGCCGCAAGCGCGCCCGGCGTACCGTGCCGATCGCCTGCGTCCAGGTGGGCGGGTACGGAGTGAGTATCTACGTGCGTACCGGCCGGTTGTCCGGCCGGTACAGCGTGGACCCCGGTTTCCGTCCGACGCCGGACGGAGTGCTGCACCGTGTGCCGGTGGACAATGTCCGGGCGGTAGGGCGCTGGGCAGCGATCCGGGCCGCCCAGCACAGCGCCAGCAGGCACCGCACCGTTACGGAGAGGCGCGGCCGGGTGCCGGACGGGCCGGTCGTGCCGTTTGGGGGCGGAGCAGTCACTCTGTCCGACCCGGTTCGCCTCAGTCCCGCCAGTCTGGCGCGGCACCCGCACGGTACATACGTAGTTGCCGTGCCGTCATCCGTCATGGGCGACGAGTGGGCCGAGTGGTGGGAGCACGGTTACAGAGGCCGCCTCCGAGGAGTGCGCGCCCTTCAGTGGGCACGCCGGTACGAGACCCGGGCGGACCGTTTTGCATCGGTGAAACGGCGCGCCAAGTAGTCCGCCGCCCGCCGGTCCGTGCGGACCGGCGGGCTCTCCGAGCCGAGTTGACCGGCGCCGGCGGGCCCGCGCTCGGGCGGCCCCACGGTGGCCGACGTGCCGGACGCCCTCACCTGACCAGCGCTCAGCTCCGCCCATCGGCGCAGTTGGGACAGCCCTACAACCGGAGGAGAGCCCGATGGGCAAGCCCCGCACGACCGCACCGCAGACGCTCGCACGACGGCCGCGCGCGAGACCGTACAACACGGGCTGCATCTACTGCGGCGGCACAGCGAGCCGGCGTACTGACGCTGGACGGTGAAGAACGGCCGGTGCTCGCCTGCTCGCGCGACGCCCGATGGCGCGGCCGGCCCTGACGGGCAAGCAACACCGGTGGTGGGGCAGCCGACTTACGCGAAGTTGCCCCACCCCCGCAGCTTATGTATTATGGAACATGTCCGAGGGTGGCTCCCCCGGATCCCCGCAAGATCGTCATATACCAGGAGGTCCCCATGACCACCGTCATCACGCCCACTCCCGCCGAGACCCCCAGTCCCGATGAGGATCAGTTCGAGGTCGTACGGCTCGACCCCGCAGACCTCGAACGCGACCCGTGCAACGCACGCACCGAGGGAACGGCCCCTGACGACCGCCTGATCAACTCCGTGAAGGCCCTTGGAGTCGAGGACGCCATCAGCGTCCGTCCCCTGTCCAACGGCAAGTACGGCGTCTTCAAGGGCTGGCGGCGCGCCCAGGCCGCCCAGATCGCCAACGAGACAGCCGAAGCCGACGGACGGCCCCGCCAGACAGTCAAGGCCGTCATCCGCACCGACCTGGCCGGTCGCGACGCATGGACTCGCTTTTTGTCGCTGGTCGAGAACGACCACCGCTCCCAGATGGAGGCACCCGACGCCATTCGGGCAGCCGAACTGTCGCTCGTCGCCATGAACGACATCGAGCGCAGCCAGGCGAAGCGCGCCCTTGGGCTGAAGGGAAACGCGGTCAAGTCAGCCCGTCGCGCCGCAAAGCTCAGCGACGCCGAACTCCGCAAGGCCAGCGCCGAGGGGATGGACCTGGAACAACTCGCGGATCTCTCCGAGGTCGAAGGTGTCCCTGGAGCCCTGGACAAGCTGAGCCGCGCCAAGGCAGCCGACGACGAGGAAGGCCAGGGAAAGCGCGGGCACTGGGACCACGCCATGGCACAGCTCCGCCACCGGCTCGCCGACAGCGAGGCCAAGCAGAAGGCAGTCGAAGCTCTCAAGGAAGCGGGGGTACCGCTCCTCCGCGCCACGTACGGCAGCGACGGCCCCCGACCGCTCAGCGAGCTGACCAACGAGCTGCACGACCCGCTCACCGAGGACCGGCACACCTCGTGTCCCGGTCACAGCGCCAAGCTCAGCGAGGACTACCAGCCGGTCTGGTACTGCTCCGCCCCGAAGCAGTACGGGCACAACATCGTTCCCAGCGAGCAGGAGCCGAAAAACAAGCTGTCCCCCGAGGAATCCGCCACGCGGCGGCGCAGGATCGCGCGCAACAAGGCATGGGCCGCAGCGCAGGAAGTGCGCCGGGCCGAGATCGCCAAACTGTGCCGGGCCCGTTCGCTGGACGACAAGGCCCGCAAGTTCGTTCTCGTCTGCCTGATGAACACCAGGTCGGCGCACACGAAGTTCGCTCACAGCGCGATGGACAGCACCGCAACCGAGCTCGTGGCCGGGTTCCTCGGAGTGGACGACCCCAACGCCGACACGGCCGCCGCGATCCGGCGCAGCGGCGGACCGTTCGACGAACTGGTCAGCCAGACGGCAAAGGCCAGGGAGTGGCACCTGTTGTTCGCACAGGTCGCAGCCGCCATGGAGTACGCCATCCGGGAGCGGAACGCCTGGCAGAACCTCAGCTCCGAGGAGGGCCGGTGGCTGCTGCTACTCGAAGACCTCGGCTACACGCTCTCCGAGGTCGAGGCCGAGGCAGTGGCCCAGCACCGTCCGACAGCCCCGGACACAAAGGCCGCCTGACCATCCCACCCTGCCGGGGGCCGCTGCACGCGGCCCCCGGTGCCCCTCGCACAGAATCGAGCACCTCAGCATGACCGAACTGTCCGACGTTCTCGCCTACATCGCCCGCGCCAGCAAGGACGATCTCCCGCACCTCAAGCACGCCGCAAAGATCCGTCAGCGAAGGCTGCTCCAGGAGGCTGCCGCCAAGCTCGCCCCTGGCACGCTCGTCACGATCGCGGGGATGAGCCCTCAGGACTGGAACGGGAAGCAGGGCGAAATTGTCGAGGTCGACGCCAAGGCCGCGCGCCTGACGTTCACGGAGCAGTCCACCGCAGCCCTGCGACGCTCACGCGCTACCAGCATCACCCGCCGGATCCCTGAGGGCGTCGAGCGGTGGACGACGTACGCGTGGTTCCCGCTCCAGTGCCTGACGCCCGTGGACCGGGCCGACGGCGGCACCCCGACCCCGTGACATCCACCCGGGCGGCGGTCCTTTCACCGCCGCCCGGGCCCCTTCCACATGGAGCATCCATGGCCCAGAAGCCTTTCCCCACTGTTCAGACCTTTCACGTCGCCTGGTTGGCCGAGTTCGAGGCAGCCACCCCGCAGGAGGCCGCCGGCATGGCGCGCGATCAGCTCCGGAGCATGGATGAGCCAGAGGCGTTCCCGCCCGTGTTTCACGTGTCCGGCCCCGACGGTGAAGCCGTCACCATCGACACGACCGACAAGGGGGGTGCGATCACCATCCGGCACACCCGGTCCCAAGGAACGCTGATCGAGGGCAGCAGCAAAGGCGACGGTGTCTACGACGTCGTCCATCGGCACGGCTTCCGGTACTTCCGGAGCATCAACCGGCTCGGCCTGCCCCGGTCACGGGACCGGGCAGCCCGGCACGCAGTGATCGACGGGGCGGCCGAGGATCTGAGGAGCGCCGGGTACGCCGTCACCGTAGAAGTTCAGGAGGACGTGCGGCGCACCTTCACAGCGGCCGAGGAGGAGCGCAGGCGGCGGGCGGCAGTCCGCGCCGGCAGAAGTCAGGCCGCGGCGAACCGCGCCCAGGCGAAAAGCGAGGAGCTGTGGGCGGAAGCCAACCGGCGGCGCGCGTCGATCCCTCCGGGGCAGCCGCTGCTCATCGATCACCCCTCGTACTCCCGCGAGCTCAAATTCCGTGAGCGGACGTTCGCCATGGAAGGTCAGGCCGTCGCCGAAGGAGAGCGGGCAGCGCAGTTGTCCCACCGTGCCGAAGCAGCGGCGAACTACACCAGCCGCCGTGAAGCAGTGGGAACGACACGCCGCCGCAGAGAGCGTCTGGAGGCGGAGCTCCGGCAGGTACTCCGCCGCATCGAGACCGCCCATGCGGAGGCACCGTCACGCGAGGACCCGGCGGAGCTGGAACGCCGTGCAGCAGAGATCCGCGAGGAACTGACTCACTGGCACCAGGTGCTAGAGGATGCGGAAGCAGCGGGGCGGAAGGTGTGGACGCGAGATGACTTCGCAGCGGGCGACTTCGCACACGTCTGCGGGCGGTGGTACGAGGTCCTGAAGGTCAACGCTCGGTCTCTGACGCTGCCTCCCGGCCCGGTCGACAGCCGGCGGGTGGTCACCCGCGCCGACGCGGCGCCGGGCCGCAGCAGCTCCCGCGTGACCTACGACCAGATCACCGGGCGGCGCACCGCGGACGCGATGACGGCTGCGCCGGCGGAGGCAGACGTCTGACCCCGCACCGGGCGAGGCGTCCGCCTCGAGTCATGCCTGTGCCCACCGCGCTCCCGCGGCGCGCGTGCACGGCACCGCCGGCGGAGCCGAACGGCCGCTCCGATCCACCGCGACGCCCACCCACCGTCTGTTTCTGAGGAGTTCCATGCGTTACGAGGACGAGAGCTCAGCCGACGAGGTGGAGGCCATCAAGGGCGAGCAGGCGGAGGCGGACCAGGAGGCTGCCGCCATGCACGCGGCAGCGGACGCCTGGCACGCCGTGCGGGATCGCGGGTACTGCAACCACGGTTCGGCCGTCGGCTACCGGCACCCCGCCGTCTACCCCGAGCAGGAAGGCCTGGCAGTGGGTCAGCTCCGCTGCACCGCCGGGTGCGGCACCGTCTTCGAGTCCGACGCGGCCTGGTGCGCCGCCCTGGACGATCCCTTGGCGGACCCGGTGCTACTGCCCCGCCATGCGAGCGCGTTGGGGGCGCGGACGGCGGTGGATGGGGGTTGCCCTCCCCTCTGACCTTATGTAGATGCCCGGCCCCGGAGTGACACACCCTTCACGGCCGGGCATCCATCAGCGCTGAGTCGCAGCCCCCGGGGCCTGCCCGCGGCGCGAGCAACGCAACCCCTACGGGAGAGGTATTATGGAAAATGAGTCAAGCTCGCCGGGTCCCGAAACTCCCCTCCCCTATCGACTCGGTGAGCCCGACGTCGAATGCCACTACCCCGTTTCCATCGACGACGGTAAGCACATAGGCCGGATCTTCCGCTGGCACGGCGCGTGGCTGGCCGTCCCCGCTGGCTCCGAGGATGAGATCCGCGTAGCCGACGGACGCAAGGGACGGGACCGCGCCGCCCAATACCTGGCCGCCGAATACGCCGCGGGCCGCATCACCCCCCTGGACTCAGCCGCGAGTAGCGCCCGGGTTCCAACGCTCAGCGGCCCAGTGCCGCTGCTGCACTGGCGCCTGCCTGCCACAACGCGCAACGTCGAGGCCGCGCGGACGGCGATGGCTGGACTGGCCGCGTACCGATGGTGGCCGCTCAGCGGCTATCCCGGCAGCGACAACCCCTGGTTCATGAGCTGTCAACTCTGCGAGTGGACGGGACCGCGCTACTGGAGTCACCTGCGGGGTCGCAACAAGCAGCCACCGCCGCTGTCCCGTCATCGGGGGTGCGTCGACCCCGAGACGGTGCGAGCGCTGATCCCCGCCTACCGCGAGAAGTGACCAGCCAGCACCTGGGTCAAGGGGCCCAGCTCGTCACGCCATGAGGGCGGAGCCGGGGCGCGACCGTACGCGCCCCGGCGGCCCATCCACCCACCCCTGCACCACGAAGAACAGCCATGCCGCACCACACGCTCCCGGACACCACAGACACCTTCCATCTCACCGAATGGCCAGCTGACACATCCGAGTTCGACCCCCTGCCGCCCGGTGTGAGTCCCCGGCCACCACTCCTTCGAGACAGGAGCGACACCATGACCGATGCCGACGGCTCCCGCGGCCGCCACACCCAGACTTCACCAGCCACACGCCGCCCCCCGATACCCGACCGCTGCCGGCACCTCGCGCTGCAAGGGGGGCTCGCCGTTCCCTGGGTCTCTTACCAGCACGCAGGGCACGCCTTGTTCGGCGCGCTGGACTCTCGGCGACGGCTCCAGGCCCTCACGCAGCAGCTCTGCCAGATCTGCTGTGGCCCGTTGATCGAGCGGTCCTGTCTGCTGGTCCGCCCCCGTGACGAGGAAGCCGGGTATGTGGCAGAGCCAGCTCTCCACCCCGAGTGCCTGGCCTACGCCCGCCTGGCGTGCCCGATGCTCAACGGCAACGCGGACACCTACCGCTCGTCAGGAGTCCCCGCCGGACACCCGGTCAACCGCTCCTGCGCTGACCCCCAATGCCCATGCCCGAAGGCACCGAGCAGTGGAACGGACGCCCGCGCCGGCGCGATCGCGGAGGGATGGGCCTGCTGGTTCATCGACACCGCTACGGCCTACCGGATCAAGACCACAAAGGCTGGTGTCGTTCTCGGCCTGGACCTGAACGTCCCCGTGCTACGCATCCGCGTCATCCGGCGTGCCTCCCGGCCTGACCTCGAGACTCTGATGTCCGGCATCCGAGAACTCCTCGGTCTGGAGCAGCCCCCCGCCGAACCTCCGACCGCTTCCTGACCGACGCCGCTCAGTCCTCTAGCCGTGGCTCCGCAGCCTCGTGCGGGGCCACGGCCCGTACGTGCTCCAGCCCACCCCACCCCGACGGCCGAGCTTGACTGCCTCGCGCCTCTCCGGCGGTTGCCCATCGCTGCCCACGTCGTGGGCGGTGCCCGACTGCACCGCGCACGCCTGGCATACGCGGCTCTCTTCCCCGATGGCGTACCCACCCTCTCGCACAACACAGCCCCGAGCCACCGAACGCCACCCGGAACCCAGAAGGACCGACAGTGAACGCACCCATCCTCATCGTTGCCCCTCGGCTTCCCCTCGAACTGCTGCCGACAGCACGCACGTTCCCGCTCCTGACTCGCGAGTTCAGCGAGCTGACCCCCTCCGAGTGGATGTCACCGCCCCTCGTACTGGCCCACCGGATGTACTGCTCCAGGCTCTCCTCCCCAGACAACGACTTCCGCCGCCGGCCGGGCATCGTGGTCCTCGGTGAGGACCTGGACGACGCCCTGATCTGGTCCGACGCCGCAGCCATAGGCTCCGAGGCCGTCGTGATGCTGAGCGAAGACGTTCCGTGGCTCGTGCTGCGCATGCACGAGGCGACCGACTTCCGCTACGTCGACTGGAGCGCCCCCTTCAACGACCCGGGGCCCCAGCCCGTGTCTTGACCTTCCGGGTCAGAAAGTCAAGACACCCGCCAAATTATGTATTATGGAACACGATTGGAGTCGCCATGAGCGGCGAGATCACTCCTACCGTCCACGGCATCGTCCAGGGCGACCCACAGCTACGGCACGCACCCAGCGGCCGCCCCGTCGCCCGCTTCCAGCTCGCATCCACTCCCCGGGAGTACCACCGGCCGACCGGCGAGTGGCGCGACGGCGCACCTGTCATCTTCCTCTGCACCGTCTGGGGCCGCCTGGCCCAGCACGTCGCGGCCTCCCTCGCCGACGGAGTCCACGTGGTCGTGACGGGCCACCTGACCGCCTGTGACCGCGAGCTCCACATGACCGCCAGCCGCGTCGGCATCGATCTGAACACCCACGTCGCCTACGTCGACCACACGCTGCCCGCCCAGCTCACGGGGCGGCAACCTGCCGCTCCCCCGCCGAACCACCGCCTGCGCGACACGGCCCAACCTCCCCCGCAGCGCCACCCGGCAGCCGTAGGCGTCCCACGCGGCTGGGCAGCACGCACTCCGGCAGACGTCCCGACCTGGACGCCCGCCGCCTGACCCAGTCCTCCATTGACGTGCCGGGGCCGTGACCGCGCGCCCCGGCACCGGACACGCGGGGCGAGCAGCTCCCCGCCCCTCTGCCTCCTGCACGACACGAGCGGCATCACGGCCGGTGCGGCCGCGATGCCCCCACCCAGCCGGCGGGAACCCACCTGCACGGTCGCCGGGGCCTGACCACACCGGCCCGCCCGGGAGTTCACCCGGGCCCGGGGCCGGGTCTCCGCTACGCCCGCAACCGGGGCCGCTTTCACATCCACCGCCGTTCCGGCGACGCGACTTCACGAGGTACCGATGTCACACGATCACCCCACGGCGTTCCCCTTGTTCCAGTGCGGCGAGACCATCGACACCGTCGTCAACTGGGGCCTGGGAGTAGATTCGACCGCCTTCCTGGTCAAGATGCTCGATGATCCCCACGCGTACGGCGTAGACCTCGCGCGCACCGTGGTGCTTCACCAGGCCACGGGCAGCGAGTGGCCCCGCACCCGGGAACTGGCAGAGACCTACGCCCTGCCCCTGCTGCGCCGCAGAGGTGTCCGGCTGGTGCAGCTTGCGCGTGGCGGCCAGCACAAGGCCGCGGGCATCACCGTTCTCTCCGACACCCGCCAGCCCCACGAAGTGGTCGACCGCGGTGAGTGGACGCTGTGGGAGGAGTACGAGACCAACGGCACCGTCCCTCAGCAGGCTGGCAGCAGGCTGTGCAGCTTGCGCGCAAAAGGCGAGGTGGGCGACCGGTGGATAGCCGGAGCGATCGACCGCCCGTTCCGCCAGTTCATGGGCTTCAACGCCGACGAGGAAGGACGCAAGTTCCGCGACCAGGCGGCGGCGAAGAACCCTTTGCGCACCGGCTGGTACCCCCTTATCGACGACTGGAGGTGGGGCCGGGAGCGGTGCGAGCAGTTCCTCAGAGACCGTTTCGGCGTCACCTGGGACAAGTCCTACTGCACCTTCTGCTGCTACCCGGTATCGATGGGTGCCCTGCCGGCGCACCTTGCCCGGATGCGGCAGCACCCGGACATCGCCGGAGAGGTCCTGCGGCTTGAGTACACGGCCATGGGGCTCAACCCGAACGCCCGGCTGTTCGGGCGCCGCAGCCTGCTCGAGCAGTTCGATCCCGACCGCGCCAACGACCGCCGCGTCCTGGCCGCATTCGAGGACGAGCTGGACTGCCCCTGGGCTCTCTATCACGTCCGGCGGATCCTGCCCGCGTCCGCAAAGGACCCGGGCATGCGCGGCCGGGCCAAGCGATCGGTCCAGCGCATCGACATCGGCCGCCCTGGTCCGCTCGGAAGGCGCCTGAAGTCCCTTTCCGACCGCCACGGCGTTCCTGTGGAGAGCGACCCGTACGGACGTACCCGAGCGTGGGTGCGCACCCGCGGCACGGTACTGCCCGTGACCGAGGAGCTGTTCGTCACTGGTCCTGCGCGTGTGCGCGACAAGCAGACGAGCGGGTTCGAGGCGGCTTGGCGTGCGGCCGTCGGCGATCCGTCCACGCGACTGCCGACCGGCTGAGCAGGGGGTTGCTGTGCTGTACCTGGCGACGCCCTCCGGCGGCGCGGTCCGGGATGCGATGAGCCGCGGCCTGCTGGGCTGCATGACGACACCGGCTCAGGGCAACCGCATCCCGGACGGTGCGCTGTATGCCTGCGACAACGGCAAGTTCGGCAAGGGCTGGCCTGGTGCCGAACGGTGGTGGGCGTGGCTTTGCGCCACCGTGGACCGATACGGCCCCGCCCACTGTCTGTGGGCCGTCGCCCCTGACGTTCCGCTCGATAGCGCGGCGACCCTCGTGGAGTCGCTGCCCTGGCTATCGCGCATCCGGGAGCTCGGCGTTCCGGCGGCCTTCGCAGCACAGGACGGCTGCGAGAACTCCCGGCTGCCATGGGAGGAGTTCGACGTTCTCTTCCTCGCCGGCAGCACCGAATGGAAGACCGGCCCCGCCGCCGCTGGGCTCGCCGAGGAGGCCGCGGAGCGCGGCGTCACCGTCCACATGGGGCGTGTGAACTCCCTGCGTCGAATGGGCTGGGCCAACGCGCTGGGCTGCTCCAGCTGTGACGGAACGCTGCTCGCCTTCGGTCCGGACATTCACCTGCCGCGCCTGCTGGCATGGCTCGACTCACTGCCCGATCACTCAGGCCCTCCCGCGCAGCCACCGCCCGCCAGCAGTGCGCTCGGCGGAGACACCATCACCCAACTCCCAGGAGGAAGCACCCCGTGTCCGCTCACCAGCAGGTCGCCATTCCCGACCTGACTCAGTACGACGTGATAGCCCCGCAGCTGTCAGGGGGCAAGGGCAGCGCCGTGACAATGTGACTGTGCATGGACGCCGCCCGGCGTGCCGGCGTGGTCGACCGCGTGCGCAGCTACCATGCTGCGCTCCCGGTGCTCGACTGGCCAGGAGTCCACTTCGCGGGCCGCGAGTGGCTCGGCGTCGCCGAACTCGCCGCCGCGCAGAGCCTGGCGTTCGGCCTGCCGCCCGCTCAGCACCGTGAAGTGACCCGGACCGTGCCCGGCCCCGACGGCAGGCGAATGCCCCACTCCCTGCTCACTGAGATCGCGCTGTACGGGAGGTTCCCCAGGATGGGTACCAAGTACTGCACGAAGTCGGCGAAGGAGTCGGTCGTATCGGCAAGCTGGACCCCATACGTCTCGGCCCGCTCGCGGGAGCTGGGCCGACCGGTGCGCATCCTGAAAGTGCAAGGCCAGCGACGGGCGGAGAGCCGCCAGCGGCGTGACCTGCCGGCCATGCGCACCGTGCTGCGCAACAGCGCCCGCGTCGTCGACGAGTGGCTGCCCGCGCTCGACTGGTCTACGGAGGCGGTGTATGAGTGGCTCGACGACTACCCGGAGCTGCGCCACTGGACGTACGACTCGGCTCCCGGGGCGTACGACCGGGCGGGCACGTCGCGCTGCTCTTGCTCGCTGTGTGGCTTTGCCTCCCGGCGTGATCTGCTGATCTCCGTCGGTCGGCGGCCGCGGCTGGCCGCCCAGTACGCGGAGGTCGAGGCCGTTCGCGGAGACAGCTTCCGGCCGGACTACCGCATTCACCAGCTGATCCACGAAGCCGCCATGTCCGGTGCCCCGGAGCCGGGCATAGTCTGCGACGATGAGACTCCGGCCTTCGACCATGTCGCAGCGCAGGTTCGGGCAGCGCTCCGGAAGGAGCCTCGCAAGCTGGTCGATCTCGCACGCCGCGCAGCCGGGGAAGACGTCTGCACGCTCTGCACCTGATCGCCACCACAACAGCTGGGAGAAAGCAATGACCGCAACGAGCACCGCCCTGCTGCTGCAGCTCGCAGCTGTCGACGGCCCGACCGAACTGGAGCAGCGGCTCCCCGCGGGCCACGCCGCCTGGTGCGCGGGCTTCGCCGCCTTCCGCTCCGAAGTCACCATGCACTGTGAGGGGCTGAGTGCTGCGGAGTTGGCCGACCGGTGCGCCCAGGCCGGTGCCCAGCCGGTAGTAGGACTGACTCGAGACGAGGCCGTGGCCGAGTTGGCCTTCGCACTGTGGGAGTGCACGCCGGCCTCTATCGCTTACACGGAGGCGGCTGAGCGAGCCGCTGAACTGGGCATCTGTCTGGTCGACCAGTGGTGAGCGCACCGCGGTCGGGAGGGTACGCGGCCTGTCGGTAGCTTTCAGGTCGGCCGCACGCTTCCCGCGGAGTGGACAATTTTCCACGCCGTATGCATTATGGAACTTGCCGCTCGGGTTCGCGCGGCGCCCCTGACACTCTGGATGAGGTGCATCATGTCGCAGGCTGCGGATCGCCGGCTCGTGACCACTGCCGAGATCTGCGAGGAGTTCGACGTGCGGCCCTCGCGCATCAGCGAGTGGTCCGGGGCCCGGGCCGAGTCCGGATTCCCCGAGGTAGCGAAGACCGAAGGCCGGAAGCGCTACTGGCACTTCGACGAGGTCGCCGCGTTCTTCGCCAAGCGCGCCCAGGCGCGGGCTCCGCAGCCACTGCCGGCCGACGTCTACGAGAAGGACCAGGGTGAGCTGCTCACCACGGCCGAAGTCGCCAAACTCCTTGGTTACGCCCCGTCGACGATCTACTGGTGGTTGCGCCAGCTGCCCGGCTACTTTCCTGAGCCGGACGAGACCATCGATGGCATGAAGTGGCGTCTGGGCACGGTTGTCGCCTGGCACTCGAGCCGACCCGGCTCGGGCCGCACCAAGGGCAGCAGCCGGAAGACGGTAGCCCTGCCAGAGGTCAGCTGGGAGGGCGACCCGGAGGACCTCCTCGGCACGAAGGAAGTCGCAGCGCTCCTTGGTTTCTCCAGCTCCACTTCGTTCTCCAGCTCCCTGTACCAGGGCAATCTCCCCCGGCTGCAGGAGAACGTCGTCAAGGTCCCCGGCCGGGGGCGCGAGGTCAACAAGTGGCCCCGGCGCGTGGTCGCCGAAGTGGCCCGCGAACGCGGCATCCTGAAGGCGACCACGGAGGAGACCGTGGGCATCAAGGAAACAGCAGAGCTCCTCGGGTACAGCGACTCCAACAGCTTCCTGAGTGCACTGTCGCGAGGAAGGCTGCCGGAGCTCGCCGAGCCCGACGAACGGGTCGCTCCCGCGGCCGGCGGCCGCCAGCAACCCAGGTGGACCCGTGCCCGCGTGGAACGGGTCGCAGCAGCTCGCACCTCCTCCTGACGAGGTTCGGGCACCATAGATGTGGCCGTCTGGCTGTGGGCACGACGATCGCCCCGGCGGGCCGGACGCGCCACCCGATGGTCGGTATGAAGAGGCAGCCACCTCTTCTCCCGTACCGGCTCCGGCCGGTACGGGGCCGACCGTTGGCCCCTTCCACCGAGGCTCTCCATCAGGACACAAAAGAGCAGATTTAGACATCTAAGAGAGTGTATTTAGCTCTTTGCTGGGCGGCGGCAACCGTCGACGACTGCACCATCCGGATGCTCGGCACCAAGGAGTTGATGGCCTGCCAGCGGTTCCCCGCAGACTACGAGGTCCACGGCAACCAGACCCAGAGGATCCTCCAGGCCGGCAACGCCGTCAGTGTCAACGCAGCTCGCTGGCTCGGGGAGCGCGTGCTCCCCTGCCTGGTCTGAACCCCCTCCCGGCTTCCGAGGCGGCAACCGACGAAGCCGGGCCGACCCACCACAGACGCGGCCACCGAGCCGCTCGAAGGAGCCACCATGCCTTTGAATCCGCTTCGCCCTCCCCTGTGCGTCATCCACGCCATCATCGCCGACGAAGACGGACAACACCGGACCGTCGCCCGGTACTCGCCCGCCGCGCCTTTCGGGACAGCGGCCTGGCAGCTGCCGGTCATCTCGGGGTACCTCGCGCACCTGCGTCGCTCAGGGTCCGCGCCCTCCAGCAACAGCTTCGCCACCTACCTCGAGCAGCGCCGGAACACACCGGTGCCCGCCCCGCACCTGCCGTTTCCACACGCCCCCTGGCACGACACGCGGGTGACCTGCTTGATCGACCTCGCGCTCACCCCCAGGGGATCCATGGGGTGGCCCTCCGTGTCCCTCGTCGTCATGCAGCAGGAAGCCGGGCTTGGCCGCTGCTCCTGGAGCAGAATCGAGCGGCGCATCGGCTACCTCTCCGTCATCGACCACGCACGGCAGGAGATCGCCGCCGAGGAGCTCCGCATCCGCGAACGGCTACGCAAGAGCGACGACAGCGGGGTACGCGAGCTGCAGGACCTCGCCACCCACGTCGTCGCCTGGACGAGAAAGCTGCACAAGGCAGCGCAAGGTGACTACACGCTGTCACGGGCGAACGTGGTCCGAGCGGCCACCGCGGGTGCATCCAGGCCCTCGCGGTGAGGAGATGATGGCCGACGGGAGCACCATCGCTGGTGTCGGTCCGGGCGGCAACCCGACCGATCGTCCCGTCGGCCATCTGCACTCCAACCCACCAGGTCGAAGCGGTGCCAGTGTAGTGCCCTGTACGTTCACACCCAGGAGGCACGATGGCGAGGAAACGACGCCCCCAGGCGCGCGTCGTAGACGGACGCCGCGTGGTGAACCGCGACTGGATCGCCGAACGCACCGGCGCGGGGGCATCGACCGTCAAGCACTGGTACGCCTCCCGCCACGATCCTCGATACCAGGACGCCGGCTGCGAGCGACCGCCCGCCCCGTTCCCGGAGACGGCCTGCACCATCGGCCGCGTCGACTTCTACGACGAAGAGCAGTTCGAAGCGTTCTACGCCGCGCATCGCGCACGAAAGAGGATGCGGGTTCTGCCCACGGACCCGGAACTGTACGAGGGCAGCCATGAGGACCTGGTCTCCATCAACGATGCTGCCCGCTGGTTCCACTTCGCCGGTCCCGGTGTCATCCGGAAGTACCTGAGAGCGAACCCCGGCTACTTCCCCGCCCCGGTCGACACCGTCACCGGGCCTTCGGGGCGGGACATCCCTGCCTTCCTCCGGGGCGATCTGCAGGCCTTCGCCCGGCGCCGGGACGGAGACAATACCGGGGTCGCAGGCCGTCGATCCGCCCCGCCTGGCAGCACCGACTAGCTGTGCCAGCTCCCCGCCCCGTCTGACCTGCAGCGGGGAGTACGAGTCTGGCCAACTCCCTGCCGACTCCCCACTACTCCCAGCGCGGATCGCCGCCTTCTCGTGATGTAGCAGGCCCGGGACTGGGAGCGGATCAGGGAGTAGTACGCGGCTCCATGGAGGCGTTCCTCTCGCCTCGACTTGTGGAGTCCTCATGCCTACTTCTCTGCGGCGCAGGCCCGTAGAGCCTGGCGAGGGCCGGCCTCCGGTCCGCCTACGTCCGATGCGACGCGGTGTCTCGGCTACGCGGGCTGTCGCCTGGGCGGCCATTGCCACCGGCCCGGTCGCCCTCATCGTCTCCCACCTCACTCCGCGCACCGTCGTGGCGCCTACGCAGCAGGCCGCCGCAGCGGCACCTGCTGGGCGCACCGTTGATCCGTCCGGTGTGGCGGAGCTGTTCTGCGATCTGTGGCTGCGCAGCGATGCCCGGGTACCGGACAGCGACACTGCGCAGAGCGTTCGCGCCCTGGCCCCGGAAGTCGACCTCCCACGCAGCAGTACGCACGGTGATGCGCAGCGCGTGGTGCGCACGGTGGCCGTGCGCAGTGCTCAGCTGCAGGAGAGCCGTTGGTCGGTCGTGGTCGCCGCTCACTTCGAGGCGCCGGCCGGCCGGGACAGTGCGCAGACGTCGGTGCGGTACTTCGCCGTTCCGATCGCGGTGGCGCCGTCCGCGGGTGGTGCGGGGGCATTCACTGTCACAGGTGTCCCGGCACAGGTAGCTGGTCCCCGGACCGTCGGCCTGAGGGACGGTTCGTTCCCTCACGTTCTGCCTGCCCGCAGCGCACTCGGCACGACGCTGGGTGAGTTCTTCAATGCCTACCTGGCCGGTGTCGGCCGGGTTGACCGGTACCTGGCTCCCGGGACGGAGCTGGCCGGGGTCGGCGGGGCGGCGTACGTGTCGGTGCGGCTGGATGAGGTCGCTGCCGAGTCCGATGCCGGGGACGGGCCGGTTCCTGGGGACGGAACGCGAGTACGCGTGCAGGCCAAGGTGACTGCGCAGGGTTCCGGTCAAGCCCGCATGCCGCTGCGGTACACCGTGGTGATGGCTGCGCGGTCGGGCCGCTGGGAGGTCTCGGTCATCGAGGCCGGTGCTCCCGCCACGCCGGTGCGCAGCACGGGGACGGAGTCTGCGCAGGGGGGTGCGCAGTGATGCGCACTGTTCAGATCGCCGGCGCGCTGGACGACTTCGGAGATTCGCTCATCGACACGGCCGCATCGTGGGGTGACCGGATTCTCCCGATCGCTCTGATCATCATCGTGATCATCACGATCCTGCGGAAGGTGTCGTTCAAAGCTGCCATCGGGGCGTTGATCGCCATGGTCCTGGCGATGGGTATCTACAACTCCCGGGACAGCCTCTCGAAGATGGTCGAGGACGAGGTGAACAACCCGGCCGGATCTGCCGGGGTGGAGCAGGCCCCCGGCGGGGCGGGGGATCAGCCGTGAGCGGGCACGGTGCGGGGCGGCAGCGGGTCGCCCGGGTCTACACCTCCGCCCGGCGCCATCCGTGGGTGCTGGGCAAGCTCGGGGACTGGGTGATCTGGTTCGGCCCTTACACGCCGGCCCAACTGGTGGTCATGGGGGGCGGTGCTGTCCTGCTCATCTACACCTTCTCCTGGTGGTCGTGGATGGGCCCGATTCCGATCGCCGCGTGGGCTGTATCCATCTGGGCGGCCCGAGGGGCCAAGGTCGGGGGACGGTCGCCGTTCACTGCACTGCTCGGCTGGGTGACGCTGCTGGCGCAGCATCCGGCCGGGCGGGTGGGCGGCCATGTCGCACGGGACCGGCGAGCAGCCAGCCTCACCGGGTCCGTGGTCATCGAGGAGGGCCCTGCCTCGGTCGTCAAGGGTCAGGCGCGACCGCTTCGTGGGCCGGCATCGAGCCCTCAGCCCGCCGCAGGGCCGGCCAGTGGGCTGGCCCGACTGCTCGCCGAGACCGGTGACCACGCCGGGGCGGGGAGGTCGTGATGCGAGTTCCCTTCCGGCACGTGGCCGGGAATCTGGTGTGGTCGGCCAGCGGTGTCTGGGCGGTCTGGCGGGTGGATCCCACCGGCGGCCGATATGTCCCTGCCCGAGTTCGTGAGGAACTGCTCGACCGGGTCACCGGCCTGGTGCGGTCCCTGTCCGGTGCGCCGCGGCTGTACGGGTTGGCCGCCCGGGTCGATCCCGGCGAGGTCGCGGAGCAGATGGTCGACGGAGTCGACTGGGAGAACCGTCCGGCGTGGGCGGAAACCACGGCTGCATGTCTGGACATGCTCGCCGGACAGGAGATGCACCGGAGAACGCTGTGGCTGGCCGTTCCTCTGGATGCCGATCACAGCCGCCTGGGACTTGGGCCCGCAGTGACGGCTGCACGGGCTGAGCTTGATGACCTGCTGGGACTCGATCCGAAGCCGGTGTCCGCCGGAGCCGTGGCGGACATGACGGAACAGGCGCGGCGGGTCGAGGCGGAGTTGAGCGGTGGGTTGGCGATGCGTGCCGCCCGTCCTGCGGAGATCGTGTGGATGGTTCAGCATGCGGTCCACCGCGGGTTGGAGGAGCCGCTCCTGTCCGATGCCGAGAACTCTCGCCTGTTCGGGAGCCGGGTCACGGGCGGAGTGCTGCGGTCACCGTCGTATGCGGACCTCGGACAGGTCCGGATGCTGGAGGGTGGCCAGGGGGCGTCGTCCTACGCGCCCGCCGGCTCGGAGCCGGCGCAGGGGAAGGGGCGGCGGCGCGAGAGGAAGGCGCGGGGGCCCTGGTGGCGTGCGAGCGGGGCGTCACCGCTGGGGCGGCGGTGGCTCCAGGTGGAGTGCGAGAGCGGCACGGGCTATCAGGCTCACCTTGCGCTGGCGGAGATGCCTGCTGCTCGGACGGTGGAGTACGCGGATGTTCTGGCTCAGCTGGAATCTCTGGACTTCCCCGTGGACTTCACGGTCGATCTTCAGCTGGTTCCCGCGAGTCGGGCCAAGGAGCAGGTGCAGCGGAAGAAGAAGGACTTGCTGGACCAGGCCGAGCAGTACGGGGCTCAGCCGACGGGCATGCCGCACTCACTGCCCGACGCGGCCGGAGCCCTGGCGGAGGAGGACGAGCGGCTGTCGCGGACGAGCGTCGAAGTGGAAGTCCAGTCAGTGACGGTCTTGAGTGTGTGGGGGCCGGACGCGGCTGTGTGTGACGCTCGGGCCCGGGCGCTAGCTGGGCTGCTGTCCGGTGGGGACTACCGTGCCGTGCGCCCCCACGGCATGCAGGAGCAGCTGTTCCTGCTTGGTCTGCCCGGCGCTCGGCGGCCGCCGGCGGTGCGGGAGTTCGTGCAGCATCAGCTGTCGGAGGACTGGGCCGCGACGGGGGCGTTCACGAGCACACGGCTGGGTGATCCCACCGGCGTGATGGTCGGCACGGATCTTGATTGCGGCACGGTGCGGCCGGTCCTGCTGAACATCGCGGACGCGCCGCAGCGCAATGCGTCGGCGTCAGTGGGCATCGTCGGGGACCTCGGCGCGGGCAAGAGCGTGCTGGAGAAGCTGCTGACCTCCTCTGTCGTCGACCGAGGTGGGCGGGCCATCGTCATCGACCGGACTCCCATCCGAGAGTGGGCCTCCTTCGCGCGGTCGGCCGCGGGCGATCGCTGCCAGGTGATCGACGCCGCTCAGGCGGCGCTGTCGATCGACCCGCTGCGGGTGTTCGGCGGGCCTGTCGGGGCGCATTACGCCCTGTCATATCTCACCTTGCAGCTCGGGGTGGGCCCGATGTCAGCATCTGGCGCCGTGCTACACCATGCGGTGGAAGAAGCGGCAGCCGGCACGGCCCCGTCGATGGCGCGAGTGCTGGAGATTCTGCGCGAGCTCGCGCGGGGCGACAGCGGTTCGCCGACGCGCCGGGACGCGGCGGCGACCATGGCGGATCTCCTTCAGATCGTTGCGACCAACCCGCTGGCCGCCTTGGTGTTCGATCCCTCGCTGCCCCCGGTGACCTTGGACGGCGACCTCGGCGCGGACATGGTGGTGGTGACCACCGCCGGGCTGACGCTTCCACCGCGGGAGGCCTTCGCGAATGTGGAGATGCTGCGCCAGCAGCCGCTCGAGGCCTTGATCGGCCGGGCGGTGCTGTATCTGATTGCGGCGATAGCCCGGCAGGCCGCGTTCAGCGACCCGTCTCGGTTCTGCACGGTGTCGATGGACGAGTGCTACTGGCTCACCTCCTCTGCGGAGGGCAGCGCGCTGGTGCACGAGATCCTCCACGACGGCCGCAAGCACGGCGCCGGGTGTCTCCTTGGCGCACACGACACCGACGAGCTGGGCAAGGACGCGGGTCTGTTGGCGTACAAGGTTCTGGCGCGGACCAGCGACACCGCACGCGCCCGCAAAGGGCTGGAGTTCCTCGGACTGGACAGTTCGTCGGAGGACCTCGTGCGCTTGGTCACCACCGGGTTGTCGCCGGTCGGGCAGAAGGGCCGCGACGGCGAGATGCTGCTGCGGGACCCGCGGATGCAGGTGGGGCGGGTCCGTGTTCATGTTCCTCCCGTGCCGCGAATTCAGCGGGCGATCTTCACCACCCCGCCGACGGCTGCCAGGCACGAGACGGCGGACGGCAAGGACACGGCGATGGTGTCCCCTGTACAGGAGTCTGCGCTGTGAGCAGGAGCAGGCGGGGAGGAGGGATCGCCAAGAGCTGGTTGGTGGTTCTGACCGGCTTGGCCCTGCTGGCGTGTGCCGGCGCGTCGTGGTGGCTGCCCTCCGCGCCGCCCGCGGAGAGGGAGAAGCAGCACAGGCAGGCGCCGGTCGGTCAGGACGGGGCGCAGTGCGGTTCCGCGGAATACGGCCGGCCGTCAGGTCTCCGTCGGGGCCTCTGCTCAGAGCAGCAACGGCTGTGGTTGCTCGGCTTCTCGACTGCCGCGCTGGTGTCGGGAGCGGGACTGATCGTCACGGCAAGGCGGGTGCGGCAATGATGTGCCTGGACAGGAGTAGAGCGCGGTCGGTCGCCTGGGTGTCGCTGCTGACGATCGTCTTCCTGACTGTCAACAGCAGTGTCGCGCATGCGGCCACCGGGGGGAACGCGGCCGGTGACTTCCTGGCGCCGCTGAACGTGCGCAGCAGTGAGGGCGTGCCGATCAATGGGTACGAGGTCGATGCCTCGGGCGGCTCGGTGCTGGACATCGAGGGGCAGGGCCTGTCGTTCGTCCTCGGCGGCCTGTTCACGATCGTGCGGCTCCTGGTGGGCCTTGCTGGCTGGGCGCTCGAGTTCGCCTTCCGGTTTCCTCTGTTCGGCATGCTGGCCGGTCCTGCCCAGGAGGTGTCCGACGCCTACGAGCGCGTTGTCGTCGACAGCCTGGGGCTGAAAGGGTTGCTGCTGTCATGGGCGTTCGTGGTCGGGCTCGTCACCATGGTCCGGGGCAGGGTCGGGCGCGGACTCGGCGAGATCCTGCTCACCTTGGTGATCGCGGCTCTGGCTGCTTCCGCGTTGGTTCGGCCTGACTACCTGCTCGCCGAGCACGGCCCCCTGGTGCGCACTCAGCAGGCCGCGGCGGAAGTCGCGACCACGACGGTCAATTCGTACGACTGGGGCGGAAAGATCGCGACGGTGGGGCCGTGCGACAACACGAGCGGCAGCGCGGAGCGGGACTGTTACCAGCGTGAGGCGCACACACCGGTGACTGCAGAGCAGGTGACCCGGCCCTTGCTGGACTCGGTCACCAACGCTCTGGTGGTGAAGCCGTACATGCTCCTGCAGTACGGCCGGATCCTCGACCCGGGCAAGGAGTCCGACCGCGCCGCCTACCAGGTACACCTGAAGTGGGTCAGTGGCGCGTATCGGCCTGCCGAGCAGTCGGACGGTGACGACAAAGAGGACCCGTGCGGCATGCTGAAGGGGCCGGCCAAGGAGTACTGCCGCGACGACGGCGATCCCAGCACTTCAGCCCCGGACGCCGATCTCCCCGAACTGACGCCCGGCGGCGAGCTTCTGGAAAGCAGAAGTCCCCTCGTTTCCGACGAGGACCGGCAATTCGCCGCCTTCCTCAAGGACCTCGAGGAGGCGGGGCCGGTCGGGAAGGCCTCCGCCCAGTACGCCAAGGAGCCGACCTGGTGGCGTGTCGGTGGCGCCGTGCTCCTCCTGGTCGCTGCCCTGCTGATCTGCGCCCTGCTGCTCTCTTCGGCCATGGTGCTCCTGGGGACGCAGGCCGCGAATGTCGGGGCAGCCGCCTTCGGCGTCGTCACGTTCGTGTGGGGCATGCTGCCCGGTCCGAGCCGCCAGGCGGTGTGGAAGTGGTTGGGGCTGTTCTGCGTCAGCATCATGACCCTGTTCGTGATCTGCATGGGCATCCCGGCCCTGGCTATCGCCATGGACGTGATTCTCACGGACGGGCCCGAGCTGATGGTCGAGCGGCTGCTACTCCTGGATGCTCTGGCCGTCGTCGGGCTTGCCTTCCATCGTCGCCTGCTCAACGGCGTCTCCACATTCGGGCAGCGGCTCGTTGTCCAGATGCGCTACGCCAAGGTCGGCGGGACGCACATGCCGGGCGACAGCTCCGAGATCGGTGCCGCGCTCGCGATGCATGGAGGTGGTTCCTTCACGGGGGTGCGGTCCGGGCTGCTCGTCGGCCCGTCCGGCGCACATCGCGCGTTCGGGCTGCGTCAGGCCATGCTGGGGAGTCTCACCAGCATGGCCGACGGAGCAGGGTCGCCGGGCGACCCGAGCCGGCTGCTGAGCGATGCGCGTATGCAGGCCCGTCGGGGCCTGGCCCCGCTGGCTCTCGGCGCGCACGGCGGCCGTCTGGCTCTACGCGGTGCACACGCGGCTCTCATCGGGCCAAAGCCCCCCGAGGAGGACCCCTCTCTGAAACTGCTGCGTGCCATCGCCGAGGGCGGCGGCGCCGGATCGGGGGCGCGGGGACAGGGACCGAACGGCATGGTCGTCAACCACCGGACCGGCGAGGTCCTGCACGACCCGCAGACCGACCGTCCACTGCTCGGACCGCGGATCCATCAGCACGCCTCCCGGCTGCGGGGCTACCGAGTGGCGGCCCGCGCCGCGCAACTGGGGTACGGCGCGACGATGGGGCTGCCCCGAAACGTGCGCACCGCCCGCGCGGGGGCCACGCAGTTCACAAGGGACGCTCGCACGCAGCTGCGAGTCACGGCGAACCAGGTCCGTAATGACGCAGAGCGGTGGCAGGGCATGGCGCAAGGCGCCATGCGCAGAGTCGACACCGTCGGCCAACGAGCCGCAGTGGCATGGCAGGTCAATGACCCGGCTGGGCGCGCGCGTGCCCTGGCCCGCGACGCGGCTGTCGGTGCGGCTCTGTACGCCCCGCCACCCGAGTCGCGCGACAGCGGCCCGGCGGCAACGGCCGTACGCCCGGAGGATCCATCCGTCGACGCGCGCCGCCGTGTGCTCGATGCCCTGATGCAGGCCCAGCGCGCCAGCTGGCCCAGCGACCCCCATTGGGTACGCCGTCGCGACGAGCGGGAGGGCAGCGAGGAATGAGTGCGTGGAGGAAGACCGGCTGCCTCGCCGTGCTGCTGCTGGTGTGCGCTGCCGGATGTGCGGTGCCGGTGCTCAATGCGTTATCCGCAGCGCGCAGCGTGCCGCTCGCCTTCGGGGGCGAGGTGAGCCCAGATCAGGGAGGCGCAGCGCCGGGGATACCGGTGCGGATGCTCGCGGCCTACAAGGGCGCTGTGCCGCAGATCAACGCTGCCGTGAAGGGATGCAAGGGGATGAGGTGGCCCATCCTGGCCGGCATCGCACGGATCGAGTCGCATCACGCGGCGAGCGCGGCGGTGACCGAATCGGGAGACATCCGGCCGCCGATCCTCGGGCCCGTTCTCAATGGCTCCGGGGCAGGCGGCAACATCACCGCCTTCCCGGACACCGACGGCGGCCGATGGGATCAGGACGTGCGGTTCGAGAGGGCAGTCGGACCGTTCCAGTTTCTGCTGGCGACGTTCAAGGCCTTCGGCCGGGACGGTAACAAGGACGGCATCGTCGACCCGCACAATGCCGACGACGCCGCTGTGTCGGCCGGGGTGTATCTCTGCGGGAACGGACGGGACCTCGGTGACCGCGGGCAGCTGAAGAAAGCCCTGTTCGCGTACAACCGGTCGGACGCCTACGTGGCCGACGTCCTCGGCTGGATCGACCAGTACGCAGCTGCTGCCGACTCCGGTTCTGACCTCTCCCAGGTGACCGGCACGGTGAAGACCGTCCTGGACGCCGCGCTTGCTCAGCGCGGGGTGCCGTACTCGTGGGGCGGGGGCAATGCCCGGGGCGCGTCCGCAGGCATCTGCTGCTCCCCCGGTGGGCAGAACGGCGCAGCGGTCGTCGGGTTCGATTGCTCGGGCTTGACCGTGTACGCGTTCGCCCAGGCCGGCGTGACTCTGCCCCGCACCGCAGCTGTGCAGGCCGGCATCGGAAAGCGAATCCCAGCCTCTGCGGGAGTCGGCGCACTCCAGCCGGGCGACCTCGTTTTCTACGGCTACCTGCCCGAGCGGAGCAGCACGATCCATCACGTCGGGATCTACCTCGGCAACGGAAAGATGGTCAACGCTCCCCGTCCGGGCACTTCCGTCCGCATCGACCCAGTATCGGCCATGCCCGACTACGCCGGAGGAGCACGCCTTCTGTGACCACGTCTTCACGCCCGACGCAGGGTCTGTTCATCGCCGCTGGTCTGCTTGCTGCTGGTGGATGCGTCATGATCGCGACTGCGCTGTCGCCCGGCATCCCGCAGACTCCGCGATCCGCGCCAGCACACATGGCCACCCCTTCCGCCGCGGCCGCCGCATCTGCTCACGCCTCTGCAAGTCCTGGGGCAGCTGCCGCTTCCGGAGAACTCCCGCCACCCGGGTCGGGCCCTCGAGCCGACCCGGCGATCCAAGACGCCTTGGACCGAGCCGTGAAGCCCAACCTGCCACTGGCTGTGGAGCAGCAGCTCAGGAGCGTCGGCCGCCAGGTCTGGATGGCTGAAGTCGGCGGGTTCGGCCGGGAACGCTGGCCCGAGTACTTCGCCGATTCGCGCCCCACGGCCTACAGCCGGGTGAGGATCCAGGCCGCCATCGCACGCCGGGAGGGCGGCGACGTGGTCGTGCACCTGGTGTGGGCGGGTGCGGACCCTTCTGGCCACTACGCCGACGGCCGGCGCGCCATGGTCCGGTTCTCGCATGAAGGAGGCAGCAAGTGGACACCGCGGCGTTGACTTCGGAGGCCGCCTCCGAGACAGGATCTCTGTTGATCGGACTGATCCAGCGGGTGTGGAGCGTCGGCCTGTGGTGCATGGCCAACGCCCTCTGGCTGGGCCTGGTGGGGCTCATCTGCGCCTGCGTCTGGCTCTATGTTCAGCGTCGGCTCGCAGCACGCGCTCTGGAGCAGCGTTCGTGTGTCGAGCTTGTGCCCTCCCGGCAGTTCGCAACAACTCCAGAAGAGGTACTGCGGTTCGGAACGCAGCTGATCCGGGCGGCGAGCGCCGGCAAGTGGTGGACTCCCCGGGCGGCCCGCACGGTGCGCATCAGGATGCGATCGGACGGGATCACCCCGCTGCGGTACCAGGTGGAGGGCCCTTCGTCTGCTGAGCATCTGCTGGTTCAGACGCCCTATGGGCCTCGAGTCCGGACGCGGGCCACGCAGCCGGTGAGAGACAAGGCTCGAAAGCACACGGTCCGCGCCGTGTTCGCGCTGCACGGACTGCCTGGGGCTGAGTTGCGGGAGGTCCCGCTCGAGCCAGACCCGCTGCAGCCTCTGATCGACGCAGTGGCTGACCTCCGAGAGGAGCATGGGGACTTGGCCGAGGTGTGTGTCGATCTCTCGCCGGGTGTCCGTTGGGGGTTGAGGGGGCGCCGCCGTCGCGTCATGCAGGGGGCTCGTGAGCGGGCCCGTCGCGACGCACGGCGGGAGGCTCGGTGGGCGACGGAGGACGCCGCATCGATCCAGGACTCTTTGCTGTGGCAGCTGTCGAACCTGCTCTCGCTGCGAAAGAGCCGTGACCGGCTGCTGATGTCACCGCGGCCGCCGCGGATCAATCGCGATGAGGTCCTCGGCAAGCTGACAGAGGACGTCGGCCTGGTGCGTGTCCAGATCATGGTGCGGTGCCAGTCCAACACAGTTGGACGGGCCGAGCGGCGCCTGCGCCACGTCGAAGCTGCTCTCGACATCTTCGCTGCACGTGTACGGATGTCGTCTCTGGGCTGGTCTCTGGGGCCCGTCCGGTTTGGCCCCGATCAGTGGCCGTGGCGGAATCGGTTCGATACGCGGTGGGCGAGCGGGCTTATACGGCCGGCTCGCGACTCCTGGGCCCGGGTGGAGGAGCTCGCCGGGCTCTTGAAGCCGCCGACCCGGCACGCCCGGCTGCCGCTGCTGCACAGCGACATCCCCTCGTACAGGCCTGGTGAGCAGCTGCTCCCCCAGGGGGTGCACCGCGGGCCGGACGGCAGACTGCGGCTGCTCGCCACTCGAGAGGACGACACGCTGTTCGAGGTTCAGGTCGGCAAGGCCGGCTGGGGGAAGACGATGCGGGCGCTGTGCCAGGCAACGGCTTCCGCTTACAACGGTCGAGGGCTGGCTTTCGTCGACCCGCACAAGGACTCCTGGGCGACGGTGGCGCCGTACCTGGCTCAAGAGGACCTGCTGCCGCGGGTCGACTTGTTCGACCTCACGGTCCGCGGCGACCAGGAGGCGCTGGGGTGCTGGAATCCGCTGGGCATGCACCGTGGTCAGGCCGGGCACGAGGTGGTGAGTGCCCTGGTCGACGGCTTCGCGACGAGTTTGGGGTGGGGGGATGCGAACGCCCCTCGGGCCATCACCATCCTCACCAAGGCTGTCGAGGTACTTGTCGCTTTGAACGCCAAGGCCGTAGCGGCAGGGCAGCCGGATTGTCAGGCCACGGTGCTTCACATCCGTCCTCTTCTGACCGATCCGAAGTTTCGCGCGACGCTTTTGGCCTGTCTGGGCGAGGGTTTCAAGTCCGAGGCGCGTTGGTGGAAGACGTCGTTCCCGGAGATTCCGATGGACGCGCTGCCCACGGTGCTCAATCCGCTCGACCGCCTGGTTTCGTCACCCGTGCTGAAGGCCTTCTTGGGCTCGCCGGTCGGCACTTATGACATTCGCCGGGCGATGGACGAGTCCCGAGTCGTGTGGATCTGCCCGCCTGGAAGCGGGCCGACGGACCGCCTGCTGCTTTCTCTGCTGGTTCGGGACATGCTGCGGGCCGGCCTGTCGCGGCGGGATACCCCGGACGGAGCGCGTCGACCGTTCCGGGTCTATCTCGACGAGCTCATCTCACTGGACGGTGCGGCTTCCGTCTCACTGGCGCAGATCACCGAGCAGCTGCGGAAGTTCCAGGTCCGTCTGCATGCGATGACTCAGCTGCTGCATCGCATCAGTCCCGAGGTACGGACCGCGCTGGTGCAGAACGCGTCCTGCCTGTCGACGACGGCCGGCTCCGTTGAAGCCATCAAGCACATCACCGATGAGTGGGGCGGCAGGGTGGAGGCCGCAGACGCGGCCGAACTGGACCGTTTCGAGCACTGGGCCTCTTTCACCGTCGGCGGTAAGCGCATCGGGCCCGTACAGATCCGCGGTCCGCTCTTGGCGGAGGTGTTCCCCCGGCGGGCGGCCAATAGGGCCCGCACGGCGCGGCTCGTCCGCGCAGCACTGCACAACACCGGGGCCGTTCGGCTCCCGGAACTCATCCGGATCGCGGACGGTCAGGAGGAGCGGGTTCTCACCTTCGCGAGCCAGCACGCCGGAACAACCGCTCAGACCGGCAGCATCACCGATACCTACGAAGGACAGCACCGATGACGGTCAACGATGCCCCAGAGCACACGTACTCCGCCGGTTCGACGACATCCACGCGTCCGGGGGCCATTGGCGAGACGTCCGCACGGCGGGCGTTGGCCCTCCTGGGTCAGCATCGGCTTCTGACCACGGCGCAGGTTCACATCATGCTGAGCCCGCACGCTGGCCGACGGGTGGTGACCAAGCGGCTCGCGGCGCTCGAGGCAGAGGATCTGGTGGGACGGCAGAAGGCGCCCACGGGGTTCGACCACCTGTGGTTCCTCACCGCGCATGGCGCGCGGACTGTCGGTGACTGGCCAGAGTTCCGCGGCCGGACCGTACCAGCGCCTGCCAATGGGTTCGATGCGTCGCTCCGGGCCGCGCACACTCACGCGGTGACGCGGACGCATCTGGCGTTCCTTGCTGATGCTCAGCGGCGCGCTGACGAGTACGGGCCGCTCGACTGGCTGCCCGAGACCGCCCACAGGCTGCCGGACACCGGCGGCGACGACCGTCTCATCGCCGACGCGTTGCTCTATTACACGGCAACAGCTCCTCGCAGGCTGCAGTACCGCGCCTTCGTGGAGGTGGACCGCGCGACCATGAGCTCGGAACGTCTCGCGAGGAAGCTGATCGCCTACGCCCGCTTCTTCGACTATGCGCCCCAGCCGGTCGGACGACGCGGCGCCGTCGGTGATCAGGCTGCGGGGCTCGCCTGGCAGCGCTTCTACCCCCGCTTCCCCCGAATCCTGTTCGTCCTCACCGGTGCCGCGAGGCCGAGCCTGGGGCGGAGGATCGAGGACCTACGGGCCATGGTGACCGGCCACGCCCTGGTCGCCAGTATGGCGTCGGAGGTGCCGCTGGGCGCGGCCATCCTCGACGACTTGGAGGCGAGCGGTCCGTCCGCCGCGGTGTGGTCGCCGTTGGCCGGTACTGGCCAACCCTGCTCCTGGATGGAGTTGTAGGGGCCCTGACGCATCTGCCGCTCGTGAGGGCTGTGCAACCCGACAGCTGTGAGCGCCGCGTTTGTGCAGGGATGAAGTGTCGGGGGTGCTCCCTTACTCCTTACGGTGAGCCTGCAGAGGGCCGCCCCTTTGCGGCGATGGGGAGCGGTACGCCGGGATGGCGCCGAACACAGGGGGATTCATGCGACGCGTCGAACGCGATGCGGGTTCGCAGAGGCGGGTGCAGATCGCTGCGGCCGGTGCCGCTTGCGCGGTGCTGCTGGTGGCGGCCTGCGGTGGTGCCGAAGATGCGTCCAGTGAGCCGACTTCGCCGTCTGGTGGTCCGTCCGCATCGGCCGCCGAGACGTCGTCGGCGGCGAAGCCAGAAGATCCAGATGCAGGGGCGAAAGCGGCCGCGTTGAAGGCGTACGGCTCCTACTGGAAGGAGAAGCAGGCCGCCTACGCGAAGGCAGATGCTCAGGGCACCCGCCTGCCCGAGTACGCCGTGGCTGAGGCGTGGGCATCCGCTGAACGCGAGATCGCCAGCCTCGCCAAGCGAGACTTCGTCGCCCAAGGCGTGCCGAGGCACGATCCGTCCGTCACCAAGGTGGACGTGACGGGGAAGGTATGGGCGGCCACCTTGAAGGACTGCCTGGACATCTCCGGTTGGACGCTGGTCGACAGGAGGACTCAACAGCCAGTTGATCTGCCTGATGAGCGTCGCACCCGGTACGTCAGTTCCATCTCGATGGAACGCTGGGACGGCCGGTGGGTCGTGGTCAAGACGACTCAGGAGAACCGGTCATGCTGAGCCGGCGAGTCGCTTCGGCACTTGCCGGGACCGTGGCGGCGTTCACGCTCGGCGCGGCCGGAGCGGCAACAGCCGACAACGGACCGTCGGTTGACGTGGGCGGTTGTGAGTTCGAAATGTTCTGTGTCGGCGCCAGCAGCCCCGGTTCGTCGGGGAAGCAACCGGCCGGCGGCACCGACGACGCGAGGTCAGGTGACGGGTCCGGCTCGGCGCAACCTCCGGTATGCACGGTGAAGAAGATGGAGCCCCAGCCCCCTCCGGGCAGCCAGTACTGGCAGGGGCACAACCCGAAGACGACCACTCTCTACATCCGATCGTGCCCGTACTTCATGCGCGAGGGTGCGAGCGCTATGTTCGACGAGCCCGTCTGGGCTCCGAATGGAACTGAGCCCGAAGCACTGAACCCGATCGTCCTCGCCCAGCAGGCAGTGGACAAGATGCGGCTCTCCGGACCCGAGATCGGGATGGCTCCACGGCTCGGGGCAACCGGGCTGGTGGGAATGCCGGTGTGGATGTGGACAGAGACGGGTCCCACCACCTACGGGCCGAACACGGCCTCCGCGACGGCGGGCGGGATCACCGTGTCGGCGACGGCGAAGGTATCGAAGATCGTATGGTCCATGGGCGACGGCAGCACAGTCACGTGTGCCGGGCCGGGGACCCGGTACGAGCCTGCCTACGGCAAGAGGCCCTCCCCCACTTGCGGTCACACATACAGCCGGACCTCCCGTGACGAAAGCAGCGGACGGTACACCGTTTCCGCCACATCGACCTGGGTGATCGACTGGCAGGTCACCGGTGGGGCCAGCGGCGGGCAGTTGACGGAGACACGCACCTCGCAGGCAGAGGTCGCGATCGGCGAGATGCAGGCAGTCGGCTGATGGGGTCGGGAGGCTCTGCCGTGAAGGAGGCGTCCTCACCGGCTCCGGTCGTAGAGGCCGGGCAGGACGCCGCGGTGTCGTTCCGGGCCCGTCGCCGCCGGCCTGGCATGGCGGCCCTGGGCATTGCGCTGGTAGCCGCAGGGGGTCTGGGGGGCTTTGTGGCCTGGGAAGAGTCCGGTCAGCGGGTTCAGGTCCTTGCCGTCGCCCGCGAGGTTCCGGCCGGAGAAGTGATCGAGGACGCGGACGTCAGCGTAGTAGCCGTCTCGCTGGACCCCGTTGTGTCGTCGTTGAAGGCGTCCGACCGAGCCGAAGTGGTGGGGCGGCGAGCTGCGGTGCCACTCCTGCCGGGTGCGCTGGTGTCGGCTGGACAGGTCACCGACAGGCCACTGATCGAAGCGGGTGAGCAGCTGGTTGGCATCGGATTGAAGCCTTCACAGCTGCCGGCGTCGCCACTCGCACCCGGAACCGGAGTCCTCGTGGTGTTCACCGCTGGGGAGAGTGGCGGTGAACAGCAGCAGGGACAGGCGCGACAGGAGACGCCGGCGGTCGAGAGCGTGAAGGCGCGGGTGGTGCGCGTGGGTGAGCGCGAGCAGGCCACCGGCGAGGTGGTTGTGGACGTCGCGGTGCCGCCCGGTGAGGGGCCGCGGCTCGCCGTGCAGGCGGCGACGGGTGGCGTCGCGCTGGTCGTGGACGCCAGGAAGGGTGGCGGGCGATGACCGCTGTGGCGCTGGTGGGCCTACCGGGGGCCCCGGGGGTGACGACGACAGCTCTGGCACTGCTGCGGGCCTGGCCTGTGCAGGATCGGCGGCTGCTGCTGGCGGAATGCGACCCCGACGGTGGAGCGATTCTCCCCGGTGCATTCCAGGGCCGGGTTGCGGCCGACCGGGGCCTGGCCAACCTCGCGGTGTCGCGGGCCCAGGAGCTCGTCTCGTCGTTCTGGACCCAACTGATCTTCGTGGACGACGGTCGTGACTCCAAGGACCGGCGCCGGCTCCTGCTGCCGGGCCTCGCGGATCCGTCACAGGCCGCCCAGTTGCGCGGCGTGTGGCGGCAGTTGGCGGAGCTCCTGGTCCGCATCGATGAGCATCAGCACGACGTCCTGATCGACCTCGGCCGCAGCGGAGCATTCGGCCCTTCCCAAGAGCTGGCGGCGCGCGCTGATGCTGTGGTGCTGGTGGTCCGCGGCACTATGCGCAGCATCCACGCGGCACGTTCCCGAGTCGCGACGTTGCGCCGGATCCTGGACGCCGACGGGGCCCGCGGCTCGTCAGGTCTCGGGGTACTGCTCGTCAAGCAGGGTCCGTACGGGCGGCAAGAGGTGCAGAAGGCCTTGGGGGTTCCCGTCGTGACGGCCATGCCGTACAGGCCGGAAGAGGCATCGGTGCTGTCTGACGGCACGCCGGAGGACAGGCGGTTCCCGCACGGCGAATTGATGCGCACTGCGCGTCAGGCGGTCATCGACCTGAGGGGATTTGGTGAATCGCGCAGGGTGCGCGGGCCCTCAGGTCATCGGCCGGTGGTGAGCGATCCTCGGCAGGCGGTGGCCCGTCATGCGGGCTGAGCCGGTGCATCCGCAGCCGTGGCAGCCGTCGGGGTCGAGTGTGCGGGGCCACGGCAGCTCTGGCAGAGCTCTGGATGCTGAGCGCCATGCGGCCGTGCCGCAAGTGCGGGTGGACTACCGGGTGGCACGAGAGATCAAGCGGACGGTCAGCGAGCAGCTGCTCGCTGAGTACAAGGCCGGCGGGCGGGCTCTGTCGGAGGCGGCGTCGGAGCAGCGCGCACGGGCGCTGATCAACGAAGCGGTGACCGTGTGGGCAGATGCTGCTCACACCAGCGGGCAGCATGTGTCGCAGAAGGTCGAGCTGGCACTTGGCTCCGCGGTGTTCGACATGCTCTTCCGCGCAGGCAGGTTGCAGCAGTATCTGGACGACCCGGCGGTCGAGAACGTCTTCGTCAACGGCTACGACGCCGTATATGTGGACTACGGCGACGGCAGGCTGGTCCAGGCGGATCCGGTGGCGGACTCCGATGAAGAGCTCCGGGAGCTAGTGCGTGATCTGGCCCGTACCAGCGGGCAGGCAGAACGGACGTTCTCGACAGGCAGCCCGCTGTTGGGGCTGCGGCTCGCGGACGGTTCCCGGCTGCAGGCGATGACCGAGGTCACGGGTGAGCGGACGTACGTGACGATCCGCCGCCACCGCATCCAGCACGCCGACCTGGACGAGCTGGTGCGCCTGGGCACCCTGACCCCTGCGGTTCAGGACCTGCTCGGCGCCGCCGTCCGCGCGGAGCGGAACATGATGATCGTCGGTGAGCAGAACAGCGGGAAGACATCGCTGCTCCGGGCGTTGCTGCGGGAGATTCCGGCCGACGAGAGGTTCGGGACGCTGGAGAGCGAGTTCGAGCTGTGGGCGCACAAGAACGGCTACCACCGTCAAGTCGTGCCGATGGAGGCCCGCGAGTCGAACGGTGAGCGAGTCGACGGCCGGGCAGCCGGGGAAATCACGCTGCTGGACCTGATGCAGCGGGCGCTGCGGATGTCGCTGAGCCGGATCGTGGTCGGCGAGGTCCGAGGACCGGAGATCACCGCCATGATGCAGGCGCTGACGAACGGACGTGGCGGCAACCTGTGCACGATGCATGCCTCCGCGCCGCACGTCGTGTTCGACCGGATCGCGGAGCTCTATCTGCTGGCCCAGGGCAACTTCAGCGAGCGGCTGGCCTACCGGCAGATCGCGAACGGGCTGCATCTGGTGGTCTTCCTGTCTGTGGACCGGTCGGCCGGGCGATTTCAGCGGTACGTGTCTCACGTGTGGGAGATCACGGGCCTTGGTGAGGGCGGCCGTCCCGCGTACAACGAGTTGTTCGGGCCGTCACGTAAGCCTGGGGAGACGGCAGCGGTGCCGCGGACGCCGCCGTCGCCCGCGCTGGCGAAGCTCCTCGAGGAGCATGAGGGCGATCTGTCGTTGTTCCGGCAGGTCGGCGGGTTCCGTCCGGCGGTGAGACTGTGACAGGCGGGCTGTGGTGGTCTCTGTGCGGTGCGCTGGTCGCGGCGGGCACCTTGGCGGTGTTCGCCGGCGTGCGTGGGAGTGAGGCTGTGCCGCGGTCCGGCCGGATCGCACGGTGGCGGGCGGCTGCGTTCGGCCCCGGAGGCTTGAGGCAGTCGGCGCGCTGGCGGATGCTCGCAGGCGCGGGTGCCGCCGTGACAGCTCTTGTGTGGCTGATGACCGGCGTGTTCGTCGCGGGGGTGCTGCTGGGTGCAGCGGTGCTCGGGGTGCCGTGGCTCCTTTCGCCGACGTCGTCGCCAGCGGTGCGGATCAGCAAGCTTGAAGGCCTGGCGGAATGGACGCAGCGGTTGTCGGACGTGATGCGGCTCGGTTTTGCTCTGCAGCAAGCCCTGTTGTCCACCCGGAAGGCGCCGCCGGAGTCCATCGGTGATGAGGTCGCGGAGCTGGCGGACAAGCTGCGGGCGGGGTGGCATCCGCGCGAGGCGCTTGAGGAGTTCGCTGATCAACTCGACGACGTCACCGCGGATCGGGTGTGTGCTGCGTTGGCGCTGTGCGCAGTGGACGCTGGTCCTGGTCTTGCCCAGGCGCTCGAGGACATGGCGGCGTCGGTGCGGGAGGAAGTCGCCAAGCGTCGCCAGATCGAGGCGGACCGGGCCAAGTCCCGTACGGCAGTTCGCTGGATGACGCTGATCAGCATTGGTGTGGTGCTCGCCGGTTTCATGGTGCCTGACTACACCGCCCCGTACGGGACGTTGCTGGGGCAGTTGGTTCTCGCGCTGCTGGCCGGGGCGTTTGTACTGGTGCTGCTGTGGATGAGATCGCTGGCGGGGCACAAACCGGTGGCTCGGTTCCTCGTTCATGACCCGCAAAGTCGCGTGAAGGTCGCCGATCCGGGGGTGGCGCCGTGAGCGTGACGACGGTGCTGGTGCTGAGCGGTAGTACGGCCGGTCTTGGGCTCGCCGTGATCACCGGGGCGTTGGTGCCGGCGGCGCCCCGTCTGGGTTGGGCACTGCGTCGCCTGTCGCCGCCTGGTCCGGACAGACCTGCCGTCCCTGCGGGCGGGGGTCGTGCTGCCGTGGCTCAGCAGGCATGGGGGCGGTGGCTCGTCGAGCGGATGCCGGGTCGTCTGCCGCGCGCGGATCTGAATCTCCTGGGGCAAAGGCCCGAGCAGTACGTGCTGGCCAAGGTCGCCTTCGCATTGGCAGGTCTGCTTCTGCCAGTGGTCGTCACGGCCGGGTGGAGGCTGATGGGTCTGGGTGTTCCGGTGCTGGTCCCGGGAGTGGTCGGCGTGGTGGCGGCCGCGGGCCTCTGGTTCGTGCCGGACTGGCAGGTGCGCGACCAGGCCGGCAAGGCCCGGACTGAGTTCGCGCACGCGGCTGCGGCCTATCTGGAACTCGTGGCGCTGCGGATGGCGTCGAATGTGGGCGCGTCGCAGGCCCTTGAAGAAGCCGCGTGGGTCGGCCGGGGATGGGCTTTGACCAGGGTGCAAGACGCCCTGCTGCGGGCCCGTACGGACAAGTCCTCGCCGTGGGCGGCTCTGGACGACCTGGGTGAGCAGCTGCGATTGCCGATCCTCGGCGATGTGGCCGACATCATGCGCCTCTCGTCGGCCGACGGTGCCGCTGTCTACGACACGCTGCGCGCCCGAGCGGCCAGCCTCCGTACCGAACTTCTCGCCGCACAAGCCGCAGAGGCGAACGCGGACAGCGAGCGGATGAGCGCACCGGGAGCGCTGCTGGCCGCCCTCGTGATGCTCGGCATCGCGTTCCCGGCGGTCTTGAGCATGGTGATCCTCTGATCGCTTTCCCCCGGCGGGCGTGGTCAACGATTCAGGAGAACGAACAGTGCAGAACACCCAGAAGGGCCGGCCGTCGGTGAGGTCGGGAACGCTGCGCGCCACGGTGCGTGGCCAGGTTGCGGCCAACGCCGTGCGGGCACGGCTGGTAGCTGCGCGGAGCGAGATTGCCGAACGCGGCGACCGAGGGGACGGACCGATCCCCACGGTGATCATCATCCTGGCGACGATCACCGGGGCGATACTCATTGCGGGCGCACTCGCGGCGCTGTACGGGAAGTACAGCGCGAAGCTGACGGGCGGCTGATGCCTCGGCCCGGAGCTTGGACGAGGTCGCAGGACGACCGGGGACATGCGGCCGTTCAGGCCGCCATCATCTACCCGTTCGTCCTGCTCATCGTGATCGTCGGCGTTCAGGCCGCCCTGTGGGGCTATGCCCGCAACATCGTCCAGACCGCAGCGCGAGACGGTGTCGCGGCGGGCCGTGTGCAGGGGGCGGGACCGGAAGTCGGTGCCGCTCAGGCACGCAGCGCGCTGGCCCGGTTGGCCGGAGGGAACCTGACTGGTCACCAGGTGTCGACAACGGGAAGCACCCCGGAACGCATCCGGGTCCGTGTCTCCGGGACAGCCGTCTCGCTGATACCGGGGGTGCCGAACTGGTCGGTGTCCGCCGAGGCTTCCGGCGCGGTCGAGCGCTGGACGACGCCGGGAGGGGAATGAACGATGCCGGAACGCCGACCGTCTGCCTCGGACCGCGGGAGCGCGCCGATCGAGGCGGTGCTCGTGGTGCCGTTGCTCATCGCTCTGGCCCTGCTGTTCGTCGCAGGGGCGCGGATCTCCGCCGCAGGACAGCGGGCGGACACCGCTGCGGAGCACGCCGCTCGTGCCGCGTCCCTGGCCCGGACCCCTGCTGAGGCGCAGAGCGCGGCGCAGGCGGCGGCTGCGGATTCGCTTGCGGGGCAGGGCCAGCCGTGTACGTCCTCGCGAGTGCATGCGCAGACGGCTGGTTTGGCCGTTCCAGTGGGTCAGGTGTCGTCGGTGACGGTCACCGTCTCGTGCACCGTGCCACTGGGGGACCTGTTCGTCCTGGGCGACGGTGGCCCAGGGACGCGCACCGTGACGTCCACTTTCACGTCCGTCGTCGACGCCTATCGAGAGAGGGGCTGATCAGCGTGTGGATCCGTGCCCCGAGACGCTACCGGCAGGACGCCCACGACCGCGGCGGCGTCTCGGTGTTCGTTGCGATCGTCGCCGTCCCACTGCTGATCCTCGGTGGGCTGCTCGTGGTCGACGGCACCGGCAAGCTTCGCACCGCGCAGCGGGCCGACGCCTTGGCCATGGAAGCAGCACGCGCCGGGGCCCAGGCCATCGACCCGGGTCAGGCTGTCGGAGGTGACGGCGTGGTCGCCGATCCGGCATCCGCGGCCGCCGCGGCCCATGCCTACCTGTCACGCGCCGGGGTGAGCGGAGACGTGACGATCGGTGCCGGCGGTTCGCGGGTGGAGGTCATCGTGCACGCCAGATACCGGACCCGCTTCCTGACCCTCGTCGGTGTCACGGCGATGCCCGCGACCGGTCATGGCCAAGCGTCTCTGCTGCACGGCGTCACCGCCCCTCAGGAAGGCACCGGATGAACGCCAGCCGCTTCCGTTCCTCTCCCCCGGGACCTTTGGCCCGCTCCCTTCGGGGGGTGGCGTCACTGCTGCTGCTGGCCGGGGTACTGGTGGGCCTGCCGTGGCTGCTCCTCCATGCAACCGCCGCAGTCGCCGCCAGCGGCCTGGACGACCTGCGCCACCTGTTCACACGATCCGACACGACTGGCGCGTTCCTCCTCGCGCTTGCCCTCGTCGGCTGGATCGGGTGGGCAGCGTTCGCGGTATCGGTGCTCGTGGAAATCCCTGCGCAGCTCAGAGGCCGGTCCGCCCCGCAGCTCCCGGGCCTACGGACCGGTCAGCGCGCGGCAGCCACGCTGGTCGGCGCGATCATTGTTCTGCTGCCGACCGGCACGGCGATGGCCTCCACGACCGCATCTCCCGTCACAGCCGTCGCGACACAGACCCCTCCCAGCTCCCCGGCCAGGGATGCATCTGTCGCACAGGAGGGGCCCTCTGGCGCTGAGCACCGCGAGTACACGGTCCGGGATACGCGCCCGGCAGAAAGCCTATGGCGGATCGCGGAAGACGAACTGGGCAGCGGGGAGCGGTTTGAGGACATCGTGGCCCTCAACGAGGGCCGCACGATGCCGGACGGATCCCGTTTCACCGCCAACGTGGTTCTTCAGCCTGGCTGGACGCTCCTGTTGCCCGGACCGGCGGATGCCAAGGCGGCGCAGACCGCGGGAGCCGAGGCCGGGTCCTACACGGTGCGGCCGGGCGACTTCCTGTCAAAGATCGCCCACGCCGAGCTGGGCGACGGCAACCGGTGGCCGGAGCTGTACGCGGAAAACCGCGACCAGATCGCCGACCCTGACCTGATCCGGCCCGGGCAGCAGCTCGACCTCCCCCATGACACGAGAGACGCCTCTGAGGACGGCAAGGGCGATGAGAAGGACACCGGATCCAGCGCCCCCGGAACGCCCGCGCCCACCGAGCCCGCTCCCCCGCCGGCAGACCGGCCGGACACAGGGCCAGGCGGCGACACGTCTCCCGCCCCGTCGCAAACAGACCAGGCACCAGCGCCAGCCGCCTCCACGCCCGGCCCGGAGGCCTCCCCCAGTCCTCAGCCGAGCACGGCGCACCCCGGCACCCCGGTCGCCGACCACGAAGACACGTCGCCGCTGCGGCATGCAGCATTGGTGGCCGGGATCGGCGCGCTGCTGGCAGCCTCGCTGACCGGCGCGCTCGCGCTGAAGCGGATCCTGCAGCAGCGCCGCCGCCGGGCCGGGGAGACGATCGCGATCAAAGACCCCACCACCATTGAGCAGATCGCGAACGCCTCCGCAGCGCCGTCCGGCGTAGCGCTGCTGGATGCCGCCCTGCGGGCTCTGGCCTCCCATTCGGCGGAATCCGGGGCCGACCTGCCCGCCATCCGGGGTGCCCGGATCACCGACTCGTCCGTCATCCTGCTGCCCGACGACCCCACGGCACCGGCCCCCCAGCCGTTCAAGGCCGGGCAGAGACGAGGCACCTGGGTCCTCGACCGGGAAGCCCCTCTGGATGACGGCGGGCCGGCCACCGGGCCGGCGTATCCGTCGCTGGTCACACTCGGCGCCGCCAAGAACGGCGACTTGCTGCTCACCGACCTGCTGCACACCCGGGCTCTGCTCCTGGGCGGCGGCAACGACGATGTTCTGGCCGTGTGCCGAGCTCTGGCACTGGAGGCGGGCACGAACCTCTGGAGCAGGCAGAGCGAGATCCTCACGGTAGGACTCGGGCAACGCCTGGCCGCTCTCCTGCCGAAGGGGCGCATCAGGGCGATGCCTCATCTGTCGGCGGTGATAGCAGACATCGGTGAACTGCTGCTGGAGCTGCACCAGCACCGCGACAACCCCAGCGCAGTGGCAGGCCCGCTGCCATGGATCCTGATCAGCGCGGTCACCGCCGATGCCGAGGAGGCATGGCAACTGGCGGACGCCGTATCAGCCGCCCGCGGGCTTCAGATCTGCGTCGTGCTTCCCGCGACCGACGACACCCGCCGGGCGTTCCCCGAAGCGCTGGAGATCAGCGCCGTCCCCGACGCCCTGGTCGAACTTCCGGACCTCACTGCTGAACCGATCCGTCTGCAGCGGCTCACCGACGTCCAGTACCAGCAGTACGTCCACGCCCTGGAAGTCGCCGAGACACCGGCTGAACCCGCAAGCGATGCGTGGACAGGAGCGCACGACCACTCGAAGGCAGCAGCCGAGCCAGCTCAGCCGGGCCGCTACGGAAGCGAGGATCCGAGCGACCCCTTCCCCGCCCTGCTGTCCTCCGTCCGGCTGCCAGCACCCGCGACCGAGAAAGAGCTATCGGACGAGGCTCCCGCTGGCAGTTACGTCAGCACGCCACAAGAGGCCAAGCCCGACCAGGGGCCGGAGGAAACAAACGACAGGCCACCCAGCGGCCCGTACATCGAGGTACTGGGACCGCTGCGAATCCGGGAACTCGACACCTCAGGCCAGGCGCTGAAAGTCGCTGTCCTGGCCGCGTTGATCCACCTGCGGCCCGGCCGAACAGCGACATGGCTGTGTGAAGCAATGGACCCCCTGAGCCCGTGGTCTGTACACACGCTGCAGAACCGGCTCACAGAGATTCGAAACCGGTTCGGCAGCGCCCCCGACGGGGGCCCCTACCTGCCCCGGCCAAAAAACGGCTATGCCTTCCGCCCGGAAGTCACCTCGGACTGGCAGCGGTTCCAGAACCTCGCCCAACAGGGCCTGACTGCCGGCCCGCCGGCGGGCCTCCCGTTCCTCGAGAAGGCCCTGACGCTGGTACGGGGCCGACCGTTCCATGACGGCGCCTACCCGTGGGCAGCACCGATCCAGCAGGAGATGCTCTCCCGCATCGTCGACATTGCGCACACGCTGGCCGCCTGGCACGCCGAGGGCGACAGCCCCGATCTGGACGCCGCCCGGCAAACGGTGCAGCACGGCCTGGACATCGACGAGTCCGCCGAAGTCCTGTACCGGGACTGGATCAGCATCGAGCGGGCTGCCGGGAACAGCCGCGGGCTACAGAAGGCAGTAGAGCGGACGCGCGATGTCGCTCGAACCTACGACATCGCTCTGGCCCCAGAGACCGAGCAGGCGATTCACGCAGCACTGGCCGGCGAGCGGGCCCCTGTTCCGCTTGTGCAGTCCTGATACGCACCAGAGACCAGCCGATCCGGCCGCCACTCACCGTTCACGGGTTCGATCGGTCGGCCACGTGCCCACTGATGATGCCCACAGGGCTCTGACCTGGGATGCGCACACTGCGCACCACAGGTCAGGCGCGCATTAGGTGCTGGAGGAACACCGGCTCAGGCAGTACCTGGCTGCTGCCAGGATCTCTGCCCGAGCAGCTTGCTCTCCCGCAGGTCGTCGCGTGCGCCATTCCAGAAGGATGCCTCGCACAGCCGCGGCGATGTTGCGTACCTGCGTCTCGAGGTCGGCGTCCAGGGGCGCGAAACGGCCGTCTCCCGGGCCGGTGACTATCACCCGGCCGTGGAGGCCATAGTCCAAGTCCACCCCCCGCCATGCGCAGGCCAGGGCCCAGGCCGCTGGATTGAACGGCAGGCCCTGCGTGGCGCCGCTTCCATGAACGTGGAGCAGAGCACGGCGGTGATACAACGCAGGGTCGACGGTGTCTCCGAGGAGTGCGCGCAGGACTTGTCGCTGCTTGTGGCCGTCACCACGGAACGTCAGCCTTTCGGCCGAGCCGTCGGTCTCGATGCGCAAAGCGGTGATCACTTGCTTCCCCTCCTAGGCAGGGCCGCCATGGGCGTTCTCTGGTTTGTGCTCGTCTGATAGGCGTGAGCCGGTGCTGGTCTCGTCATGCCAGGTCCTGCTACAGGTTCCGCGGATGGCGTTGTAGCGGCGCTCGAAGTCGACCGCGTACTTCTCCACGGTGGCCTCTGGGATTTGCCGGCTGTACTGGCCGGTGATCCCAAGCTTGGCAAGGTGGTCGGCCACACCTTCTGCGGACGGTGTCTGTCCTGTTTCGGCCCGGCGTAGGGACCATTGGCTGTAGATGCGGAACTCGAGGAAGTACCGGCGCAGGGTGCTGGGACTGACCGGCCCTCCGCTGCGGTTGGTGATCTGGCGGGTCATGAGGAAGACGGACAGTTCAGCGTCTTTCGGTTCGCGTCCATGGCGCTCGCGGAACTCTTCCCATGCCATGTAGTACCGGTCCACAATGGTCAGCGCACGGGGCTCGAGGTTGTCCTGGGTGCTCGTCGGGGGCGGCACGTTGGCCGATTCAGAAGTCGGAACCGCTACTCCCCGATCATCTGGTTCCTCAGCCCGCGGGTCGCCTTCCTGCCACGTCGTGGCGTCTGGCTGCGTGGCCAAGGGTGAAATGCGTGACGCGTGTGCGGGCGGACCGACAAAGTCGAACGAGCCATCGGGTCCGTGCTGCGCATGCAAGCCGGCGGGACGGAAGGACTCGTCGGGCGGATCGCCAGGGTCAAACTCCTGCGCGGACGGCGCACCGTACTCACCCATGGTGCTTGTCTCGGTCGGCACCGCCGCCCCTCCGAATGCCACGTGCGCGCTCTCTGCATCAGGTGTGACCTCCCAGTGCGCAGGGGAAGGCGTGTGCGGCTGCGCCGGGGCGAACCACGGGCTGGGGTGCCGCTCGCTGCCAACGGGGCCTGGCTCCATGGATTCGGCAGCCGACGGAGCCTTGTCCACAGGTTCTGTCCGGGAGACAGGCTGCACCCGTTCCAGCGGCACTTGCGCCGGGGCGGGCGGCAGCAGCACCGGCTCGATGCCCGCGGCGGCCAGACCGGCCGGGGCCGTGTCCGCCAGCGGCACGCCGAACTTCGCGAGCCGCAGCGGCAT
>NZ_JBSFUW010000049.1:0-41175 GCF_053591995.1 Streptomyces sp. NPDC002835 | reverse complement strand
GGGCGTGGCTGACACTCCGCTCCGCGAACCGGGGGGGCTGCCCCCGGACCCCCGCGCCTCAAACGCCGGCGGGGCTGGAGAATCCAGCCCCGCCGGCGTGCGCGGTACCGGGTCCGGGCGGAGCCCGGAATCTCTCCCGTCAGAACCCGTGGCGGGCGCCGCCGTCGACCGGGAGCATGAGGCCGGTCAGGTAGGACGCCGCCGGCGACAGCAGGAACGCCGCCGCGCGGCCGAACTCGTCAGGGGTGCCGTAGCGCCGCAGGGGGATGGCCGACTCGTTCGCCGTGCGGGCCGCCTCCGCGTCGCCCGAGAGGGCGTCGAGTTCGCGGACGCGGTCCGTGTCGATGCGGGAGGGCAGCAGGCCGACGACCCGGATGCCGCGCGGGCCGAGCTCGTTCGCGAGGGACTTGGCGAAGCCGGCGAGGCCGGGGCGCAGGCCGTTGGAGATGGTCAGGCCGGGGATGGGTTCGTGCACGGAACCGGAGAGGACGAAGCCGATGACGCCCCCGTCGCCCAGTTCCGCCGCGGCCGTGCGGGCGAGGCGGACCGCGCCGAGGAAGACCGACTCGAAGGCGGCGGTCCACTGCTCGTCGGAGTTGTCCGCGACGAAGCCGGGCGCCGGGCCGCCGACGCTGATGAGGATGCCGTCGAGGCGCCCGAAGTGGGCCCGGGCGGCGGCGACGAGGCGTTCCGCACCCGCCGGGTCCGCGTTGTCGCAGGCCACGCCCACCGCGCCGGCGCCGAGTTCGGCTGCGGCGTTCTTGACGGTCTGCTCGTCCCGTCCGCTGATGACGACCTTCGCGCCGTCCGCGACGAGCGCCCGCGCCGAGGCGTTGCCCAGGCCGCGCGAGGCGCCGGTGACGATGTAGACACGGTCCTTCAGTCCAAGATCCATGGCCCTATCCTGCCGCTTCCTGTCCGGTGAGCGCGAGGGCCGTGGTGACCAGGCCGATGTGGCTGAACGCCTGCGGGAAGTTCCCGAGGTGCCGGCCGACCGCCGGATCGTACTCCTCGGCGAGGAGGCCCACGTCGTTGCGCAGGGCCAGCAGCCGTTCGAACAGTTCGCGGGCCTCCTTCTCCCGGCCGGTCAGCCGCAGTGCGTCGGCCAGCCAGAAGGAGCAGACGAGGAACGCGCCCTCCTGGCCCGGCAGTCCGTCGACGTGGGTGGCCTCCGCGGTGTAGCGGCGTACGAGGGGGCCGCTGCCGAGTTCCCGCCGGATCGCGTCGACGGTTCCGATCACCCGGGGGTCGTCGGGCGGCAGGAATCCGACGCGGGGAATGAGCAGGACGGCCGCGTCGAGCTCCGCCGAGCCGTACGACTGGGTGAAGGTGTTCCGTACCGGGTCGAAGCCCTTTTCGCACACCTCGCGGTGCACCTCGTCCCGCATCGCCCGCCAGCGTGCCGCGTCGCCGCGCAGCGACGGCTCCGACTCCAGGGTGCGTACGGCGCGGTCCGCGGCGACCCAGGCCATGACCTTGGAGTGCACGAAGTGCCGGCGCGGGCCGCGGACCTCCCACAGGCCCTCGTCCGGTTCGCGCCACTTGGCCTCGAGGAAGCCCAGCAGGCTCAGCTGGATGTTCCAGGCGTGCCGCTCCGGCGCGAGCCCCGCCTGTCGCGCGAGGAAGAGGGAGTCGATGACTTCGCCGTACACGTCGAGCTGGAGCTGGTCCGCGGCGCCGTTGCCGACGCGGACCGGTACGGAACCGGCGTAGCCGGCGAGCCAGCCCAGCTCCAGTTCGGCCAGGCGCCGTTCGCCCGCGAGCCCGTACATGATCTGGAGGTCGGCCGGGTCGCCGGCGACCGCGCGCAGCAGCCAGTCACGCCAGGCCGCGGCCTCGTCGAGATAGCCGGCGGAGACCAGCGCGCTCAGGGTGAGGGTGGAGTCGCGCAGCCAGCAGAAACGGTAGTCCCAGTTCCGCACGCCGCCGATCTGCTCGGGGAGCGAGGTGGTGGGGGCGGCGACGATGCCGCCGGTGGGGGCGTACGTCAGCGCCTTGAGGGTGATCAGGGAGCGCAGGACGGCGTCCCGGTAGGAGCCCTGGTACCGGCACTTCGACGACCACGTCTCCCAGTCCTGCAGGCAGTGCTTCAGCGACTCGTGCGGATCGATGAGACCGGGCCGCGGCTTGTGCGAGGGATGCCAGGTGAGGACGAACGCCACCGAGTCGCCCGCGCCGACGGTGAACGACGAGCAGGTGCTGTACTGCTGCCCCCAGGTCTTGACCGGCGGTTCACTGCGCAGCCACACCGAGTCGGGGCCGGCGATCGCGATCCGGTGGCCGTCGGCGCGCCGCACCCAGGGCACGACGGAGCCGTAGTCGAAGCGGAGCCGCAGGGTGCCGCGCATGTCGACGGTGCCGCTGATGCCCTCGACGATGCGGACGATGTCGGGCGCCTCGTCCCGCTGCGGCATGAAGTCGAGGACCCTGACCGTCCCGGTGTGCGTCTCCCACACCGATTCCAGCACCAGCGACGCGCCGACATAGCGGCGGCTGGTGCAGACTCCCGAGCCCTCGGGGGCGATCCGCCAGTGGCCGTTCTCCTCGTCGCCGAGGAGGGCGGCGAAGCAGGCCGCGGAGTCGAACCGGGGCAGGCACAGCCAGTCGATGGAGCCGTTCCTGCCGACGAGGGCGGCGGTCTGCAGATCGCCGATGAGGGCGTAGTCCTCGATGCGCTGGGTGTGTTGGGTCACGCTCTGGCGTGTTCCCGTGGCGGGAGAGGGCTAAGCAGCGGCCGGGGCCGGCTCGGGCGCGGCGCTTCGTGCCGCCGCGCGGTCGTGCTTCTCGCGGCGTACCAGAATCACCCACCCGACGGGCACCGCCGCGGCGAACAGCCACCACTGGACGGCGTACGCCATATGGGCGCCGATGGAGTCGTGGTCCGGTTCCGGGATCAGCTCGGGGCCGGCGCCGGCGGGCTTCGGGTCGGACTGTTCGAGGTAGCCGCCGAGCACCTGCCGGTCCAGGAGCAGGCTCTGCTGCTCGCTGTTGATCAGCATCACCTGGCGGGGCGGCAGCCCCTTCAGGTCCTTGATGCCGCTGGAGCCGGTCGTCTCGTCGGCCTTGAGCCGGCCGGTGACCGTCACGGTGCCGCCGGGCGCGGGCGGCACCTCGGGGAACGCCTTCTGGTCGGCCGCCGCGGGGACCCAGCCGCGGTTGACGAGGACGGCGCGCCCGTCGGTGAGCACCAGGGGGGTCAGTACGTGGAAGCCGACGCGGTCGTCGGCGTTGGTACGGCGGCGGACGACCACCTCATGGGCAGTGTCGAAAGTGCCGGTCGCGGTGGTCCGCCGCCAGTAGTCGGAGCGCGGGACCGTGTGCCCGGGGGAGGTGAGCTCCGTCACCGGGACCGGCTTCGCGCCGAGGTTCCGCTCGATGACGGCGTTCTGCGCGACCCGGCGCTCGTGCCGGTGGAGCTGCCAGAAGCCCAGCTCGATCATCGTGGGAACGAGCACGAGGCCGATGAGGGTGAGGATCACCCACTGCCGGGTCAACAGGAAGCGGTACACGGCTTCGACCGTACCTGCTCCGCGCCGGGTCCCGGACGCTGGGTCCGCCGCGGGACCGTCCGTCGACCCGGCCGGGACGCAGGTCACACCCGGTCGACGATCCCGGCCCTCCCCTCGGCGCGGGCGCAGTGGGCGCCGCAGTACCAGTGGCCCTCGACCTCGACGCCCTGCCCGATGATCTGCACCCGGCAGTGCTCACAGATGGGCGCCATGCGGTGGATGGCGCAGGAGAAACAGTCGAAGACGTGCACCGCGCCCTGCGCGTGCACCTCGAAGGACATGCCGTAGTCGTTTCCGCAAACCTCGCAACGTGCCATGCGCCACAGGGTGAAACGCTTCGGCGCCGCGGGCGAGCGGCCGGCGGGCGAGTCGCGCCGGGTTCACTCCGATGCGCGTGCGCGTCCCGCCGACGGGTCGGTTGCGGCGGCCGCCGGGGTCACGTCCCGCAGCAACTGGGTGAAGGCGCCCTCGTCGACGACGGGTGTGCTGTACGACGCCGCCTTCACCGTCTTGGACGTCGCCGCTTCCGGGTCGTTGGTCACCAGCAGACTCGTCAGCCGGGACACGCTCGTCGCGACGTGCAGTCCAGCCTCGACCGCCCGGTCCTCCAGGAGGTCGCGCTCCACCGACGTGTCCCCGGAGAAGGCGACCCGCATGCCCTGCACGAGCTGCCCGCCCGGCTCGTACCGCCCCGGGTTGGGGAACGGGCACGGCGGGCGCTTGCGCGACGGGCGCCAGCTGCTGTGGCCGTACGACGGCTGGTAGCCGACGCGCGGGGTGGCGGGGGCGTCCGACCACTCGGTCAGCGGCCGGCACTCGAGCAGCGGCAGCCGCACACCGTCGCGGGCCGCGAGGTGCAGGCTCGGCCGGAACGCCTCCGCGAGCACGCGGGCGTCGTCCAGCGCGTGGTGCGCGCGCTGCTGCACGACCCCGTAGTGCGCGGCGAGCGATTCGAGCTTGTGGTTCGGCAACGGCAGCCGCAGCTCCTTGGCGAGCGCGATGGTGCACAGCCGCTGCCGGGTCGGCGCCGCGCCGCGGGCACGCGCGTACTCCCTGGCGATCATGGACCAGTCGAACGCGGCGTTGTGCGCGACCAGCACCCGGTCGTCGAGCCGGGCGGACAGCTCACCGGCGATCTCGCCGAACAGCGGCGCGCCCTCCAGCACATCGCTCGTCAGACCGTGGATCCGCACCGGCCCCGGATCGCGCTCCGGGTTGACGAGTGTGTACCAGTGGTCTTCGACGTTGCCCTGCGTGTCGAGGTGGTAGACGGCGGCCGACACTATCCGGTCGTCCCGGGCGAGTCCGGTGGTCTCCACGTCGACGACCGCGTACCTCTGCGGATACGCGGCCGGCCATGTCGGGCTTACGGTCGTACGGTCGTCGAGCATGGTCACAGAGAATACGGGCCGGGACCGACAGCCCTTGCCCGCCCCCGGTCCTCCGGAGCCGGGGCGTGGCACGCCGCGCCCAACTTCCCTGGCGTGAAAGGCTCCCCGGATGAGTGAAACGACCGGCGGCGGGACGCACGACGAACCCCACGCGGGCGGCGGTCTCGGCACCCGCCTCAACTGGCTGCGCGCCGCCGTCCTCGGGGCGAACGACGGCATCGTCTCCACCGCGGGCATCGTCGTCGGCGTGGCCGGAGCGACGAATTCGCGAGGCGCGCTGCTCACCGCCGGGCTCGCCGGACTGCTCGCCGGCTCGATGTCGATGGCGGCCGGCGAGTACGTCTCCGTCTCCACCCAGCGCGACTCCGAGAAGGCCGCCCTGGCGGTGGAGAAGCGTGAGCTGAGGGAGCAGCCGGAGGCCGAACTGGACGAGCTGACCCGGATGCTGGCGGGCCGCGGGCTGTCGCAGGAGGTGGCCAGGGAGGCCGCCGTCCAGCTCACCGAACGGGACGCGCTGCGCGCCCACGCGCGTGTGGAGCTGGGCATCGACCCGGACGCGCTGACCGACCCCTGGCAGGCGGCGGGCGCCAGCTTCCTCGCGTTCACGGCCGGCGCCCTGCTGCCGCTGCTGGCGATCGTGCTGCCCCCGGCGTCGGCCCGCCTGTACGTCACCGTCGGCTCGGTGCTCGTCGCGCTCGCGGTCACCGGCTGGTGGAGCGCCCGGCTGGGCGCGGCCCCGCCGCGACCCGCCGTGCTGCGCAACGTGTCCGGCGGGGCGCTCGCCATGGCGGTCACGCACGCGGCGGGCACGGCGCTGGGAGCGGCGGGGGTGTGAGGCCGCATCAGGTTCCGGTGGCCCGCCACTGCGGTGCGTCCGTGCCCCACAGCCCCGCCGGGCGGGCCCAGTCGGCCGGGCCGCCCTCGTAGGCGACCGCGGGCAGGGCGTGGCGCAGGCGCCCCATCGGGGTGTCGCGCTCGGTGAGCCACCGCTCGGCGTCGTACGCCGGGGACTGCGCGGCCGGCTGCTTCAGCAGGCTCCCGGTCAGCCAGGCCGCCGTCTGTGTGAGAGCGGCCTCCACGACCCTTGTTCCGCCCGCGTCGTGCTGTTCCGTCAGGGCGCGCAGTATCCCGGCGGCGAGCAGGTATCCGGTGCCGTGGTCGAGGGCCTGGGTGGGCAGTGCGCCCGGGTTGCCGTCCTCGCCCTCGGTCACGGCGATGCCCGACGCCGCCTGGACCAGGCTGTCGAAGCCGCGCCGCCCGGCCCACGGCCCGTACCGGCCCCAGGCGGAGAGCCGGGCCACGACCAGGCCGGGGCGGCGCTCGGCGAGCGCCTCGGGGGAGAGGCCGAAGCGGTCGAGGGCGCCCGGACGGTAGCCGGTCACCACCACGTCGGCCAGGGCCAGCAGTTCCTCGAACGTATCGCGGTCCGCGGCCGACGCCAGGTCGAGCAGGGTGGACCGCTTGCCCGCACCGGTGTCGTTGTGGGCGTCCTGACTCTCCGGCAGGTGCGGTGCGTCGACCCGCAGCACATCGGCGCCGAGCAGCGCGAGCGTCCGCGTGGCGACGGGACCGGCCAGCACCCGCGTCAGGTCCAGCACCCGCAGGCCCGCACACGGGGGCGACACCGGGCCGTCCGCCGTACGGGGCGGGCTGTCGTCGCCGAGCCGCTCCACGCGCAGCAGCGGATGCCCGGCGGCGGCAGCGCCCTGCGGGTGGAGCGCCCACGCGTCCGGGTCGCGCACGGCGACGGCCAGGCCGCCCGCCGCGTACACGCTCTCCTCCACGTCCAGCGCGCGGCGCGCGCCGATCGCCTCGGCGGCGGCCTCCACGCCGGCGTCCGGCGGCAGGGACAGCGCGCCCAGCAGCCGTGCCCGGTGGTGCGGGTAGTTGGCGTGCGTACGCACCCAGCCGTCCGCGGTGCGCCAGAACCGGGACAGCGGGGCGAACGTGGCCGGCGCCACGCCGTCCACCCGTACCAGCCGGTCGCTCCGGAACGCCGTCGTCACCGCCCCGTCGTCGACCCGTACGGCCGGGACCACGCCGTCGCCCCGGCGCGCGGCCAGCTCGGCGGCGGCCAGTGAGCATACCGCGGCCGTGGTACGCGCCAGTTCCATCACCGGCAGCAGGGCGGGCAGCGAGCCGCCGCCCCGGTAGGTGACGCGGTCGAGCAGCGCGGGGTCGCCGCCCAGCGCCGCCCATGCCTGAGCGGTGCCGCTCGCGGGGGAGTTCGAGGAGGAGTCGGTCATACGATCACTATGGCACCGGGTGCCACGACGGCGACGGGCCCGGTGCGATCACGCACCGGGCCCGCTTCATGCCGGGAATCCTGCCGGAACTGCCGCCGGCCTGGAAACCGTTACCGGCGAACCGCGTCCAGGGCGTCCGTGACGCCGTGGCCGTAGAAGCCGTTCTTGCCCTTGCCGCCGTCACAGACCGCGTCGACGGTGCCGTCACCGTTGATGTCGTACGGGTTCGTGCACGCGGTGTCGTCCGCCTGCGCGAACAGCAGACCCTTCACCAGGGCCGGCGGTGCGTACGGGTGCGTCGACTTGATCAGCGCGGCCACGCCCGCGACATGCGGGGAGGCCATCGACGTACCGGCCTTGTAGCCGTAGCCGCCGGGGACCGTCGACAGGATGCGGCCGTCGACGGCCGGGGCGTCCGGCGCCTGGAAGCGCGTCGCGTCGCCGCCCGGGGCGGAGATGTCGACCACGCCGTTGCCGTAGTTGGAGTACGAGGACTTCAGGCCCTTCGCACCCAGCGCCGACACCGTGACGACACCCGGGATCTGGGTCGGGATGTCGAGGCACTCGCGCGGGTTGATGACCCGCTCGCCCGGCGTGGTGTCGTTCGGGCTGGACGTGTCCGTCAGCTCGTCGGCGGCCAGGTCCATCCGGGAGTTGCCGGCCGCGGCGACGTTGACCGCGCCCTTCCTCTCCGCGTAGCGGGTGGCGCGGGAGACGGCCTCGACGAGCGCGTTCTGGTCCGCGTCGTTCTTGCAGTTGAACAGCCACGGGTCCGTGTAGTAGCTGTTGTTGGTCACGTCGACGCCGTGCTCGGCGGCCCACACGAAGCCGCAGACGACGGCCTCGGTGTAGAAGAAGCCGTCGGGCTGCGAGACCTTGATGCCGGAGACCTTCACGCCCGGCGCGACACCGGTGACACCGATGCCGTTCTTGGCCGCGGCGATCGTGCCCGCCACGTGGGTGCCGTGGTCGGACTCGGTCGGGCCCGGACGCCAGGCGCCGTCCGCCGTGTTCGGCACGCCGCCCACACAGCTGACGGACGCGTCGCGGTCGAAGTTCGGCGCGAGGTCCGGGTGGGTGTCGTCGACACCCGTGTCGATGACCGCGACGGTGACCTTGTCACTGCCGAGGGTCTTCTCGTGGGCCTTGTCCGCCTTGATCGCCGGCAGGTCCCACTGCAGGGGCTCCAGCGGGTCCTGGTCCGCGTCCGCGATCGCGGCCGCGGACTTCGCCTCCTCGGCGGTGAGCGGACGCTCCGAGTCGATGGCCAGGTCGGCCGACGGAGCCAGCGGCGCGGTACGCGTGGCACCGGCCGACTGCACACCCCGCACACCACGGATCGTGGTGCCGAAGTCCGGGTTCTGCGAGTGGACGACGATGACGCCTATCTGGTCGTAGGCGATCACCACCGTTCCACCGGCCTCGGCTATGGCCTTCTTGACCGCCTTGGCGGTGCCGTTTCCGCCCTTCACGTTCACGACGTAGCTGAGCTTCGGTCCGTCGGTCTGGACCGCGGCGGTCACAACGTCGACCGGCGCCGCCGTAGCGGCCCCCGCGGGCATGAAGCCGAGCGAGGCCGTGAGCGCCAGACCGGCGGGCAGCGCGAGTGCGCGGCGCCGTCTGGATCCCAGATGAGCCATGGGTTCTCCACATCATCCGTGACAACCGCCCAGACACCCCTGTGCGAATGGGCGGGTACATGACGAGTGAAGCTATCGCTGATCAAGGCCCTTCTTCAATGAGTTCGCCAAGGAAGCACGGAAGAAGGCCGGCCGAGCGCGGAAGAAAAAGACCGGCGGTGAACCGGTTCGCGGCGAGCGCCGTGACGTTGTCAGGGAGTGGAGCGACATCCAACCGCCCCCGCCAGCGACACCCCCCAGTCCATGCCTATCGCACCCGCGTCGCGAGGAGATTCCGTGACCACCGATGCACCGCCGCCCCCCGAGTCCGCCACGGCCGCAGGTCCGGCCCAGCCCACCACCCAGTCGTTCATGCGGGTGCAGCAGAGTACGGAATTCGGCGAACTGCGCCGCACTTACCGTTCCTTCGCCTTCCCGCTGACCGTCGCGTTCATCGCCTGGTACCTGCTCTACGTGCTGCTCTCCAGCTTCGCCGGCGGCTTCATGGGCACGAAGGTCGTGGGCAACATCAACGTCGCCCTCGTCTTCGGTCTCGCCCAGTTCGCGACCACCTTCCTCATCGCCTGGTTCTACTCGCGGCACGCCGCGGCGAAGCTCGACCCCAAGGCCGAGGCGATCAAGTCCCGTATGGAGGCCGACGCATGAGCCCCGTCCTGCAGCTCGCGGCCTCGAACGCGACATCCGAGCACCGGCCGCTGATCATCTCGCTGTTCGCGGCCTTCGTGATCGCGACCCTGTTCATCACCGTCCGGGCCGGCAAGCAGACCAAGAACGCGTCCGACTTCTACGCCGGCGGCCGCCAGTTCACCGGCTTCCAGAACGGCCTCGCCATCTCGGGCGACTACATGTCGGCCGCCTCGTTCCTCGGTATCGCCGGCGCCATCGCCCTCTACGGCTACGACGGCTTCCTCTACTCCATCGGCTTCCTGGTCGCCTGGCTCGTCGCCCTGCTGCTCGTCGCAGAGCCGCTGCGCAACTCCGGCCGCTACACGATGGGCGACGTCCTCGCCTACCGGATGCGCCAGCGCCCGGTGCGCACCGCCGCGGGCGCCTCCACCATCGTCGTGTCGATCTTCTACCTGCTGGCGCAGATGGCCGGCGCGGGCATCCTCGTCTCGCTGCTCCTCGGCATCACCAGCGACGGCGGCAAGGTCGCGATCGTCGCCCTCGTCGGCCTGCTGATGATCGTCTACGTGACCATCGGCGGCATGAAGGGCACCACCTGGGTGCAGATGGTCAAGGCCGTGCTGCTCATCGCGGGCACCCTGCTGATCACCTTCCTGGTGCTGTGGAAGTTCAACTTCAACGTCTCCGAGCTGCTCGGCGAGGCCGCGGCGAAGAGCGAGACGGGCCAGGCGGGCAACCCGGACGCCTTCCTGGAGCCCGGCCTCAAGTACGGCATCGACGGCATGACCAAGCTGGACTTCATCTCGCTCGGCATCGCACTCGTCCTCGGCACCGCCGGACTCCCGCACATCCTGATCCGCTTCTACACAGTGCCCACCGCCCAGGCCGCCCGTAAGTCGGTCAACTGGGCCATCGGCATCATCGGCGGCTTCTACCTCATGACGATCGCGCTCGGCTTCGGCGCCGCCGCCATCGTCGGACCCGCCGAGATCAAGGCGTCCAACCCGGCCGGCAACACCGCCGCCCCGCTCCTCGCCCTGCACATCGGGGGCATCGACTCCACCTGGGGCGCGATCCTGCTGTCCGTGATCTCGGCCGTCGCCTTCGCCACCATCCTCGCCGTCGTCGCCGGACTCACGCTGGCCTCCTCGTCGTCGTTCGCGCACGACATCTACGCCAACGTGATCCGCAGGGGAGAGGCCACGGAGAAGGAGGAGGTCCGCGCCGCACGCTGGGCGACCGTCTTCATCGGCATCGTCTCCATCGCCCTCGGCGCACTCGCACGCGACCTGAACGTGGCCGGCCTCGTCGCCCTCGCCTTCGCGGTCGCCGCCTCCGCCAACCTGCCCACGATCCTCTACAGCCTGTTCTGGAAGAAGTTCACCACCCAGGGCGCCCTCTGGTCGATCTACGGAGGTCTCGCCTCCTCCGTCCTGCTGGTGCTCTTCTCGCCGGTGGTCTCCGGCAAGCCGTCGTCGATGTTCCCCGCCGCCGACTTCGCCTGGTTCCCGCTGTCCAACCCGGGCCTGATCTCCATCCCGCTGGGCTTCCTGCTCGGCTGGCTCGGCTCGATCCTCACCAAGGAGAAGCCCGACGAGGGCAAGTACGCCGAGCTCGAGGTCAAGTCCCTCACCGGCGTCGGAGCCCACTGAGAGGAAAACGACACACACACGTCAGCGGCCGCGTCGTAGAGTCCTACGACGTGGCCGCCGCGTACCTCGTGGCAAATGCGCCCTGGTGTTGTCGGCGTACTCGCGTAGGCTCGGACACGTCGGATCCGCGAAGAGGGAGGGGGCCCACAGTGCTCATTGACACCTACGGCCGAGTGGCCACTGACCTGCGCGTTTCACTGACCGACCGGTGCAATCTGCGGTGCACGTACTGCATGCCGGAAGAAGGCCTGCAGTGGCTGGCCAAGCCGGATCTGCTCACAGATGACGAAATCGTCCGCCTGATCCGCATCGCCGTCACCGATCTCGGCATCGAAGAGGTCCGCTTCACCGGCGGAGAGCCCCTGCTGCGCCCCGGCCTCGTCGGCATCGTCGAGCGCTGCGCCGCCCTCGAGCCGCGCCCCAAGATGTCCCTCACCACCAACGGCATCGGCCTCAAGCGCACCGCCGCGGCCCTGAAGGCAGCCGGCCTCGACCGGGTCAACGTCTCGCTGGACACCCTGCGGCCCGACGTCTTCAAGACCCTCACCCGCCGCGACCGCCACCGCGACGTGCTGGAGGGCCTCGAGGCCGCCCGCACCGCCGGCCTCACCCCCGTCAAGGTCAACACGGTCCTGATGCCCGGACTCAACGACGACGAGGCCCCCGACCTGCTCGCCTGGGCCGTGGAGCACGACTACGAGCTCCGCTTCATCGAGCAGATGCCGCTCGACGCCCAGCACGGCTGGAAGCGTGACGGCATGATCACCGCCGGTGACATCCTCGAATCGCTGCGCACCCGCTTCGACCTCACCCCGGAGGGCGACACCGCCCGCGGCTCCGCGCCCGCCGAGCGCTGGGTCGTCGACGGCGGGCCGCACCGGGTCGGCGTCATCGCCTCCGTCACCCGGCCGTTCTGCAGCGCCTGCGACCGCACCCGGCTCACCGCCGACGGCCAGGTGCGCACCTGCCTCTTCGCCACCGAGGAGACGGACCTGCGGGCCGCTCTGCGCTCCGACGCGTCCGACAAGGAGATCTCGCGCATCTGGCAGCTGGCGATGTGGGGCAAGAAGGCCGGATCCGGTCTGGACGACCCGTCGTTCCTTCAGCCGGAGCGGCCCATGTCAGCCATCGGCGGCTGATCCGGTTCCCGTGCCGCGCTCCCACTGCTCCAGCGTCACGACGTCCTTCAGGAAACCGCGCACCCCGAGGAACTGCGAGAGGTGCTCGCGGTGTTCGTCGCACGCGAGCCACGTCTTGCGGCGGTCCGGCGTGTGCAGCTTCGGGTTGTTCCAGGCGAGGACCCACACGGCGTCCGTACGGCAGCCCTTGGCCGAGCAGATGGGGGTCTCGTCACTCACCGGAGGATTCACGGGATCATTGTCCCAGCATGGCGACGCCGAGCAGCCACGGGGGGAGCTGCCCGGCGTCGGTCCGTCGCTCCGACGGGGGATGCGGAGCGCGTAGGCAGTATGTCACGGGTAACAGGGTGCGGTGCACCGGAACTTCATGATTGATCTGAGCTTTTCCTGAGCCTTTTCCGGGCTTCGAACGGCCCCGCCGACGGCCCCGCCGACGGCCCCGCCGACGGCCCCGCCGACGGCCCCGCCGTCGGCTCTGCCGTCAGCTTGGTCCGGCCGCCGGACGGTCCCCGGGGACGGCCTCCGCCTCCGGTTCGGATTCGGTCGAGGCGTCCGGCTTCGGGGCTGCCTCGACCGCCGGCCGGACCGGCGTCGGAACGAACGTCGACGGCAGCGAAGGCGCGTTCTCCCGGCCCGCGTTGGCGATGACGACGGAGATGTACGGCAGCAGGATGCCGAGGACCAGCGCCACCACGGCCACATGGCGCTCCACGTTCCACAGGACCGCCGCGAGGACCACGGAAACGGTCCGTACCGACATCGAGATCACATAGCGGCGCTGTCTGCCGCGGACGTCGTCGGCGAGACTCTGCCGTGCGCCGGTGATCCGGAAGACCTCTGCTCCGCCGTGCTTCCGCATCGCGTCTCCACCACCCGATTCCCGCGCGGGACGTGCCCGGGCATGTCCTGTTCCCGTCGCCTCCACGGTACGCCCGCTCTGCGCCGCCTTCGAGAGCGGGGCCGCCCTACGTATGCGTGCCGCGACTGCGCCGTGACGCGTACGGCCCTCCCCGACATGCGCTGTACGGCGACCGGGCCGAGACTGGCGACGTAACTGCTCACGCAGAGGCCGGACAAGGAGGCAGCCATGGGCTGGTTGTGGGCGATCATCGTGGGATTCGTGCTGGGTCTGCTCGCGAAAGCGATCATTCCGGGTAAGCAGCACAGTCCCCTCTGGCTGACCACCATCTTCGGCATCATCGGCGCCGTCATCGGCAACGCCGTGGCGCGTGGTATCGGCATCGCGGAGACGAGCGGTATCGACTGGGGCCGGCACGCGCTGCAGCTCGCGGCGGCCATCGTCATCGTCTTCCTGGGCGACATGGCGTACACCGCCGTACGCGGCAAGAAACGCCACGCCGCCTGAACGCGACGCGCGGAGGCCGGGTGGGGCGAGAACGCCCCACCCGGCCTCTCCGCGTGCGCCGGGTCAGCCGGTCGCGACCTCGACCGCCGCCAGGTTCTTCTTGCCCCGGCGCAGCACCAGCCAGCGGCCGTGCAGCAGCTCGTCCCCGGTCACCACGGCGTCCTCGGCGGTCACCTTCACGTTGTTCACGTACGCGCCGCCCTCCTTCACCGTGCGGCGGGCGGCGGACTTGCTCGGCGCCAGACCGACCTCGGCGAGCAGGTCGACCACCGGCAGCAGCTCGCCGACCCGGGCGTGCGGCAGCTCCGACAGCGCCGCGCGGAGCGTCGCCTCGTCCAGGTCGCCCAGCTCGCCCTGACCGAACAGCGCCTTCGACGCGTTGATCACCGCGGCGCACTGATCCGCGCCGTGCACCAGCGTCGTCAGCTCCTCGGCCAGCGCACGCTGGGCGGCGCGCGCCTGCGGACGCTCCGCGGTCTGCTTCTCCAGCTCCTCGAGCTCCTCGCGGCTCTTGAAGCTGAGGACGCGCAGGTACCGCGAGATGTCCCGGTCGTCCGTGTTCAGCCAGAACTGGTAGAACGCGTACGGCGTGGTCATCTCCGGGTCCAGCCACAGCGTGCCCGTCTCAGACTTGCCGAACTTGGTGCCGTCCGCCTTCGTCATCAGCGGCGTGGCCAGCGCGTGCACCTCGGCGTCCGGCTCCAGGCGGTGGATCAGGTCCAGACCCGCGGTCAGGTTGCCCCACTGGTCGCTGCCGCCCTGCTGCAGGGTGCAGCCGTACCGCCGGTACAGCTCCAGGAAGTCCATGCCCTGGAGAAGCTGGTAGCTGAACTCGGTGTAGCTGATGCCCTGCTCGGACTCCAGGCGCCGGGCGACCGAGTCCTTCGTGAGCATCTTGTTGACGCGGAAGTGCTTGCCGATGTCCCGCAGGAACTCGATCGCGGACATGCCCGCGGTCCAGTCCAGGTTGTTCACCATGACCGCCGCGTTGTCGCCCTCGAAGGACAGGTACGGCTCGATCTGCGCCCGCAGCCGGGCCACCCACAGCGCGATCGTCTCCGGGGCGTTCAGCGTGCGCTCCGCGGTCGGCCGCGGGTCGCCGATCTGGCCCGTCGCCCCGCCCACCAGCGCCAGCGGCCGGTGCCCGGCCTGCTGGAGGCGGCGGACGGTCAGCACCTGCACCAGATGCCCGACGTGCAGGCTGGCCGCCGTCGGGTCGAAGCCGCAATAGAACGTGACGGGACCGTCCGCGAGCGCCTTGCGCAATGCGTCCTCGTCAGTGGACTGGGCGATCAGCCCACGCCACTTCAGCTCGTCGACGATGTCCGTCACGGGTCTCGCGTCTCCTCGGGAAAGTGCCATCGGGCGTGGCATCGAACGTGCACCTGAACGTGCCATTGAACGTGTACGAGGTTATACGCCCTGGCTGACCGAACTCATATTGAAATCCGGGACCCGCAGGGCGGGCATCGCGGCCCTGGTGAACCAGTCGCCCCACTCGCGCGGCAGCGTCCGTTCGGTCCGCCCCGCCTCACCGGCCCGGGACAGCAGGTCGACGGGCGACTCGTTGAAGCGGAAGTTGTTCACCTCGCCCACCACCTCGCCGTTCTCGACGAGATAGACGCCGTCCCTGGTCAGGCCCGTCAGCAGCAGCGTCGCCGGGTCGACCTCGCGGATGTACCAGAGGCAGGTCAGCAGCAGCCCGCGGGCCGTCGCGGACACCATCTCCTCCAGCGAGCGCTCACCGCCGCCGTCCAGGATCAGGTTCCCGGCGCCCGGGGCCACCGGCAGACCGGTCAGCCCTGCGGTGTGCCGGGTGGTGACCAGGTGCTCCAGCTTGCCGTCGCGCATCCACTCCGTCGCCGTGATCGGCAGCCCGTTGTCGAAGACCGAGGCGTCGTCGCCGGAGGAGTGCGCGATCACGAACGGGGCCGACTCCAGGCCCGGCTCGTGCGGATCGCTGCGCAGCGTCAGCGGCAGCGGCGACAGCTTCTCGCCGACGCGGGTCCCGCCGCCCGGCCGGGAGAAGACCGTACGGCCCTCCGCCGCGTCCCGGGCCGCCGACGACCACAGCTGGTAGACCAGCAGGTCCGCCACCGCGGTCGGCGGCAGCAGCGTCTCGTACCGCCCGGCGGGCAGCTCGATCCGGCGCTCCGCCCAGACCAGGCGCCGCGCCAGATCGGCGTCCATCGCGGCCGGGTCCACGTCCTTGAAGTCCCGGGTCGACAGGCCCGCCCACGCGGAGCGCACCCGGTCCGGCGACTTGGCGTTGATCTCGAGGGTGCCGTTCGGCTGGTCGTGCCGCAGCCGCAGGCCCGTGGAGGTGCCGATGTACGTCGAGGTCATCTCGTGGTTGGCGAACCCGTACAGCTCACGGCCGCCCGCCCGGGCCCGGGCGAACGCCTCGCCGAGCGCCGGGGCGAAGTCCGCGAACACGGCGGACGTCGTCTCGGCGGGCGCGTCCGTGAACCCTGGCGACGCCTCGACCCCGGTGACCAGCGGCTGGGCGTCCTCCGCCGGCCCGGCGCCGCGGGCCGCGGCCTCCGCGGCCCGCACCAGCGGCTCCAGATCGCCGGCGGTCACCGCGGAACGGGACACCACACCCGACGCGGTGCCCTCGGCGCCGTCGACGGTCGCGATCACGGTGAGGGTGCGGCCGCGGGTGACGCCGTTGGTCGTCAGCGCGTTGCCCGCCCAGCGCAGATTCGCGGAGGACCCCTCGTCGGCGATGACGACACAGCCGTCGGCGGTCGACAGCTCGAGCGCCCGCTCGACGATCTCGTGCGGCTTGCTGGTCCGGGGGCTCATCGACCGGCCTCCTGAGTCGTGTTGAGACGGTGCTTTCCCGGGGGACGACCCCCGGACCCCCAGCAGGGGGCCTCGTGCGCGGCCTGCTGGCTCATCGACCGGCCTCCTGAGTCGTGTTGAGACGGTGCTTTCCCGGGGGACGACCCCCGGACCCCCAGCAGGGGGCTTCGTGCGCGGCCTGCTGGCTCATCGACCGGCCTCCTGAGTCGTGTTGAGGATGTTGACGCCCCGGAACAGGGCGGAAGGACAGCCGTGCGAGACCGCGGCGACCTGGCCCGGCTGGGCCTTGCCGCAGTTGAAGGCGCCACCGAGCACATACGTCTGCGGGCCCCCGACCTGCTCCATCGAGCCCCAGAACTCCGTCGTCGTCGCCTGGTACGCGACGTCCCGCAGCTGACCCGCGAGCCGGCCGTTCTCGATACGGAAGAACCGCTGTCCCGTGAACTGGAAGTTGTACCGCTGCATGTCGATCGACCAGGAACGGTCGCCGACCACATAGATCCCGCGCTCGACGCCGCCGATCAGATCCTCCGTCGACAGCCCGCCCGGGTCCGGCCGCAGCGACACGTTCGCCATCCGCTGGACCGGCACATGAGCGGGGGAGTCGGCATAGGCGCAGCCGTTGGAGCGGCCGAGGCCCGTCAGCCTCGCGATCCGCCGGTCGAGCTGGTACCCGACCAGCGTGCCGTCCTTGACCAGGTCCCAGCTCTGCGCCTCGACGCCCTCGTCGTCGTAGCCGATCGTCGCCAGCCCGTGCTCCGCGGTGCGGTCACCGGTCACGTTCATCACCGACGAGCCGTACGCCAGCTTCCCCAGCTGGTCGAAGGTCGCGAACGACGTCCCCGCGTACGCGGCCTCGTAGCCCAGCGCCCGGTCGAGTTCGGTGGCGTGGCCGATCGACTCGTGGATCGTCAGCCACAGGTTCGACGGGTCGACCACCAGGTCGTACCGGCCCGACTCCACGCTCGGGGCGCGCATCTTCTCCGCGAGCAGCGCCGGGATCCGCTCCAGCTCCGAGTCCCAGTCCCAGCCCGTGCCGGTCAGGTACTCCCAGCCGCGGCCGGCCGGCGGCGCGATGGTGCGCATCGAGTCGAACTCGCCGCTCGTGTCGTCCACGGCGACCGCGGTGAGCTGCGGGTGCAGCCGTACCCGCTGCTGCGTCGTGACCGTGCCCGCGGTGTTTGCGTAGAACTTGTTCTCGTGGACGGTGAGCAGCGACGCGTCCACATGCGCCACGCCGTCCGCCCGCAGCAGTCGGTCGCTGAAGTCGGCGAGCAGCGCGGTTTTGTCCTCGTCGGGCACCTCGAACGGGTCGATCCCGTACGACGAGACCCAGGTCTTCTCCGAGTGCACCGGCTCGTCCGCCAGCTCCACCCGCTCGTCGCTGCCCGCCGCCGCGATCACCTTCGCCGACAGCTTCGCCATGGCGACCGCCTGGCCCGCGACCCGGGCCGCGGCGTCCATGGTCAGATCCACCCCGGAGGCGAAACCCCACGCCCCGCCGTGCACGACCCGGACCGCGTACCCGAGGTCCGTCGTGTCGGAGGAACCCGCGGGCTTGGCGTCCCGCAGCCGCCAGGCCGCGCTGCGCACCCGCTCCAGCCGGAAGTCGGCATGCTCGGCGCCGAGCGCGCGGGCCCGGGCGAGGGCCGCGTCGGCGAGCGCCCGCAACGGCAGCGCGGTGAACGTCTGATCGATGTCGTGGAGCACGGCTGATTTTCCTCCAGGCACTCACCGGGGTCGCTACGGCACGCAGTGAATCACGGTGCGGGGGCACCGTGTCCGGCGATTTCCGTACGGCGCCGGGTATATCTGCCGAGCATTCCCTGGAAGAGGCACTGACCCGGGGCGCTGTCCCGGGTCAGTGGTCACCGGTCGCGCACGCCGGACGCTCCCGACCGGTCGAACAGCTTCTCGCGGAGAGGGACCGCGGGGGCGGTTTCTGTAGGGATCCGACAGGGTCGCGTTCGCGGCGCTGTCAGAGACCGATTCCTCGCGCGGTGGGCCGGACCGATAGGTTTTCTGGGTAGTCGCCTGGCCTCAGGTGCTTGGAACAGCTAGTGAAAGGGTGATCCGTTGAGCCGCTCGGTTCTGGTCACCGGAGGAAACCGGGGCATCGGTCTTGCCATCGCCCGCGTTTTCGCCGCCAACGGTGACAAGGTCGCCATCACCTACCGCTCCGGAGAGCCACCCGCCGAACTCGTCGAGGCCGGCTGTCTGCCCGTCCGGTGCGACATCACCGACGCCGAGCAGGTGGAGCAGGCCTACAAGGAGATCGAGGAGAAGCACGGCAACGTGGAGGTGCTGGTCGCCAACGCCGGCATCACCCGGGACCAGCTGCTGATGCGCATGTCGGAGGACGACTTCACCTCCGTCCTCGACACCAACCTCACCGGCGCCTTCCGCGTCGTCAAGCGGGCCAACCGCGGCATGCTGCGCGCCAAGAAGGGCCGCGTCGTGCTGATCTCCTCCGTCGTCGGGCTGCTGGGCTCCGCCGGGCAGGCCAACTACGCCGCCTCCAAGGCCGGGCTCGTCGGCTTCGCCCGCTCGCTGGCGCGTGAACTCGGCTCACGGAACATCACCTTCAACGTCGTCGCACCCGGTTTCGTCGACACCGACATGACGCAGGCACTCACCGACGAGCAGCGCGCGGGCATCGTCTCGCAGGTGCCGCTCGGCCGGTACGCGAAGCCGGAGGAGATCGCCGCAGCCGTGCGCTTCCTCTCCTCCGACGACGCCTCGTACATCACTGGAGCCGTCATCCCCGTTGACGGCGGATTGGGCATGGGTCACTGAACGACATGAGTGGAATCCTCGAGGGCAAGCGCGTCCTGATCACCGGTGTGCTGATGGAGTCCTCCATCGCCTTCCACACCGCGAAGGTGGCCCAGGAGCAGGGCGCTGAGGTCATCCTGACCGCCTTCCCGCGGCCCACCCTGACCGAGCGCATCGCCAGGAAGCTCCCCAAGCCCGCGAAGGTCATCGAACTCGACGTCACCAACGACGAGCACCTGGCCCGCCTCGAAGAGCTCGTGCGCGCGGAGCTCGGCGGTCTCGACGGCGTCGTCCACTCCATCGGCTTCGCCCCGCAGGACGCCCTCGGCGGCAACTTCCTCCACACGCCCTTCGAGTCGGTGGCGACCGCGATGCACGTCTCGGCGTTCTCGCTGAAGTCGCTGTCCATGGCGTGCCTGCCGCTGATGCAGAACGGCGGCTCGGTCGTGGGTCTCACGTTCGACGCGCAGTTCGCCTGGCCGCAGTACGACTGGATGGGCCCGGCGAAGGCCGCGCTCGAGGCCACGAGCCGCTACCTGGCCCGCGACCTCGGCCCGCGGAACATCCGCTGCAACCTGATCTCGGCCGGCCCGATCGGCTCGATGGCCGCCAAGTCCATCCCCGGCTTCACCGACCTGGCCAAGGTGTGGGACGAGCGCTCCCCGCTCGAATGGAACATGGCCGACCCGGAGCCGGCCGGCCTCGGCGTCGTCGCACTGCTGTCGGACTTCTTCCCGAAGACCACCGGCGAGATCGTCCACGTCGACGGCGGCGTCCACATCGTGGGGGCTTGATCTTCTTTGAGGCTCGGTTCACCTCCGGGGCGCTCTCAGCGACTGCCGACGGTCGATCATGCTCGGTCCCTCGTTCCTCGGGACCTCCGCGTGTTCTCCCTTTCTGCAGCCGCGCGCCCCTTCGGCTCACTCGCCGATCGGGTGAGCCAGGTCGTCTCCGCGGCCCGCTGAGGGCCCTTGAGCAGCCGGTACACGCCCCGCCCATCGCCTCGCGCGGTGGGCGGGGCGTCGCTCGTTCGGCCCAGTGCGTGGGCGGGCCGACCCGGGGGCGGTGATGCTGGAGGAGCAAATCTTCCTTGTGGTGCTGTTGCGGCGCGTGCGCCGCAGCCCGGCCGAGGGGGTCCTGCTCGTGCGTACGACATGGCGCAACGCCTCCGTACTGGCCGCCGCGACGGTCCTGCTGGGGGCCGTCCCCCTCGCCACCCTCCAGTTCCGTCAGGAGACGCAGGACCCCCGGCCGGCGCCGAAGCCGGACTACCGGGCGCAGTGCACCACCGTCGTCGACGGCTCGCGGGTCACCGCCTACTGCCACAACCCCTACCCCTCCGCCGACCGCGTCCGGCTGCACGTCGAGTGCGACCGCTGGTGGGACGTCGACGCGGACACGGCGCCCGTCCTGCTCCGCGCCGCCGAGTACCGGGAGCTGACCGGCCGGTGCTGGAAGGAGATCCGCTCCGTCTGGGTCAGTCACCAGCCGATGCGGGCCGACGCAGGCACATGAACGGATAACCGGCCGCCTCCGACGACGCCGCGTCGCCGTCGCCCGCGCGGATCGCCTCGACCATCCGCCCGTGGTCCATGTGGTGCTCGGGGCGCAGCTCCTGCCCGATGTCCTCGCGCAGCCAGTCCCGCAGCAGGTCGCCCAGGTCGGCGTAGAGCCCGGTCAGCACCTCGTTGTGCGATGCGGCGACCACGGCGAGGTGGAACGTCGCGTCGGCCGCCACGAACTCCTCCGCGACACCGGACTCCCACGCCTCCTCGCGCCTGGCCAGCAGCGCGTCCAGCTGCTTGAGGTCGCGCTCCGTACGCCGCTCCGCGGCCAGTCGGGCCGCCGACGACTCCAGGGTGGAGCGCAGCTCGGCGACGTGCCGCGGGTCGGCGTCGGCGAACCGGCGGTGCATGACGCCCGCGAGCTCGCTGGTGGCCAGCACGTACGTGCCCGAGCCCTGCCGGATGTCCAGCAGCCCGTTGTGGGCCAGCGCGCGCACCGCCTCGCGGACGGTGTTGCGGGCGACACCGAGCTGCTCGACCAGTTCCGGTTCGGTCGGGATCCGCGATCCGACCGGCCACTCGCCCGAGGTGATCTGGTTCCGCAACTGGGCGATCACCTGGTCCGAGAGCGCGGAACGCCGGGGAGAGGACAGCGCCATGGTGCTCCTTGTCGTGAGGTGTCCACCCGGTGCCCGGCAGGTGGGCCGCCGGACCGTACGGGATTGGACAACCAATCATCCCATGATTCCATGATGGGCCAATGCCCGAGGAGACCCGCACCGTGAGCCCCGCAGAGACGGCCCCTGCCGCCCAGGATTCTGCCGCCCGGCCGACACCGGTCTGGGTCACCCGGCTCGTCGTCGTCGGCATGGTGCTGGCCGCGCTCAATCTGCGGCCCGCCATCACCAGCCTCGGAGCACTGCTCGAAGAGGCACGGACCGGGCTGCACATGAGCGGCAGCGTCGCCGGGCTGCTCACCTCCGTACCGCCGCTGTGCTTCGCCGTCTTCGGTATCGCCGCGCCCCGGCTCGCCCGCCGCTTCGGGCCCGGGGCCGTCGTCTGCGCCGGCATGGCGGCCATCGCGACGGGCCTGGCCGTACGGCCCTTCGCCGGCGGCACGGCCGCCTTCCTCGCCGCCAGCGCGCTCGCCCTCATGGGCATCGCCGTCAGCAACGTACTGATGCCGGTGATCGTCAAGCGGTACTTCCCCGACCGGGTCGGCTCGATGACCGGTCTCTACTCGATGGCCCTCGCCCTCGGCACGTCGCTCGCGGCTGCCGCGACCGTGCCCCTCACCAGCGCGATCGGCGGCAGCTGGCGGGGCGGTCTCGCGCTGTGGGCCGTACTCGCCGCCGTCGCCGTACTGCCCTGGCTGGGACTGGTGCGCGACCGCGAGGACACGGCCTCGCCGAGGCCCGGCAAGGCCGACGGCGGCACCAAGCGGCCGGCTGCCGCGCCGCGCATCACCCGCAGCCCGACCGCCTGGGCGCTGGCCTGCTTCTTCGGGCTCCAGGCGACCGGCGCGTACATCACCATGGGCTGGATGCCGCAGATCTTCCGCGACGCGGGCGTCCCCGCCGGGACGGCGGGCGTGCTGCTGGCCGTCACCATGGTGATGGGCGTGCCGCTGGCCTTCGTGATCCCCCGGCTCGCGGCCCGGATGAGGCAGCAGGGACCGATCGTCGTCGCCCTCGGGCTGTGCGGACTGACCGGCTACCTGGGCCTCCAGCTCGCACCGGCGGCCGGGGCCTGGGCATGGGCGGTGCTGCTGGGCGTCTCCAACTGCTCGTTCCCGCTGGCCCTCACCATGATCGGCATGCGGTCGAGGACGGGAGCGGGCGTCGTACGGCTCTCCGCGTTCGCCCAGTCCACCGGGTACCTGATCTCCATCCCGGGACCGCTGCTGGTGGGTGTGCTGTACCAGCACAGCGGCGGCTGGGACCTGCCGCTCACGCTGATGGCTGCCCTGCTCGTGCCGCAGATCGGCGTCGGGCTCCTGGCGGGCCGGGACCGGACGATCGAGGACGAGACCGGAATGCGAAACTGACTCCATGCCTGTGCTCGACCCGAACCCCCAGAACGGCCAGAAGAAGCTCCTCGGAATCTTCGGCCTGATCCTCCTCATCGGCGTGATCATCGCCGTCATCGCGACCTTGGCTGCGCCTTAATTTTTTGAGGGCTCGATCGCCCCCACGGACAACCGGGCCGACCCCGTGGGTCTGCCGGACGACCGGGCCTACCACGTGGGCGAGTGAGCCGAAGGGGCGCGCGGCTGCCGAAAGGGAGAACACGCGGAGGTCCCGAGGAACGAGGGACCGAGCATGATCGACCGTCGGCAGTCGCTGAGAGCGCCCCGGAGGCGAACCGAGCCCTCAAAAATAGGGGTGCTGGCACCACCGTCCCTTAGGGGGCCAGGGTCAGGGTGAAGTGGGTGGGTCGCCGGATGGGCCGCCGGGTTCATGATCCGTACGTTTGAGGTACTCGACCTCAGACCTACGGAGGCGGCCATGCCGGCCCACACGCACCCCCGGTCCTCGGCCCCTGTCCCGGGCGTCGGCGGGGTCCGGCTGCCCTGGTGGGCGCTGGCGCTGCCGGTGATCGCCTTCTGCGCGCTGCTGATGCTGCTCGCCGGTCCCGGCCAGGCGCACGCCGCGGCGGACGACGTTCCTGGGGTCGCCGAGTTCTTCCGGTTCATCCAACGGCTGGTCCGTTGACGGGGTCACTCTTCATGGCGGAGCACGTCAACACCCTGCGCCCGCTGGCTCATTTCATGCGAAGCTGGGTTGCATGAGCGCCGCTGTGTCTTCCGGGGGGACACCCCCCGGATCTCCCGAATCCCGCAGGATTGTTCTCCTCCGGCACGCGAAGGCCGACTGGCCCGAGGTGTCCGACCGTGAGCGCCCGCTCGCAGAGCGCGGCCGGAAGGACGCCCCGGTGGCAGGCCGGCGTCTGGCGGAGACCGGTATCGACTTCGACCTGGCCCTGTGCTCGACCGCGGTCAGGACCCGTGAGACCTGGAAGCTCGCGGTGCACGAGCTGCCGCACCGCCCGAAGACGGTGTACGAGGATCGGCTGTACGAGGCATCTCTCGGTGATCTGCTCGCCCTGCTGACGGAGACCTCCGACGAGGTGAACGATCTGCTGGTCATCGGCCACAACCCTGGTATGCACGCGCTGGCGGACGCCCTCGCGGGCAGCGCCGAGGGTGACGCGCTGGCCCGTATGACCCGGGACGGCTTTCCGACCTCGGCGTTCGCCGTTCTGTCCGTCGGTGGGCCGTGGAAGTCCGTGGAGCACGGCGCGGGAAGGCTGCTCGACTACTGGACTCCTCATCAGGAGTGACCGTCCACCGCGTGTGAGCGGCCCCCGGCGCATCGCGCGCCGGGGGCCGTCGTATGTCCTGTCGTGTGTCAGGGGCGGGGCAGGGGAAGCGCGTGTCAGTGCTCGCCGGTGCCGTCGTCGGCCGCCTCGACCTCTTCGCGGGTGATGCCCAGCAGGTACAGCACCGTGTCGAGGAAGGGCACGTTGACCGCGGTGTGCGCCGCCTTGCGGACGACGGGCTTGGCGTTGAACGCGACGCCGAGCCCGGCGGCGTTCAGCATGTCGAGGTCGTTCGCACCGTCGCCGATCGCGACCGTCTGCGCGAGCGGCACCCCCGCCTCGGCCGCGAACCGGCGCAGCAGCCGGGCCTTGCCCGCCCGGTCCACGATCTCGCCGACAACCCGGCCGGTGAGCTTCCCGTCCTTGATCTCCAGGGTGTTCGCCGACGCGAAGTCGAGCCCGAGCCGGTCCTTGAGGTCGTCGGTGACCTGGGTGAAGCCGCCGGAGACGACGCCCACTTGGTAGCCGAGCCGCTTCAGCGTACGGATCAGGGTGCGGGCGCCCGGAGTGAGCCGTACCTCCGTGCGGACCTTGTCCACGACGGAGGCGTCGAGGCCCTCGAGCAGCGCCACGCGTGCGTGCAGCGACTGCTCGAAGTCCAGGTCGCCGCGCATGGCCGCGGCGGTGACCTCCGCGACCTCGGCCTCGCAGCCGGCGTGCGCCGCGAAGAGCTCGATGACCTCGTCCTGGATGAGGGTGGAGTCGACGTCCATGACAACGAGGCGCTGCGCCCGCCGGTGCAGTCCGGCGGAGACGACGGCGACGTCCACGCCGATCTCGGCGGCTTCCATGGCCAGCGCGGTCCGCAGCGGCTCGGTCTCGACGCCGGAGACCGCGAACTCGACGGCCGTGACCGGATACTTCGCCAGCCGGAAGATACGGTCGATGTTGCCGCCGGTACCGGCGATGGTGGCCGCTATGGCCGCCGTGGACTCCGCGGTGAGCGGGTGCCCGAGCACCGTCACATGGGAACGTCCGCTGCCGCGCGGCCGGTTGTCGCCCGTACCGGAGATGATCTCGGCCTGCAGCTTCAGGGACTCGGCCCAGCTGTGCACGGTGGCGCGCAAGTCGCCCTCGGTGGCGCCGCCGGCCGTCGGCGAGGTGACGAGCGCGCACAGCACGAGCCGTCCCCGGGAGACGACCTGCTCGATGTCGACGACGTCGACGGCGTACGCGGCGAGGGTGTCGAAGAGCCCGGCGGTGATCCCTGGGCGGTCCTTCCCGAAGATCTTGACGAGAAGGGTGGGGACGTCGGCGTTGGGAGGGGGCTGCTGTGCGCTCATGGTGTTACCACCGTATCGGGCGACGGGCGGGACGAGAGGTTCTGTCCCGCCTGGCGGACACCGGGGGCGGGTACGGTGCGGAAGGGGCCCCGTGGCCTGATTGGCCTGGAATGTTCGTTTCCCGCATGATCCGTCACCACTCGTGGGCATGCGTCGCCGCCGCGCCACGTCCCGACCCCTCGGCAAACGTCCCAACTCGGTACCGAACGAGGTCTTCACATGGCCCGGCTTTCGGATACGAGGCCGGGCCTGAAATAGTTCCCCACGATGTTCGCCTTCCCTAGACTCCCGGCAACGGGGGAAGCTCGGGGGACAACTAGTGGGGCATGGAGTGCCGGAACTCGTACTGGAATTGAACGGAAGGACCTGGGCGCTCGATCCGTCCAGGTCGTACACCCTGGGGCGCGATCCTCAGGGCGATGTGGTGATCGACGACGCCAGGGTCTCGTGGCGGCACGCCACGATCAGTTGGGGCGGGCGCAGTTGGGTCATCGAGGACCACGGCAGCACCAACGGCACCTATGTGCAGGGCCAGCGGATCCATCAGATGGAGATCGGTGCCGGGACAGCGGTCCATCTGGGGAACGCCACTGACGGTCCCCGTCTCGGTCTGACCGGCGCCGGCGCACCGGCGGGCGCCGCGGCCGGCGCCTACGCGCAGGGGGCGCCGCAGCAGGCCGCTCAGGCTCAGGCTCCGGCCCAGCAGCCGCAGCAGCAGGGCTGGCCGCAGCCGCCCGACCAGCAGCAGCCGCAGCAGGCCGCTGCCCAGCAGGGCTGGCAGCAGCAGCCCCCGCAGGCGCAGCCGCAGGTGCCGCACCAGCAGGGCGCGCCGCAGGGCCAGGGCGCTGTGCCGGCCCACGGCGACCGCAGCCCCACGACCTTCCACCAGCTGTCCCTCGGCCGGGTGATGCGCATCGGCCGTGCGCTGGAGAACGAGCTCGTCGTCTCCGACCTGCAGGTGTCGCGTCACCACGCGGAGTTCACCGCGCACCCCGACGGCCGGTTCGAGATCCGTGACCTGGGCTCGCACAACGGCACCTATGTCAACGGCCAGCCGATCGCCAAGTCCGGCACGGTCCTCATCGGCCCGAGCGACATCGTCGGCGTCGGTCACTCCACGTTCCGTATCGTCGGCGGACAGCTCGAGGAGTTCGTCGACACCGGTGACGTCTCCTTCTCGGCCCGCCACCTCACGGTGACCGTCGACGGCGGCAAGCAGATCCTGCGCGACGTCTCCTTCGGCGTCCCGGAGAAGTCGCTGATCGGTGTCATCGGCCCGTCCGGCTCCGGAAAGTCCACCCTGCTGAAGGCGCTCACCGGCTACCGGCCCGCCAACCAGGGTGACGTCCTCTACGACAACCGCAGCCTCTACAAGCAGTTCGCAGAGCTGCGCCAGCGCATCGGTCTGGTTCCGCAGGACGACATCCTGCACAAGGAGCTCACTGTCCGTAAGGCGCTGAAGTACGCGGCCAAGCTCCGCTTCCCCGGTGACACCGCCGAGGCCGAGCGTGAGGCCCGTATCGACGAGGTGCTGCGCGAGCTCAAGCTCGACATTCACAAGGACAAGCGGGTCACCTCGCTCTCCGGCGGTCAGCGCAAGCGCGTGTCCGTCGCTCTGGAGCTGCTGACCAAGCCGTCGCTGATCTTCCTGGACGAGCCGACCTCCGGCCTCGACCCGGGCATGGACCGTGACGTCATGCAGCTGCTGCGCGGCCTGGCGGACGACGGCCGCACGGTCCTCGTCGTCACCCACTCGGTGGCGGAGCTGGGGCTGTGCGACAAGCTGCTGGTCATGGCGCCCGGCGGCTCCGTGGCGTACTTCGGTCCGCCGGAGGAGGCGCTCAACTTCTTCGGCTACAGCACCTGGGCCGACGTCTTCTCGGCCTTCGAGAACTACCGCGACTACGACTGGGCGGGCCGCTGGCGCGGTTCGCAGCACTACCAGATGTACGCGGCGGACATCGACGCCGTCGCCGCGCAGTCGGTGAGCATGCCCGCGCAGCAGATGCGCCCGCCGAAGCCGCAGAGCTGGGGCTCCCAGCTGCTCACGCTGACCCGCCGCTACATCTCGGTGATCGTGTCCGACAAGGGCTTCATGGGTCTGATGCTGATCCTGCCCGCGGTGCTCGGTGCGGTCAGCCTGCTCATCGACCCGGACCGGGGCCTGCTGGTCAACGTGAACGCGCAGACCGGCAGGATCATCCCGAACGGCACGGCCACCACGGTACTGCTGATCCTCGCGGTGGGCGCCTGCTTCGCGGGCGCCGCCAACTCCGTCCGCGAGCTGATCAAGGAACGGGTGATCTACGAGCGGGAACGGGCGACCGGCCTGTCACGCTCCGCGTACCTGATGTCCAAGGTCATCGTCCTGGGCATGATCACGGTCATCCAGGGCGGTCTGGTCGGGGCCATCGGCTTCGCCACCCGTGAGCTGCCCGAGGAGGGGCTGGTCCTCGGCGGGGCCGTCATGCTCGAGCTCTCGCTGCCGATCATGGCCCTCGGCTTCACGTCGATGATGTTCGGTCTGATCATCTCCGCGCTGGTGAAGACGGCCGAGAAGACCATGCCGCTGCTGGTCATGTTCGCGATCATCCAGGTCGTGTTCACCGGCTGTCTGTTCATCCTGCACGGCACGGTCGGCGTCAACGAGTTCTCGTACCTGATGCCGTCGCGCTGGGCGGTCGCCGCCGCCGGAGCGACGCTCGACTTCAACCGGATCAACCCGAACACGGACGATCCGACCAGCACCGACCCCCTGTGGGACCACGACGCCGGGGCCTGGTTCCTCGACATGGGCGCGCTGCTCGCGCTCGGCGCCCTGTGCGGGTTCCTGGTCGCCCGCTTCCTGCGCAGGCACGAGCCCGAGGTCATGCGCAAGTAACGCGGGTCACTGGGCAGTACCACGACGCCGAAGGGCGCACCCCGTACGGGGTGCGCCCTTCGCGTCTGTTGCATGCCCGCCGGCCGCGCCGCCGGCTTGATGTGTCCGGTCAGCCTCAGTAGGCGCTGTTCACGTTGTCCATGGAGCCGTAACGGTCGGCCGCGTAGTTGCAGGCGGCGACGATGTTGGCGACCGGGTCGTACTGGTCCCAGGAGGTGCCGGGGACGTGGTAGGCGTCGAAGGTCGGCTTGATGACCTGCAGCAGACCCTTCGAGGGGACACCGTTGATGGCGTTGATGTCCCAGTTGTTGATGGCACGCGGGTTGCCGGAGGACTCCCGCATGATGTTGCGGTGGATGCCGTCGTAGCTGCCGGGGATGTCGTGCTTCTTCATGATCGACATCGCCTCGCGGATCCACCCGTCCAGGTTGTTCGGGTAGGTCACCTTCGCCGGCTTGCGCTCGGCGGCGCGGCTGGCGGCCTGCTCCTTGGCGCGCTTCTCTGCGGCGGCCTTCGCCGCGGCCTTCTTCTCAGCGGCCGCCTTCGCGGCCGCCTGCTTCTCGGCGGCGGCCTTCTCGGCCTTCGCCTTCGCCTCGGCCTTGGCCTTGGCCTGCGTGGCCTTCAGCTGGGCCTCGAAGGCGGACTGCTGGCTGGTGATGCTCTCGTGCAGCGCGGCGGTCTTCTTGGCGTCGGCCTTCCAGGCCACCGGAGCCGCGGCGACGGCCTCGGTCTGCACACCGGCCTCGGCGTTGCCGGAGGGGGCGATGGAGAGAGCCACAGCGGCGGCCGCGACGGTGGCGACACCGGCGACGGCGGTCTTGCGGCTCTTGAGTCGTCGTCGGATCTCAGGGGTGATGAACGCGGACATACAGACGTACCTCTTCGAATAGCGGAAAGTCGCTCCAGGCCGGTTCGGCTCTGCGCTGTTCGGAAGCGACGTCGGCAATTCTTAGCTGGCGCAAAATGCCGTGGCAAAGGTGTGACGTACGATCCACGGTAGTGGATCATATGTTTCCAATGTCCGTATTAGCCGCTGGTGTCCTGGGGTAGATGCCCCTTTTGTAGCAACTAAAGAGTCTCGTAAGTGATCTGGACCCTATGTGCGGGCTCACATCGCCCCTGCTCCGATCTCACCAAGTGTTGCTGGCGCAATCCAGAGAGTGAGTCAGTTCCCGCGGCAAAACGAGGTGGACGTCGCCGAACTCGTGCCAGAGGTAGCCGTGCCTCAGCGCCTCGGTGTACGCGCAGGTCAGCGCGGCCCTCCCGGCGATCGCCTCCAGCATCAGCAGGTGCGACGCCGCCGGCTCGTGCAGACCGGTCAGCAGACCGTCCACCACCCGCACCCCGCGCCGCGGCGTCACCACCAGGTCCGTCCAGCCCGAGGCCGGCCCGACCACACCGCCGGCGCCCGCGGCCGACTCCAGGGCCCGCACGGCCGTCGTGCCGACCGCCACGATCCGGCCCCCTGCGGCACGTGCCGCGTTCACCAGCCACGCCGTCGTCGCCGGGACGTCGAAGTGCTCCGGATACGGCGGCTCGTGCGCCTCGGCCGACGCCACGCCGGTGTGCAGCACGATCGGAGCGAACTGCACCCCCCGGCTCACCAGCTCCGCCACCACCCGCGCCGTGAACGGGCGGGCCGCACTCGGCATCTCCGCCGAGCCCGAGCCGTCGGGGGAGGAGAGCGCGAAGACCGTCCGGTACGCCGACAGCGGCTGGTCCCGCGCCGTGTACCCGTACCGGATCGGCCGGCCGTGCCTCCGCAGCAGCGTCGGTACGTCCACGGACGCCGAAGCCCACCACAGCCGGTCCGCCCCTGGAGCGAGCGGCGCCTCGAACACCAGCTCGCCGCCGCCGGGCAGCCGTACGGCCGCCCCCGCCGGGCCGCCCGCACGCGGCGCCGTGCTGCCCGCGCCGTCCGGGCGGCGCAGCTCCACCGCCCAGCGGCCGCCCGCGGGCGCCGGCCCCGGGTGCCACCGGTCCCCGCGGGTCGAGAAGTGCACCACCACCGGCTCGCCGCCGAGCCGCCCGTCCACGGCGGCCGCCAGGGTCGCCGAGGTGTTCACGACCAGCACGTCACCGGCCCGCAGCAGGTCCGGCAGGCGCGTGAAGCGGTGGTGGGACACCTCCGTGCCCCGCGAGAGCAGCAGCCGCACGTCGTCGCGCCCCGCGCCCCGCTGCTCGGCGGGGGTGCGGGCGGACAGCTCGTCCGGCACACGCAGGTCCTCCAGGGCCGTCACGGCCTGCGGCCCCGGGCTCATCGGGTTTCCAGCAGCGCGGGGGCCGTGTACCGGCCGCCGGCCGGCCGGTCCTCGATCAGCCGCAGGAAACCGGGCGTCACGGACTCGGGCGAGGGACGCGGATCCGTGTCGTCGGGCACCGCCGCCGCGTACAGGTCCGTCTGCATGTCGCCCGGATCGACGCTCCACACCCGCAGCCCGGGCTCCTCGACCGCGAGCACGGCGGCGAGATGGTCGAGCGCCGCCTTGGACGCCCCGTAGCCGCCCCAGGTCTCGTACGCCACCACCGCCGCGTCCGAGCTGACCGTCATCACGGCGCCGGCCCGCGACCGCCTCAACAGAGGCAGCGCCTCCTGTACGAGGCCGAGCGGTGCGACCACATTGGTCTCCAGCGCCGCCCGCAGCCCCGCCGTCGGCAGCGCGTCCAGCCGCACCAGGGGCTCGGCGCCCAGCGCGCTCGCGTTGTTCACCAGCAGGTCCAGGCCGCCCAGCCGCTCCGCTGCGGCCACCAGCGCGGTGCGGTGACCGGCGTCCGTGACGTCCCCCGCCACCGCCACCACACGCGTCCCGTGGCGTCCGGCGTGCCCGGCGCTCTCCTTCAGCGCGTCGGCGCCCCTGGCGCCCAGCACCAGGTCCCAGCCCCGTTCGGCCAGAGCCGCCGCCAGCGCCCGGCCCAGCCCCTTCGACGCCCCAGTGATCACTGCTACCGGCATGATGCCCATCCCCTTGTCGTGAGGCGCTCGTGCGCCGCCTCTTCGGATGGACCCAACGTAGGAACGCACCGCCGTCCGCCGCCTCGTGCCCGAGGCCCCACCGGGCAAGGCACTTCGACCTACGTCCGCAGCCCTACGCGGATGCGGTCCCCGGGCCGATACGGACTGTCACACCCCGCCGGTACGGTGAGTGGCATGAGTCACCGACCCGGCTCCGGCCTCGCCGCCGTCAGCACCGCCCTCCTCGCGATGAGCAGACATCTCGAGGTGCGCGACGTGCTCAAGACGATCGTGGCCTCGGCCCGCGAGCTCCTCGACGCCGAGTACGCGGCGCTGGGCGTGCCGGACGACCACGGGGGCTTCGCCCAGTTCGTCGTCGACGGCGTCAGCGACGCCCAGTGGAAGGCGATCGGCCCGCTGCCCCGCCAGCACGGCATCCTCGCCTCGATGCTCCGCGACGCGAAGCCCGAGCGGCTCGCCGACGTCCGCGAGGACCCCCGCTTCGAGGGCTGGCCCTCCGCCCACCCCGACATGTCCGACTTCATCGGCCTCCCGGTGAAGGACGGCGACGAGGTCATGGGCGCGCTGTTCCTCGCCAACAAGAGGTGCCCGCGGCCGGAGGGCGGCTGCGGCTTCACCGAGGAGGACGAGCAGCTGCTCGACATCCTCGCCCAGCACGCCGCCATCGCCCTCACCAACGCCCGCCTGTACGAGCGCAGCCGTGAGCTGACCATCGCGGAGGAGCGCTCCCGCCTCGCCCACGAACTGCACGACGCGGTGAGCCAGAAACTGTTCTCGCTGCGGCTGACCGCGCAGGCCGCCGCGGCGCTCGTCGACCGCGACCCGGACCGGGCCAAGGGCGAGCTCCAGCAGGTCGCCCACCTCGCCGCGGAGGCGGCGGACGAGCTGCGCGCCGCCGTCGTCGAACTGCGCCCCGCCGCCCTCGACGAGGACGGCCTGGTCAACACCCTCCGCACCCAGATCCAGGTCCTCGACCGCGCCCACAGCGCCCGCGTCACCTTCGACACCTGCGGGATACGGGCCCTGCCGGCCACCCAGGAGGAGGCCCTGCTGCGAGTAGCCCAGGAAGCCCTGCACAACGCGCTGCGGCACTCCGGCGCGGCGCAGGTGGACGTGGTGCTGGTCCGCCGCGGCCAGGGCGCGGTCCTCTCCGTCACCGACAACGGCAGGGGCTTCGAGCCGCGAGCGGTCCGCAGGGCGGGTCGGCACCTGGGGCTGGTCTCCATGCGGGACAGGGCGAGCGGTGTGGGCGGCAGGCTGAGCGTCGAATCGGAGCCCGGCAAGGGCACCACGGTCGAGATGGAGGTCCCCGGTGGCTGACAAGAGGATCCGTGTCCTGCTGGTCGACGACCATCAGGTGGTGCGGCGCGGTCTGCGCACCTTCCTGGAGGTCCAGGACGACATAGAGGTCGTCGGGGAGGCGGGCGACGGCGCGGAGGGCGTCGCGCTCACCGAGGAGCTGCTGCCGGACGTCGTCCTCATGGACGTCAAGATGCCGGGCATGGACGGGATCGACGCCCTGCGCAAGCTGCGGGAGCTGGCCAACCCGGCCAAGGTCCTGATCGTGACCAGCTTCACCGAGCAGCGCACGGTGGTCCCCGCCCTGCGCGCCGGCGCCGCGGGTTACGTCTACAAGGACGTCGACCCGGACGCGCTGGCCGGCGCGATCCGTTCCGTGTACGCGGGCCACGTCCTGCTCCAGCAGGAGATCGCCGGCGCCCTGCTGGCCGACGACACCCCGGGCAGCGGCACAGGCCGCGGCAGCAGCCTCACGGAACGGGAGCGCGAGGTGCTCGCCCTGATCGCGGACGGGCGCTCCAACCGGGAGATCGCGCGGGCGCTGGTCCTGTCGGAGAAGACCGTCAAGACGCACGTCTCGAACATCCTGATGAAGCTCGATCTGGCGGACCGGACGCAGGCGGCGCTGTGGGCGGTGCGGCACGGGATGACGGGGTGACGGGCGGGCGGCCGATTGGTTGTGCGGAGCGCCGGAATCCGGTCCGAGATTCATACTGTCGGGTGGATGTCACCCACACGGCGCATCCTGATCCACTCGTGGGCGTTCTCCAGGGCGTGCTGCGGCGGCCGGCCGCAGCGAGTGCCCAGGAGGAATGACGAAGTGAAGAACCTGAAGAAGGCCGCAGCCCTCACCGTGATCGCCGGCAGCCTTGTCGCCGCGGGCTCGGGTGTCGCCGCGGCCACCACCGGCGGCGCCCACGCCCACGGCGAGGCCGTGCACTCCCCGGGCGTCCTGTCGGGCAACGTGGTCCAGGCGCCGGTGCATGTGCCGGTGAATGTCGTGGGCAACACGGTGAACGTGATCGGCCTGCTGAACCCGGCGTTCGGCAACGGCGGCATCAACGCGTGACGCGCGGCCTGCCGCGGGCGCGGGTACGTGGCGCCTGCGGCGGGCGTGTTCCCCTACCCGCCCCTTCCCGCTGTACCGATGTGCGGCTCCGCCGCGTGGCGGGGCAGGCCCCGGGCCCCGTGCCGCCCTTCGCGCGGGGTTCGGGGCGGAGCCCCGACAAGACCGGCAAGTTCCAGCCCCGCCGGCGTTTGAGGCGCGGGGGCCCGGGGGCAGCGCCCCCGGATCGCGGAGCGGAGTGTCAGCCACGCCCCCGCTCGCGTTCCTCCACGCACGCGTTGTACGCCGCCACCTGCGCCCTCCGGGCCACCCGTTCGACTGGTCGCAGCGCCTCCACCCGCGCCGCCATCTCGGACGCGCTCACCGCACCCCCGTGGCCGTTCTCGTACGCCAGGGAGACCAGTACGCCGATCCGCTGCGCCAGCTCCAACACCCGTACCGCACGCGGCGGGTAACCGGGCGCCAGCGTGTCGGCCGCCGCGCCCCGTTCCGCCCGCGCCCGGTACGCGTCGAGCGCCGCCGCCGCGACCGGGCCCGACGCCGCGACGTCGAGCCGCGTCAGGGCCGCCGTCGCGTCTCGCAGGGCCTCCGCCAGCTCGCGCTCCGCCTCGCTGAGCGACGGCACGTCCGCGGGCGGGGCCTCCCGTACCGGCAGGCAGTGCCATACGACCTCGACATGGACGTCGCCGGCCGGGCCGGCTTCGTAGACCTCGGGCACCAGCCCGTACGCCGCCCCCGTCGCGACGACCGCCTCTTCGGCCTCGAGAGCCCTGGCGTTGAACTCCGGCGGGCCGCTGAGCCCCAGAGGATGGCCCGCGGCGGGGAGCGCGACCCGGTAGCCGGTGACGCCGAGCGCACGCAGCCGGCCCAGCGCGAGCGTGAGGCCGACAGGCGCCGCTTCCCCGGGCAGCCCCTCGACGCGGTGGACCGCGTCGTCACCGACAATGGTGTGCACCGCGTCGTCCGGTGACACAAGTCCGGCAAGCAGGGCATTCCCCCATGCGGCCAGCCGTCCTGAGCGTGGTTCCGAAAGCATGGCACCAGCCTAGGGACCGGACCGGGCGACCGGAGCACTCACCCGGTGGCGTAGGTTTTCCCTGGGTGGTGTGCCCACAGGTGCGCCAGGTGCACAAAAGAACCGAATCGCACCCGAACACCTCAAGACGACTGCATGGGGAGACTACGCGCTCATGAGCGATGTACTGGAGCTGGTGGACGTATCCGTGGTCCGCGACGGACGCGCTCTGGTGGACGACGTCTCCTGGTCGGTCAAGGAGGGTGAGCGCTGGGTCATCCTCGGTCCGAACGGCGCGGGCAAGACCACCCTGCTCAACCTCGCCTCCAGCTACCTCTTCCCGACCACCGGCACGGTCCAGGTCCTCGGCGAGCGCCTCGGCGGCGTCGACGTGTTCGAGCTGCGGCCCCGCATCGGCATGGCCGGCATCGCCATGGCCGAGAAGCTCCCCAAGCGCCAGACCGTGCTGGAGACGGTGCTCACCGCCGCCTACGGCATGACCGCCACCTGGCACGAGGACTACGACGAGGTCGACGAGCAGCGCGCCCGCGCCTTCCTCGACCGCCTCGGCATGACCGAGTACCTCGACCGCAGGTTCGGCACCCTCTCGGAGGGCGAGCGCAAGCGCACCATGATCGCCCGCGCCATGATGACCGACCCCGAGCTGCTGCTCCTCGACGAGCCCGCCGCCGGCCTCGACCTCGGCGGCCGTGAGGACCTGGTCCGCCGGCTCGGCCGGCTCGCCCGCGACCCGTACGCCCCCTCCATGATCATGGTGACGCACCATGTCGAGGAGATCGCCCCCGGCTTCACGCACGTCCTGATGATCCGCCAGGGCAAGGTGCTCGCCGCCGGCCCGATGGAGACCGAGCTGACGTCGCGCAACCTGTCGCTCTGCTTCGGACTGCCGCTCGTCGTCGAGCGCAACGGCGAGCGCTGGTCGGCCCAGGGCCTCCCGCTCGGCTGAACTCCGTCCGGAACAGGGGCGGGTGACCTTCACGCGCCCCCTGTCCCGACCCCCTCCGGCCGACCTACCATGCCCATGTGGACATCGACGCATGGGTGTGGTGGCTGATCGGCGCGGTCGGACTGGGCATTCCGCTCGTGCTGACCGCCATGCCGGAATTCGGAATGTTCTCCGCGGGGGCGGTGGCAGCGGCCGTCGTCGCGGCGCTCGGCGGTGGCACGGTGGCCCAAGTGCTCGTGTTCGCCGCGGTGTCCGTGGCGCTCCTCGCCGTCGTACGCCCCATCGCGATGCGGCACAGATCGCAGAATCCCCGGTTCGCCAGCGGCGTCGACGCCCTGAAGGGCCGTCAGGCCGTCGTCCTCGAACGGGTCGACGGCAGCGGCGGCCGTATCAAGCTGGCCGGCGAGATCTGGTCCGCCCGCGCCTTGGACGCGACCATGGCCTACGAAAAGGGCCAGCAGGTCGACGTCGTCGAGATCGACGGTGCCACCGCAGTGGTGATGTGAGGCTCGCCGTCGCCCGGTCCCTTCCGGACCGAAGCGGCGGAAGGGGCCGAACTGGCAACACCGCGGCCCGTGTTCTGGGAAACTGATCATCGGACTCATCCGGCAGCGAAGGGCACAGGGAACGCGATGCAACCGATCATCATCGTCCTGATCATTCTGGTGGTGCTGGTCTTCATCGCCCTGATCAAGACGATCCAGGTCATCCCACAGGCCAGCGCCGCCATCGTCGAGCGCTTCGGGCGCTACACCCGCACCCTCAACGCGGGCCTCAACATCGTCGTCCCGTTCATCGACTCCATCCGCAACCGCATCGACCTCCGCGAGCAGGTCGTCCCCTTCCCGCCCCAGCCGGTGATCACCCAGGACAACCTGGTGGTCAACATCGACACCGTCATCTACTACCAGGTGACCGACGCCCGCGCCGCCACCTACGAGGTCGCCAGCTACATCCAGGCCATCGAGCAGCTCACCGTCACCACCCTGCGCAACATCATCGGCGGCATGGACCTCGAGCGGACCCTGACCTCCCGCGAGGAGATCAACGCGGCCCTCCGCGGCGTCCTCGACGAGGCGACCGGCAAGTGGGGCATCCGCGTCAACCGCGTCGAGCTCAAGGCCATCGAGCCGCCCACCTCCATCCAGGACTCGATGGAGAAGCAGATGCGCGCCGACCGCGACAAGCGCGCCGCGATCCTCACCGCCGAAGGCATCCGCCAGTCGCAGATCCTGACCGCCGAGGGCGAGAAGCAGTCGGCGATCCTGCGCGCCGAGGGTGAGGCCAAGGCGGCCGCCCTTCGCGCGGAGGGCGAGGCCCAGGCCATCCGTACGGTCTTCGAGTCCATCCACGCGGGCGACGCCGACCAGAAGCTGCTCGCCTACCAGTACCTGCAGATGCTCCCGAAGATCGCCGAGGGCGACGCCAACAAGCTCTGGATCGTCCCCAGCGAGATCGGCGACGCCCTCAAGGGCCTCAGCGGAGCGATGGGCAGCTTCAACCCCATGGCCGGCATGGGCGGCGGCACCGTACCCAAGCAGTCCGGCGGCAACGGCAACAGCACCGAACGCCGCGAGCAGCCCCCCATCGACTGACCGCGCATCCGTTCATGCATGATCGGTGAGGCCCCTCGACCTTGACGGCGGGGAGGTGACTCACGGACATGTAAGGAGATGGCGTTGTCCATCTGGGAAGCACTGGCGGTATTCGCGGCCGGCGTGGGAGCCGGAACCATCAACACCATTGTGGGCTCCGGCACCCTGATCACCTTCCCGGTGCTGCTCGCCACGGGACTGCCGCCGATCACCGCGAACGTCTCCAACGCGCTGGGCCTCGTACCGGGCTCCATCAGCGGTGCCATCGGCTACCGCGCCGAACTGCGCGGACAGACCCGCCGGGTGCTGCGCCTCGGCATCACCGGGCTCCTCGGCGGCCTGGCCGGCGCCGTCCTGCTGCTCGCCCTGCCCTCGGAAGCCTTCGCCACGATCGTCCCCGTGCTGATCGCTCTCGCGCTGATCCTCATCATCCTCCAGCCCCGCCTCGCAAAGGCCGTGCAGCGCCGCCACGCGGCCCGGGGCACCGAGCCGCACCCCCACGGCGGGCCCGCCCTCCACACCGGTCTGCTCCTCGCCAGCGCGTACGGCGGCTACTTCGGCGCCGCCCAGGGCATCCTCTACCTCTCCCTCATGGGGCTGCTGCTCGACGACAGCCTCCAGCGCATGAACGCCGTCAAGAACGTCCTCGGCGCCGTCGTCAACGGCGTCGCCGCCGTGTTCTTCCTCTTCGTCGCCGAATTCGACTGGACCGCCGTCCTGCTGATCGCCGTCGGATCCGCCCTCGGCGGGCAACTGGGCGCCAGAGTCGGCCGCAGGCTCAAGCCGCAGGTGCTGCGCGCCTTCATCGTCGTCGTCGGCAGCATCGCCATCGTCCAACTGCTGCTGCGCTGACGCGACGAGGCCTGCCCCCGAGAACTCCGGGGGCAGGCCTCCTTCGTCACGCCGCGGGCTGCGCCGCCAGCCAGTCGGGCAGCGCCGCGCGCTCACCCGATCTGAGCCCCAGCAGCATCGCCTCCGCCGGCGACGGGACGAACGGCTCGTGCAGCAGCGGCATACCCGCCTGCTCCGGCGTACGGTCCGCCTTGCGGTGGTTGTCCTCCGCGCACGAAGCCACCGTGTTCAGCCAGCTGTCCGCGCCACCGCGCGACTTCGGCACCACGTGGTCCACCGTCGTGGCCCGCCGCCCGCAGTACGCGCACCGGTGCTGGTCCCGGACCAGCACACCCCGCCGCGACCACGGCGCCTGTCTTCGGAACGGCACCCGTACGTACCGGCAGAGTCTGATCACCCGGGGCACCGGAAGATCCACCGCAGCCGCACGCACCCGCAGTGCCGGGTGGGACTGCTCGACCACTGCCTTGTCCTGGAGCACCAGCACCACCGCGCGGTTCAGCGTCACCGTCGACAGCGGCTCGAAGCTCGCATTGAGCACCAGTGTGTCCCGCATCCCGCCCACCTCCGTTCACCGGCCCGGCCCCCGTCGGCGGGCATCGGCCTGGGATCAACTCTGGCCGGGCGAGCCGAGATGGACAACGCAATATCGGTGCCTTGCCGGGGGAGGACACCAGGACCCCCGGAACAAAACTGCCCTGCCCTGATCTCTCCAGGACCAGGGCAGGGCAAACGTGGAGCGAACTCTTCAGCTTTGCGCGGGAGCCTCGTACTCGGCGATCAGCTGGGCACGGGCAAGCGTGTGGAAGCGCAGATTGAAGCCGACGACCGCAGGTGAGGCATCGGCGTCCGGCCCGAGCTTCTCGCTGTCCACCGCGTACACGGTGAAGACATAGCGGTGCTTCTCACCGGCCGGCGGAGCGGCCCCGCCGAAGTCCTTGGACCCGTAGTCGTTACGGACATGGACCGCGCCGTCGGGCAGCCCCTCGAACTTCCCGCTCCCGGCGCCCGCCGGGAGCTCCGTCACCGAAGCGGGGATGTCGAAGAGCACCCAGTGCCAGAAGCCGCTGCCGGTCGGCGCGTCGGGATCGAAGCATGTCACGGCGAAGCTCTTGGTCTGCGCCGGGAAGCCCTCCCAGCGCAGCTGCGGAGAGGTGTCTCCCCCCGCCTGGACCTGCGCATCCTTCAGCACCGATCCCGGCTCGATGTCATCGCTCACCAGCGTGAACGAAGGCACCTCCGGATGAAAGTCGTGGGGAAGCGGAGCCCTCTTGAGCTCGGTCACGTCAAACCCTCCGATTCGGCCGTCCTGCCTCTTCCGCCCTTGAGCCTAGAGCCAGTTGCGACGCCCGCCGACATCCGCCAGCCACTGGTTGAGGTAAGCCGTCCAGTCGGTCGACCGGAAACTGTCGTGGCCCACCTGGAACGCCTTGTACGAGTCGCTGCCCTCACTGAAGAGGCCGGGCTTCTTGTCCATCTCCAGGATGACGTCCATCTCCCGGTCGTCGGCGACGAACGTCAGCTCGACCTGGTTCAGCCCGCGGTACTGCTGCGGCGGGAGGAACTCGATCTCCTGGTAGAACGGCAGCCGCTGGCGTGTCCCGCGGATGTGACCGCGCTCCATGTCCGCGCTCTTGAAGCGGAAGCCGAGCTGGACGAACGCGTCGAGGATCGCCTGCTGCGCCGGCAGCGGGTGCACATTGATCGGGTCGAGGTCGCCCGAGTCCAGAGCGCGCGCGATCTCCAGCTCCGTCGTCACACCGATGTTCATCCCACGGAGGTTCTGTCCCTCGATCGTGGTGATCGGGGTCTCCCACGGGATCTCGAGACCGAACGGCACCACGTGCACCGCGCCGGCCTTGACCTCGAAGGCGCCGCCCAGCCGCTGCTTGGTGAACTCGATGTCCTGCTTGACCTCCTGATCACCGCCCTCGACCTCGACGCGCGCCTGCAGACCGACGGACAGCCCCTCGATCTGCTGATCCACCGAACCGCCCTGGATACGCACCTCGCCCTGGACGACCCCGCCGGGTACGACGTTCGCCTCGGCGAGCTCCGTCTCGACGGAGGCGCCGCCGGCGCCCATGCTCGCAAGCAGCCTCTTGAAGCCCATGTCCACTCCTTCTGGTCCTGACCCCTACATACGCGCGACGACCGTAGCCGGTTCCCGAATTCCCGGGATACCGCGCTCCGGCCGCTCTCTCCGCGGCTTCGCGGGCCCCCGGTACGCTCGAGACCGATGATCGAGCGCTCTGACCGTACGCCGTTGCCCCGGGACTTCTTCGACCGCCAGGTCCTGGAGGTCGCCCCGGAGCTCCTCGGCTGCACCCTGACCCGACTGACCGACGACGGCCCCATCGAGCTGCGCATCACGGAAGTGGAGGCGTACGCGGGGGAGGCCGACCCCGGCTCGCACGCCTTCCGCGGCCGCACCGCACGCAACGAGGTCATGTTCGGCCCACCGGGCCACGCGTACGTCTACTTCACGTACGGGATGTGGCACTGCCTCAATGTGGTGTGCGGCCCGGAGGGCAAGGCGAGCGGGGTCCTGCTGCGTGCCGGCGAAGTACGGGTGGGCGCGGAGCTGACCCGCAAACGTCGGCTCTCGGCCCGTCACGACAAGGAACTCGCCAAGGGGCCCGCCCGGCTGGCCACCGCGCTCGACGTCGGCCGCGCGCTGAACGGCGCCGACTTCTGCCTCGGCCCGACCGAGCCCCTCTCCCTCCTGCCGGGCCGCCGTCCCTCCCCCGACCAGGTCCGGAACGGCCCGCGCACCGGGGTGGGCGGCGAGGGCGCCTTCCACCCGTGGCGCTTCTGGATCGACGGCGACCCGACGGTGAGCCCCTACCGGGCCCACGTGCCGCGCCGCCGGGGCCGCACCGCAACTTGACTCAGGCATCGCGGACGCCTAACGTAGCCCGAGCCGCTTGAGACGGAGCACTGCTGTTCAGCAGATCCGGAGCGGCCATCCACTACTCAGAAGACGAACCCAATCGGGTGCGATTTCGGCATGCCGAAATTCAATCCACGATGGCTCGATTATGAGTCGCCGGGGAAATCGGCTAAAGTTGTGGACACGCCGGAGGGCCGAAAGGCCGGAAAGCACCGAGGAAATCGGATCGGAAAGATCTGATAGAGTCGGAAACGCAAGACCGAAGGGAAGCGCCCGGAGGAAAGCCCACAGGGAGACCTGAGGGTGAGTAC
>NZ_JBSFUW010000048.1:0-41595 GCF_053591995.1 Streptomyces sp. NPDC002835 | reverse complement strand
GAACCCCTCAGCAAGGTTCATCGTCCCAGGTCAGGAAGGCACTTTCGCGTTTCCGCCCCACCAGCCGCCGCACCCAAGCGAAACGGCGAGGCTAGTGGCCCTTTACGAGCAGGTGCTCGGCCGGGAACACCCCGACACCCTCCGCACCCGAGCCCTCCGCGCCAAGGTGACAGGAAAAGCAGGACGTTGGGAGGCCGCCCGCGACCAGCTTGTCGAACTGCTTCCCGCTATGGAGAACGCGCTTGGCCCCAACGCCCCTGAGACCTTGACCGTCCGGTCCGAGCTCGCCACCTGGACTGGCGAGGCCGGCGATTGGGAGGCTGCCCGTGACCAATTCGCCAAGCTGCTGCCGCTGCGCACGTACGTGTCCGGGACAAAAGCCCCCGAGACGTTGACCGTCCGCTCCAATCTCGCCACCGCGACTGGCGAGGCCGGCGATTGGGAGGCCGCCCGCGACCAGTTTGCCGACCTGGTTCCCCTCACCGAGGAAGTATTCGACCCTAAGGATCCCACTACCTTGAACCACAGGTCCAACCTCGCCACTGCGACCGGGCGGGCAGGCGATGCAGCCACTGCCCGGGCGCAGTTCTCCGAGTTGCTGCCCGTGTACGAGGAGGTGCTCGGGCCGGAACACCCCGACACGCTCACTGCCTGGTCCAACCTTGCAGGCTGGACTGGCGAGGCCGGGGATTGGCCCGCTGCCCGTGACCAGTTCGCGCAACTGCTGTCCGTGCGCCAACAAGTGCTGGGCCTGGAGCACCCTCACACCCTTAACACCCGAGCGAACCGTGCCCGAGCGACCGGACATGCAGGGAACCCGTGTGCCGCGCGCGACCAGTTCGACCAGCTGGTACCCGTCTACGAGCAGGTGCTGGGCCGGGAACACCCCGACACCATCAACACTGCTAAAAACCTCGCCTACTGGAAAAATCAATGTGGGGGAAACCAAGAGTGCGGCTGATGGTAGTCGGCCCGGCCCTGGCCGACGCGGTCACACTCGGCCAGGATGCCTCCAGCAGGACGAACTGGGGTCCGCGAGCGTAGAGCGCGCAGCAGGCCGGGGGCGTTGGCGTGCGCGGTGCCGACCGGGATGCCGAAGCCGGCGGGGATCCGAAAGACCCACACCATCCCCCAGATCATGGTCAACAGGGGGGGACCACTCATGCCGGGGCCGGAGGCCGGGAACCCCATTGCTGGGCCGATCAAGAAGGTAATGGGGGGCTACCAGTTCGTTCGCGACCGACAGGACGATCTCCGGGACGAACAACACCCGGATGGCCACGACGCGTACGTCGAGTCCTGGCGCGACGCCCACAAGCTCAGCCAGGAGTACGCTACTGCGGTTCACGCGGGCAACACCGATGAGGCCCGCCGCCTTCTCGAAGCGCTCATGGCCATGGCCGACCAGTGGAAGAGCCACCCTGACTTCCCCGCCGCAACCCGCGCCGTCCGCGCTGTGCACGGCGCGGACACCACAGCGGAGCGGTGATCATGAAGGGCTTCTAGTTTCTCATTTCGGGCACGGTCGTCGTCATGCTGCTCCTCACGCCCCTTGTGATCCGCCTTCGCATCACTTCGTGGACAGTGGGGTGGCTGGCCATCCTGCTGGGCTCCATCGCCGTGATGGCCCTGCTGGGTCTGACAGCACGCCTCACCGTTACGGATGGCCGGCCGACGCTCGTTGACGACCTGGAATCCTGAATCGGTACGGACCCCGGGAAGAGCCTGCTCGATCAGCTCGTCCAGGTCTTGATCTGAGCGGCGACCTCCCGCACCGGGAGCCCGTCCCGGGCCGCGCGGGCCAAGGGGACAACGGTGTCCAGACCGGGGCTTACCGGAAGGCCGCACGCCGAGAGATAGGCCGCGGTCACCGTGGCCGCGTAAAGAAGATTGCGCGCCTCCAGACTGGGGTTCCTCGCCAGCTCGCACAGCAGTGCGGCGGCTTTGTGATGGGGCTCGGGATAGACCTCGTGGTCCAGGATCTCCGCCCGGTGACGTGCTTCCGCCGCGACCGGCACGCCGTAGTCGACGACCTGGGGATCTCCCGGGATCTGCTGCGCTACTGCCAGGAGCCAGGCGAGATCGATTCGGAGATTCACGCGGCGTCCCTCGGCGCGCTCTCTGCCAGCCCTTCCGGAAGACCGGGGTACCGGTCCTCGCCGACCTCCGCCTCGAACTGCTCCGTGTACCCGGCCAGGAACGCCGCTGCGCCAGCCATGAAGGCGGCACGCGACTGGTTCACATCAGCCTCGATCAAGTCGGCCACGTATCCCTGCAAGCTCAGGCCGCGGCGCTTGGCCCGGTCCTCGGCCGCCGCCCTGACGGCGTCGTCCAGTCGGATATTCGTCTGCTTTGCCATACCCACCACCATAGCTAGCCACTGATACCGTCGGCTAGCAGTCGCGCAGAGGTCGGTACCACGGCGAGATCGCCTATCAGGCGGTCGGGAAGGCCCGCAAACGCTGGGAAACCGCCCATCGGCAGGGGCGCCCCTGGAATGATGAATCACCACATCGCACCAGATCGCCAAAAGGGGACGAATGGGCCTGCATATTTCGCGGATCGAGATACACAACTTCCGCAACTTCCGTCACCTGGTCATCGACGACTTCCCCGCCCACGCGGTGATCGTCGGCGAGAACGGTGTCGGTAAGTCGAACCTGCTGGAAGCGATCCGCTTGGTCCTCGACCCCTCTCTGTCCGACGCACGGCGCATGCTGCGCGAAGAGGACATCTGGGAAGGACATCCCGCAGGCCTGGCGGGCGGAGCCGAAGTGACCATCGTTGTCGAGCTACGCGGCTTCGACGGCGACGCTGATGCCAAGAGCATCCTGTCCAGTGCCGCGGTGGACTTCGATCCCTACGTAGCCCGGCTGACCTACCGCTTCGCCCCTCGCACAGAGGTAGCAACCGGCGACGGATCCCAGGTGCAGCCCACCAGCCGGCCGCTGACCGCGAAGGACTACGACGTCGTCGTCTTCGCCGGCGAGCGCGAGACCAACGACGTACGCGCCATCCGCCGCGAAGTGGCCCTGCGTGTCCTGCCGGCCCTGCGCGATGCCGAGTCAGACCTGCACAACTGGCGGCGCAGCCCCATGCGGGATCTCCTCGAACGGCTTCCCCTGGACCCGGTGAACCTGGAAGCCACCGCCTCCGCGATCGCCACCGCTGTCGACCAGCTCACCAAGGACGACAACGTCGCCAAGCTGGAAGGACACCTCACAGACCGGCTGCAGGCCATGTTCGGGCCGCGCCTGGCTGTCCAGCCCACCCTCGGCTTCGCCTCCTCCAAGCCCGACGAACTGATCCGCGCCGTACGGCTGTTCTTCGACGAGGCCCGCCGCAGAAGCATCTCCGACACCAGCCTGGGCAGCGCCAACGTCATCTACCTCGGCCTGCTGCTGGAAGCCCTCAGCCAGCAGCGACTGGACGAGGAATTCATCGCCACCCTGGTAGCCGTAGAAGAGCCCGAGGCCCACCTCCACGTCACACTCCAGCGGCACCTCTTCCGGTATCTGCTGCGCACAGGGCCGTCGCTCATCCTCACCACCCACAGCCCGCACATCGCCGCCGTCGCCCCGGTCCGCTCCTTCATCGTGCTGCGCGCCACCGAGAGCGGCACGACCGGAGCCACCACAGCCGCCCTCCCCGTCAGCAACGAGGAAGCCGCGGACCTGGAGCGCTACCTCGATGTCAGTCGCGCCGAGGTCCTCTTCGCCTCCGCCGTGGTGCTGGTCGAAGGACTGGCCGAGCTGTACATCCTCCCAGCCCTGGCCGAAGCCGCCGGATTCGACCTCGACGCCTACGGCACCGTGGTGGCCAGCGTCCACGGCACCGACTTCAAGCCCTACCGGGCACTCCTCGGCCCGAAGGGCCTCAACACCCCCCACGTGGTCATCACCGACGGAGACGCCGCACGCGACAAGCGCGGCCGCCGGGAAGCCGGCCTCAAGCGAGGCGCGAACCTCCACCCCGAGGGAGCCCGCCGCACAGCCCTCCTGGACCAGATCGCCGCCCTGCCGGAAACCCAGGAAGCCAGCTACCAGACGACCCGCGCTCCTCTCGCCGCAGAGCTCCAGAACATCGGCGTCTACGTCGGCGCCCAGACCCTGGAGACCGACCTGTGCTCCATGTTCGGCGAGGAGATCATCCAGGCCTTCAGGGAGCTGAACGGCAACGCCGGCGCGATCGGCGACGTGAGCCGCGGGGTCGCCAACGAGCTGAACGCGATCATCGACCCCGACGTCCGGAAGAAGATGCTCAAGCGGATCGGCGACCTCGGCAAGGGCCGCTTCGCACAGCGCCTCGCCGCGCACATCGCCCAGGTCGACCTGGGCGCCCGGATCCGGTCCGAAGCGCAGATCGCGGACGACGTCCCGCTGGACGAGCATGCCCTGCGCCGCCTGGGCACGGCTTCCTACCTCTTCCTGGCCATGGAACGCATCAGCCGTGCGGCCCGCGGAACGCCACTGCTCACCGGCCACGCGGCGCCACACGGCAGCGGGCAGGGCAGCGATGCAGGTCAGTGACACCCTCCTTGCGGAGCTCGACAGTCTGCACCCCAGGCAGCGGACCGCCGTGCTCCACGACGGCAACGTCGTTCTGCGGGCCGGTCCCGGAAGCGGGAAGACGCGCACCCTCGTCGCCCGGATCGCCTACGTGCTCCAGACACAGATCTCGGCCTTCCGCGGCGTGGCCTGCATCACCTACACCAACGCGGCGGCCGAGGAGATCCGCCGCCGCGTCCTCAGCAGCGGCGTGCGCGCCGAAGGGCGGATCACCTGCTCCACCGTGCACGCCTTCTGCCTGAACGAGATCCTGCGGGCCTTCGCACACCTGACCGGCCAGCCGGCACCCCAAGCCGGACAGGTCCTCAACAAGGCCGCCACCGAAGCCCTTTTGCAGCGCTGCTTCGATCAGGCCGGCATCACCGAGGTTCTAGCCCAGCACCGCATGCCCCACAACACCCGGATCCGCCGGGCCCTGGCCTGCAACGAGAGCCTGGACAGCTTCGACCCGCGGGAAGTCCAGGCGGCACGCCTCTACGAGGAACAGCTCATCCTCCGAGGCGAGATCGACTTCGAGGCCATGGTCACGCGGGCCGTACGTACCGTCCGGGAGCACGAGCACGTCCGCGACCTTCTGCGAGCCCGCTTCCCCCACCTCGTCGTCGACGAGTACCAGGATCTCGGCGGAGTCCTCCATGAACTCGTCGTCGCCCTGCGCGATCTGGCCGGCATCACCGTCTTCGCCGTCGGGGACACCGACCAGTCCGTCTACGGATTCACCGGAGCCGACGCCAAGTACCTGACCGAGCTGGCCGCTCGACCAGACTTCCGCGACCTGGAGCTCGAGGTCAACTACCGCAGCGGCCAGGACATCATCACCGCCGCCGAAGCCGCCCTCGGGCTTCCCCGAGGGCGCCTCGCACGCGAGGGCGCACCACCGGGCGACGTCAACCTCAAACGAGTCGATGGAGGTCTCGAGGACCATGCCCGACTGGCCTGCGATCTCGTCGAGGAAGCGCAGAACAGGCACATCAGCCCCGAACGGATCGCCATCCTCTACCCCGCTCGCGGTCCCCTTCTCGACGCCGTGCGCAGCGAACTCACCCGACGTGAGCTGGACTTCCGGCACGAAGGCGACGACAAGCTGCCCGCCGGAAGCCTCTCCCGCTTCGTCCAGAGGTGCGCGAGCCGCGCCGTCACCAATTACCAGATCCACACCGCACCGGGCGCCCAACGCGCTGACATGCTGCGCCGCGCGCAAACACCGTCCCTCGCCGCCCTGACCCGCGCCCTCACCACGCTGCGCACCGAGGCCCAGCTCGCCCCGCCGACCTCACGACTGCATCTGCCCAGAGCTCTGCAGCTGTGCCTCGATCCCGATGAGCTCTACCCCGCCGACGCCCCGGCCCTCGCCTGGCTGGAGCAGCTGCGCGCCGGCCTGGCCCTCGACGAGGTAGCCGCGGAGCACCCTGATCAGGACAACACGAGCAGCCTCGACACCATGGCCGACCTGTGTAGGTCCAAGGACCTCCTGCTTCAGGATCTGGCACGCGGCGAGGAGATCATCGGGAAGGTCCTACTGGCTACCTACCACGCGGCCAAGGGCCGCGAGTTCGACACCGTGATTCTCCCGGGCCTCCTCAAAGGCATCATCCCGCGGGACATCCCCGACCGAGGGAAGTGGCGCGAAGCCACGGGGACGGAGCTCGCGGAACAGAGACGTACTTTCTACGTCGCCCTCACCCGAGCCGAGTCGACGGTGACCATGATTGTCGGCCCCGGGTACCGGACCAACAGCGGGTACTGGATTTCCCGTGGGCCCTCCGACTTTGTGATCGAGATGGTGCAGCGACTCTCTCCGAAGGAACAAGCCTGACTAGAGTCAGCATCCGCTGCACTCTGCGGCTGCCCGCTGATCTGACCTCTTTGCGCAAGGCGCCGTGGCCGTACTGGGCGCGAGCCCGCGCGGCGCACGTACGTGTCGATTCCCTGATATGTGCGATAAGCGGGCAGTTGGCGCTGTACGTTGGCAAGCAGTCCTCCCGGGCGTCGCGTCCCCCCGTGCGCGGCGTCCAGGGGCATACCCGCCGGATCCTGCGTGACCATCGGCCGCCGCCTGTCTGGTCCGCCCACCACGCGTTCACCACCATTCGGGCATAGCGCGCTACTCGCTCTTCGGCAGCAGCGCACGCAGGCGTGGGTAGCGGGCGAGCAGCCGGGCCAGGTGGGTCCTGAGGCGGCCCGGCTTGAGCGCGGAAGCGACGTGGGCAAGCCAGAAGTCCTCCACGGTGCGCCTGGCGTGCGTCAGGGCATCCTGGGACGGCGCGGTCTCGTCGTGGTCGGGAAGGTGCCGGCCGTAGACGGGAATCACCTCAATGCCGGCGGCACGCAGCGCACACAGGCGGTGCTGGCCGTTGGTCAGATTCTGCTGTCCGGTGTCCCACCAGATGTGGCCCCCTCCGATGAGGGAGCGAAACCAGGCGCGGTCGCGCTCGCTCAGGTGCGTGGCGCGGTAGAGCCGGTCCTGTTCGTCGCTGTCGGGTTCGGCGCGGGCGAAGGCGAGCACGGCCGCCGTGATCGCCCTCCAGTCGTCGGCCTGGTGGTAGGGGCAGGCGGCGAAGTCCTGATCGCCGAGCCGGGCGAACAGCTCGGCGTGGGCGGTCTTGCTGTGACCCTTGGGGTAGGTGGCGGCCAGGGCCTTCGCCCGCTCACCGTAGGGACACTTGAACAGGCCATGGGGCCAGGGAAGCTGGGAGGCGGCGACGGGGCGGATGCCGGTGACGCCGTCCAGGTGCAGAGCCCGCTGGGCGGGGCTGCTGAACCTGCTGGGGTACAGAGCGGCCTCCGAACCAGGCGGCTTCGGCCGTAGGCGGGCATCGGCGTGGAGCTGCTCGGTGAGGTCGGGTTCGGTGACACCGGCCAGTTCGTAGAAGGGACCCTCGTGCCAGGCTTCGTCCTCGTCGGAGCGGCGACGCTCCGGGTTGGGCTGGATCAGGACAGTCACCGGAACCTCGGGCAGCACGAGGATGCCGGACAGGCCGTGGACCGAGGCGAGGGTAAGGCGACCGCGCGCCCAGGCAGGATCGTTCAGCACTGCGTCGAGGGCGTCACCGGCGAGGTGGCCGATCCATTCGACACGGTGGAATCCTTCGTCGATGCGCATGTCCCACTTCGGGTGCCGCAGGGCATGGATCTGCAGGTAGTCACCAACCATGACCAGGTGGGCCGGCTTGTCGAACACGGCTGCCCGCTGCCGCGGCGGCTGCGGCTCCGGCGCGGCGGCCGGCGCCACGAGGTCGGGGCCGTGGATGGTGCTGCGAAAGGGGTGCGGTCCGGCGGCCAAGCGGCTTCCGGTGAAAAGGGGCTCTGGTGTCTCTGGCCACCAGGGATGGGCGGAATCCCCGCGGGCCCGGTCGCTGTCGACCTCGCCGAGGGTCCACTGATCACCCTCGCGCAACATGACCGGGCCTGGCATGCCGTGACAGAACACGACCGCGATCTGCCGGGTTGCCCGGGTACGCACGTGGGTGGAGCCCGGAGCCAGGAAACCGATGTCGGTGATGATCTCCACCCGCTCGATCCGGGCGAACCCCTCGCCGTCCGGCACGCCGTCGACGGCCATCCGTTCCGAAGCGATCTGGAGGTAGTCCCCCGGGCGAAGCGCGGTACTCACGTGCGGAACGGTCATTCCCTACCCCCGGTGCGCCGCCTCACAGTGCGGCGGTTTGTGATCTCCTCGTGTATACCGCACCGGGCCAACAGCTCCTGCCCGGCCTCGCGAGAGGACTGTGCTGTCAGTGCCCGTTGATAACGTGCTTCGTCCAGTCGTGGAGTTCATGAAGGGGCGGGGTACGTGCGGAATGTGACATGCCATCAGGTTGACGGGCAGCGGTTGGCCGAGGCGCTCGACGACATTGACGGGCGGGCCTACACGCGGTGGCACTGGCTGCGGTACGGCAGCATCTCGCCGACGCTGATCCGGGCCATGGCGGACGAACTGCTCGACCATGTCGCCGCGCGGACGGTGATGGAGCCGGGGCTCGACGCTGCGGCCGGCATGGTCGCCGTCACCGCCGCGGAGTGTGTGCACGGAGTGCTGAGCATCATGTGCTTCCCGGACGGGGACCAGGAACTGCGGTTCCCCCTCGTCGGGGAGCGGATCAGCACGGATCCGGACGACGACGAGTTCGGGGACGGGCCCATCACCTTCCGGGACGTCGTCAAGGAGGCGCCCACCGCGCGGACCTGGCTCGACATGTTCGAGATGTGTGTCGTCAGCGGGCATGTGTGGGACTGGGAGCGGGTCACCGGGCTGCTGCTGCGCGGCGACTACGCGCCCGCCATCCGTGACGGCGTGCCCTACAACCGGTACACCTCCGTCTCCGACCCCGCCGACCTGGCCGCCATGGACGCCCTGTGCCCCTATCTCACCGAGGCGGCCGGGCATCTGCCCCGCGACTGGCCTACGGTTCCGCTGCGCAAGCCGGACGCCGGGGAGCGCGCGGAGGCCGCCCGGCGGCTCGACGAGGTCGATGACGCGTTGAGCGCGGACCAGCGGCTGCTCCGCGTACTCCTCGACGACGACCAGCACGCCTTCGAGGACGCCCTCGTCGCCCGGCTGGTCGCGTACCGGGAGAGCGTCGAGGCCGATGCCGGTGATCCCGCGCCCCGGTCCCTCCTCCCCCTCGGCACTCTCGCCCTGGCCTGCCTCGCCGTCCAGGTCCATGGGTGGGAACTCGGTGTCCGGTCCGGGTATCTGCCGTCCGGTCTGCTGGGATCGCCGGACGCGCTGCTCCGGGCGGCGGAGGGGAACCGGAACAGCTTGGGCTGCTGGGCCGCCAAGTAGGCCACCCGGGGTGCGGAGGTGGGCCTGGCCCGGCATCCAGGACATCGTCGTGGAGACGGACTCGTCCCCACCGAGGCAGCGCGTACGTCTGTGCGATAGCAGTCGGCGCCCCGAGCCGACGAACGGCGTGGCGCCCCCGTCGAGTCGAGCCCGGGGGATACGGTGGCGCCCTGCGGCATCGGTCTGCTGCTCCTCACGCGAACCTCGGCCCACTGGTTCAAGGCGGAGGCGAAGAAGCTCGGCTTCGATCAGAGCCATCTCACCGACCGCACCACCGCACACCAGTGCCTGTTCCTCACGCTCCGCGGGCCGACGGAGCGGAGCGAAAGGTACCCGCCATGTCGGCCACCCAGACCAGCAGCCGGGCCCGGACGTACGCCCTCTACACCGGAGCTCCCCGCCAGCTCGCGTGCGAGGTCGTCGCCGGCCTCCCCCGGCGCGCCCCTCTCATCCCCGCTCCCGCCCACCACGAGCAACTCCTGCTCGAGTCCGAGGTGTTCTACTGGGTTCTCGGCTCCCAGCGGAACTTCTTCGAGTTCCCCTTCGGCATCCAGTACGTGCAGCCCACCGCGGACGGCATCAGGCTCCACCTGGAGAGCAACGCGAGCCTCGACAGCCTGCTGGCCGGCCTGCTGCCCGGGTGGGTGAGCGTGGGTACCGGCGACGACGAGATCCACGGCCTCAACGGGTGCCGGATCACGGCACGAAGCGAGCGCGGCCTCGAGCTTCGCCGCCTCGGACAGCCGACCAGCATCCGGCTCACCGGACCCTCCCGACGCGCCTTCCAGAAGGCCGAAGCCGCGCTCGCCGAGCGCATCCGAGACCACGGCGGCGAGGCCAGCTGGCTCGCTGGCGACACCTGGACCGCCCACGAACGCCGTTGGGAAGACGAGCGCCAGCCACTGCCCTACGAATCCACCTGGCGTGACGCGGCCTGGCTCCCCAGCGGGCTGCTGCGCCGCCTCGGCCTCCTGCACACCGTCGCCGTCCCCCAAGTCGTCACCGGCCACGAGTCCCGGCTGGGGGAGTGGTGGGTCCTGGAGCTGGACCACGATGCCGACACCGGCCTGCGCCGCGCCGAGTTGGTCCAGGCCCTCACCGACCCGGAGCACGGTCTTCCGCTGGAACTGCGGGGACACCGTGACCTGACCCCCGGCAAGGGCCTCGGCCTGATCCTCCTGAAGTCCCCGGACAACACCGCCACCCTCCAACTGCGCTACGACCGCTTCGACTACCCGGTCAAGCCCGAGCGGGCCGAGATGTTCGCCGCGATCCGGCGACGGATCAGCACCGTGACGGGCGAGGCCCCGCTCCCGGCGATGCCCGACTGCTCGGCCACCGGCTGAGACGCCAAGCACCACCAGGACCGCCGTCAAGCCCCCGTCACCCGAACGGATTGCCGTCTCTCGGCGATCTCAGCCCCGTGTTCGTGCCGTACCGTTTCCGGACTGCGCCTGCCCGGGGGGGGGTAGGGGGCCGGACCAGGGAGAGGGCGGCATAGGGGTGGTCGGGGATGATCAGGACTGGAGTGAGCACGCGGCCTGCCGAACCGCCGATCCCGACGAGCTGTTCGTCGAAGGCGCGGCACAGAACAAGGCCAAGGCCATCTGCACCGGCTGCCCGGTGCGTACCGAGTGCCTCGCCCACGCCCTCGACCTGCGCATTGAGCACGGCATCTGGGGTGGGATGACCGAGCGCGAACGGAGGGCTCTTCTGCGGCGGCGCCCTCTGGTCACGTCCTGGCGCCGCCTGCTCGAGGCCGCCCGATCGGAGCACGAACAGACCGTCGGTGCCGAGGACGGACAGGCATGGGGCGCCACCGGATGACGAGTGGCTGCCTCGGCCGAACGGACCTCCCCAGTGCCGGCGGTCACATCAGTGCCGTCCGCCCGGCTGGCCGTTCCTGACAGCTTCGCTCCCCTTACCTGCAGCCGACTCACTAACGTCACCCCCTATGGCGACAGACCTCGTTAGCGGCCCTACCCGCAGCTGCATGCGGGAGATCAGCTCACGGATCGAACTCTCCCCACTCGCGGGGAAAACCGATCTGCTGCTGCGGATTGAGGACCGTAATGTCCTCGTCGGCGAGTGCAAAATCTGGAAGGGCGCCTCGAAGTTCCACGAGGCCATCGACCAGCTGTTCGGCTACCTGACCCGCTACGACCGCTTCGCGGTGCTTCCGCTGTTCATCCACGCAGCGCAGCCGAAGCCGATCGTGGAGAAGGCCACTCAGCTGCTGACCAACCATCCGCGCTGCGTCTCCGCGACTGTCCCCGATGACGACGGCCGCCAGTACAGCTTCGTGCTGAGGTCCCCTTCATCGACGCCCTGGGATGCGGAGGTGGCCCTGATTCCCTTCGTGATCAGCTAGGCGGCTCTGCACTGGGGGAACCGAGTGGTGGCACGTCCCGGAGCACCTGCGGGGACGTGCCACCGCAGGTCAGCCAGACGCTGACGCTTCTGCGTTCACTACGGTGGGCCACGGCAAGTTCTTCCGGGTCTTCGTGTAGCCGACCACCGCCGGCGCGGCCCCCGACACGGTCGACCTGACCGGCACCGTCCATATCGACTTCGGAGCTCGGCGCTCCCTGTTGGCGGCCCTGCCGCGACGACGGACAGGCCCCACCACTAAGCACTCCGCTAGACCAGGTTCCACGCTCTCTTCTCTGGCGCAACGCCGGTGCGCACAGTCCGGTCCTACAGGACGTCCACCTCGGCGTCGACGTAGCCGAAGTGGCGAGCCATGTGTACCAGCGCCTCCTGCAGCAGGCGCTGGCGCTTTGCGCGGACCATGGCGGGCGCCGTGGTGATGGTGACGGCCATCCGCAACCTGGGGCCGCCGTCGTTGGGGCCGAGCGGCGTCAGGTCGACGTGCGTGTCCAGGTCCGGCAGGACGCCGTTGTCGGCGGGCTGTTCGCACGTCATCCGCAGTTCGGTGGTGGGCGGGGCGGCCCACGACAGCCCGGCCGGGTCGCCGACGACATCGGGCAGCAGCTCGGCGGCTGTCTCCCACGCTGCGAGCAGCACGGCCTGGACCTCGTCGAGGCCCAGCCGCGTTTCCCCGCCGGGACCGAGGAGCGCGGCCCATGCCTCCGGGTTCTCTATCAGGACGTCCGCGCAGGCGACCACGGTGGACTCCATCGTGGTGGGCAGGGCGAGCATGACGGAGGCCTTCACGGCCGGGCCGCCGTCGGGCCCAGCGATCGTGCACGTGTAGCCGACGGAACGGGCCGAGTTGTCAAAGGGCCCCCGTTCCCAGCGAGCGGCGGGCAACTCCGCGCCCCGGCGCCGGGACAGCATCGTCACCGCGCCGGCCACCGCGCTGTACTGAAGCTGCTGTTCGAGCAGCGTACGCCGGGGTTTGCTGACCTCCAGCGCGCCCGGGTCGGCCCAGGGCAGGTTCACCAGGGCGCGAAGGCGTAGCGCCGGCGTCTGGCCGGCGGTCCCGATCTCGGCCGACCGGCCCTGGTCCAGGCTGAAACGGGGAAGCGGCTGCCACCGCCACACGCCGCGGCCCGAACACGACAGCCGGCCCGCACCCCACGATCCGCCGTCGAGGTCCACGCTCCGAGCGTCGGCCGGGATCACCCACGGGGTGTCCGAGTCGGCGGGAAGGCGGGGGAGGCCGATGGCCGCGAGCGGGTCCTGACCGCCCGGGGCACGCCGCCCCGATTCGACGATCGCCTGCCAAACAGGCGCGGCGACGGCGGCCGGAGGGCGGCCGGGCACCAGACACAGCACCCATCCCGGCTCGCCGTCCGCCTCATGCTCGAAGTCCTGCAGTACGGCCGCGCACTGCGCCCACGCCTCGCCGGCCGGTTTCCCCAGCCCGGCTTCGGTCAGCTGCTCGTAGGCCGCCCGCATCTCCCGCTCGCGGTCGGGCACGCCTTGTCCGACACGCAGCCCGCTGCCGGGCCCGGCAGCCGACACGGCCTGCCGCACGAGCTCGGTGAGAGCCTGGGCAGTGGGCATGCCGGAGGCGCGGACGCCGGCGGAGAGTAGCTGCAGGATCTCGGCCCGGGGCAGCCAGTACGTGCTGTCGCCGTCCCTCATCGGTACGGCGACAGTGTCTGAGCGCGGCGAACCGGGCTTGCCCACCGGGGCCGGCACGACGAAGAGAGCGTCGGCTCCCTGCACGGGGATGTCGATGAACAGCACCCGTGCGCCGTCCGCACCAGACCATCCGACGCGCACCCCGCGAGGAGCCGGGGCGACCCGCTGCCGGATCAGCTTGCGGATCTGGTCCACGTTCACCGCGGCCGGGTCGAGGCCGACGATGCGGTCCAGGACCTCTTCGTCATGCTCGAGTCGGGTGGCGATGCCGATGCCGATGACCCCGCCGCCTCCGTTGGCGAACGCCGCGACGTCCTTTGTGAGCTCCTCGACCGCCTTGGGATCGGCCAGTTGGTACGGGGCCGCCTTGGCGTCGAGCCACTGCGTCTCGCGTAGTCCGAGCAGGGACACCGGATCGTGGGCGTCCAGCGCGGCCAGCGCGCTCTTCAGATCCTTCACCACCCCTGCAGTATCCAATGCTGTATACCTCGGGCCACCGGGTCTCGACCGTCGCTGAGCCGGCGGCCGTTGTCCCGGCCACCCGCCGGTGGGGTCTCCGGACGAAGCTGGTCCGGGCGCAGCCGTACGCTGCCAAGGTGGCAGCCATGGAATCCGTCGACACCGCCCTGGACCGTGTCTGGCCCGCCCAGCTGCGCACCGACCGTCTCCTTCTGCGGCCGGTCACCCGGGAAGACGGCCCCCTGGTAAGCGAGTTGTTGACCGACGACCGAGTCCGCGCCCACCTCGGTGGTCCGGCCACGGAGGAGCGCGTCGCCGCCCGGCAGGCCGCCTACCCGACGATGGCCGGCGGGCGAGCCGACGGGCTGTTGCGAAATATCGGGGCTAGTGGGTGGTGGTGATGGGCTGGGTCTGGGTGATGGTGGCTTGCTGGAGTTGGGGGAAGCGTCCGTTGCCGTCGGTCAGGGTCCAGTCGTGGTGGGTGCGGGCGGTGACGGGGCGGCCGTCGGTGTCGATGCCCTGCCAGTCGAGGTCCATGGAGAGCGTCAGGTGGCCGGTCTCCTGGGGGTGGACGGTGAGGTTGTGTACGTCGTGGTGGCTGGCTTGGACGAGGCTGGGCAGGCCGGTGAACCAGTCGGCGATCGCTTCGGCGCCGTTGAGGGTGCGTCCGTCGCTGAGGTGGAACGAGGCGTCCTTGGCGAGGATCTCGGTCAGTGGGGCGGGGTCGGGGTTGCGGCTTTCGATGAGGGTGAGCCAGTAGTAGACCAGGCTGGCGGCGCGGTTGAGGGGGTAGGCGTCCTGGAAGGGTTCGTCGATGAAGTGGTCGAGTTCGACGATGACGCGCCGCATGGTGGGCAGAGCGGGAGTGCTGTAGTCGAGCTGCATGGCGTAGTGGAGGGCTCCGGCGCGCTCGTCGCCGTTTACCGACCGGTTGCTGTAGTGGAGGTCGATGCTGGCCAGCCACTGGCCGGTGGTGCCGATCGGCAGGATCTGGAACCGCTTGATGTGGTGGGCATGGCCTTCTCCGACCGGGAAGGCTTCCACGCTGGTGCGGTAGTTGTCCTTGCCGGTCTCGATGCCGCCTTCGGGTCCGACCCCGCGGATGATCTCGATGTCGTCGCTGAGGAGGTCGAACTGGTTGTCCCAGTTCTTGGGGTCGCGTTCGTAGAACGCGAACCAGCGGTGCAGTTGTGCGCGCGCGGTGTTGGCGGCGTTCTGCAGGTCGATCTGGGCCCGCAGCTGGGCCAGCTCGGAGTTCTCGGTCATGGGTGGGGTCCGTTCGTGGGGTCGGTGTTCTGGCGGCGGTTCTGTTGCCCCGGCCCTGGGGTTGTGCTGGGCGTCTGGGCAGGGGCGGTGTCAGTTGTTGACGCGGTCCATGAAGGCTTCGGGGTAGCGCAGGCCGGCGGCGGCGCCGGGCGGCATGGCTGCTTCCAGGGCGGCGAGCTGGTCGGTGTCGAGGTGGATGTCGGCGGCGGCGGCGTTCTCCTCCAGGTAGGTGATGCGCTTGGTACCGGGGATGGGGACGATGTCGTGGCCCTGGTGGAGTAGCCAGGCCAGGGCGAGCTGGGTGGGGGTGTGGCCGGCTTCGGCGGCCAGGGTGCGGACCCGCTCGGCCAGCTTCAGGTTGTTGTGCAGGTTCTCGCCCTGGAAGCGGGGGTCGAAGCGGCGGTAGTCGTCGGGGGCCAGGGTGGCGGTGTCGGTGATCTTGCCGGAGAGGAATCCGCGGCCTACGGGCGAGTAGGGGACCACGGTGATGCCGAGTTCGCGGGCGGTGGGCAGGATCTCGGGCTCCAGAGCGCGCTCCCACAGTGAGTACTCGCTCTGGAGAGCGGCGATCGGGTGCACGGCGTGAGCACGGCGCAGGGTGTCGGCGTTCACCTCGGACAGTCCGATGTGGCGGATCTTGCCGGCTGCGGCGAGCTCGGCCAGGGCGCCGACGGTGTCCTCGATTGGTACGGCGGGGTTGCGGCGGTGCAGGTAGTACAGGTCGATGTGGTCAAGGCCCAGTCGCTGCAGTGAGGCGTCGACGGCCTGCCGGGCGTATTCGGGGGTGGAGTCGACGGTGAAGTCGGTCCCGTCGGCGCTGGCCCGGGATCCGAACTTGGTGGCCACGACCGCTTCGTCGCGGCGCCGTCCTGCCAGGGCGCGGCCCAGGAGGCGTTCGTTGTGGCCGGCTCCGTAGACGTCAGCGGTGTCGAGAAGGTTCACGCCGATGTCGAGCGCGTGGTGGATGGTGGCGATGGACTGGCTGTCGTCGGTGGCTCCGTAGAACTCGGACATGCCCATCAGGCCCAGGCCCACGGCGGACACCGAGGGACCGCCGGTGCGCTGCTTCATGTGAGGACTCCTGTTCGGTGGGGATGAAACAACATTATGCTCCATAACCATTATTGTCAATCGTTGTAGATGGTTATAACTTCCTCTAGGGTGGGGTGCATGACGCTCACTCCCGACCCGCTGACCTCCGAGGTGACCGCTCTCTTCTCGACGATCACCGACCGGTACACCCGCGAATACGAGTCCGCGGCGGCCCACCACGGCCTCACCCCGCAGCAGGTCAAGGTACTCATCGCCCTGGAAGGCGCCGCCCTGCCCATGCGGCGCATCGCCGAGCGCCTGGGCGCCGAGCCCTCCAACCTCACCGGCATCGTCGACAAGCTCCAGAGCCGAGGCCTGCTCGAGCGCCAGCCCGATCCCGGCGACCGGCGTGTCAAACTCCTGGCCATCACGGACACCGGGAAAGAGATCGCCCGGGACCTGCTCGCCCGCCTCCGCTTCGCCCGCGACCCGCTCGCCGCCCTCGATGAAAACCAGCGGCGTGACCTGCGCGACCTGCTCCAGCTCATGGCCGGCACCTGAGAGCAAGGATCCACCTCTGCCCTGGCCACGGGGCCGGGCAAGTCGATCGCGGTCCCGAGCAGGCCGCACAGCTCCGGCAGGACCTCGCCCTGGCCCTCGCCATCGCACCCGCGCGGTGGATGTACGCGCACCGGCGCACTCCCCCGGCCATGGCTTCACCGCAGGTCCGGCTGCTCGATGGTGAAGGCGCTGCCGGCGTGGGTCAGCCGCGGCAGCCTGGCCAGTGAGTGCGGGACCGCGGACAGCCGCAGTTTCGTGCCGCTGGCCTTCGCCGCGCGGGCGGCTGGTGCCGCCGGGGCTGCCTCCGCGTCCCACACCAGCCGCGAAACCGACGCCACACAAGCACCGACACGGTGATCCACCCATGCCAACGGCGCTCTCCGGCATGCTCGCTCATCCAGACACTGACCAGCCCGGATAACCCACAGCGAAGATGTGGGACAGCTTCTGACGGCACGCCTCACCGTTACGGATGGCCGGCCGACGCTCGTTGATGACCTGGAATCCTGACTCGGTACGGACCGTGGGAAGAGCCTGCTCGATCAGCTCGTCCAGGTCTTGATCTGAGCGGCGACCTCCCGCACCGGGAGCCCGTCCCGGGCCGCGCGGGCCAAGGGGACAACGGTGTCCAGACCGGGGCTCACCGGAAGGCCACACGCCGACAGGTAGGCCGCGGTCACGGTTGCCGCAAAAAGGAGATTCCGCATCTCGAGGCTCGGGTTTCTCGCCAGCTCGCACAGCAGCGCCGCGGCCTTGTGATGGGGTTCGGGGTAGACCTCGTGGTCAAGGATCTCCGCCCGGTGACGTGCTTCCGCCGCTACGGGGACGCCGTAGTCGACGACCTGGGGGTCTCCCGGAATCTGCTGCGCCACTGCCAGGATCCACGCGAGGTCAATCCGGAGGTTCACGCGGCGTCCCTCGGTGCCGTCTTCGCCGGGGTCTCCGGGAGTCCGGGGTACCGGTCCTCACCGACTTCCGCATCGAACGCGTCCGTGTACGCGGCCAGGAACGATGCGGCGCCGGCCATGAAGGCCGCGCGGGACTGGTTCACGTCCGCCTCGATCAGGTCGGCCACGTACCCCTGCAAGCTCAGGCCCCGGCGCTTGGCCCGGTCCTCGGCGGCTGCCTTGACCTCTTCGTCCAGGCGGATGTTCGTCTGCTTTCCCATACCAGCACTGTAGCTATGTGCCGGTACCAGCGCATAGCAACTGGAGAGGTCGGCCCGGGACCGGAGCGGGAGGTGGGATCATTTCGGGGGCAAGTGGGACGGGTGCGCCGGAGGGGCAACATGATCGACCTGGAAGAGCGCGTGAACCGCGTGTTCAATCCGGACCTGCGTCCCCTCGTCAGCGAGGCGTACCGGTGCTACGTCTCCGGCTCGGCCCGCGGCGCGATCGTCCTGACGTGGACAGCTGTCTGCGCCGACCTCATCGCCAAGGCCCAGATCCTCCACGAAGGGGGCGAGAGCCACGCGAAGGACCTGGTCGCCGATGTGGAGCGAGCGCAGATCAGCGCGGAGTCCGAAGCGATTCACCTGAGTCCGCGCCCGCCCCGACCCGCGATCAGATTCCCCGATATGTGCGATAAGAGGCCAGTTGGCGCGGTACGTTGAGCAGCAGTCCCCCCGGACGCCGCGTCCCCCCGTGCGTTGCGTCCGGGGGCATAATCCGTCGGCTCCGGCCTGATCAACGGTCGCCGCCCGTCGGGCCCTGACATACACGGCCCTCGCCCGCGCGCCTCGCCAGGACCACTTCTCACCCCTCCGCGGGATGGCCATCGGTGGAACTCAACCTGATGGTCCGGCCACTACCCTGGTGGCCAGCGGGATCGAGGGAGCAACATGAAGCGCACGAGAGCTGTCGAACTGGTCGAAGCGATGCTTCACCGGCTCGACTGCCCTCAGGAATGGCCCCTCCGCCTGGTCCGGCAGGTGTGGCTGTTCGGCAGCTTCGCGCGCGGTGCCACCGAGCCCCACGACGTCGACGTCGCTGTCCGGTTCGAGCGCGACGAACGGATGAACCAGGCCGTCGTCCAGGCCATCTTCTCCGGCGGTAACCCCTACGCGCCGCTGCGCCGCGCGCTCGCCGGGGCGTCCCGCGGCCTGCAATTCCAGTTCGAGGACGCGGCCCGCGAGCAGCTGGAGGCCGAAGGCACCTTCATGCTCCCGCTGTGGCAACGAGGTGACACGCTTACCGAAGCTCTCGGCGTGCTCCACGCGATCACCGAGGACCCCGAAGCCGGCCGGGCCGAGCGACACGACATGATCGACGCTTTCGAAGGCCTCGACCGGCACATCCCCCGCCCGATCCGGGCAGAACTGATCGGGTGGCAGCGGCAAGAGGCCATCACCATTTCCCGCATTGAGCTCTCTGACGCGCCGGACGACACCGACCTGCTGGCGACCTCGGACATGCGCTGGGCCTTCCGCCGGTGGAACGACGACAGCCCGCTGCGCCGCGCGGCCCTGGCGGGGCTGGCCTTCATGAAGGAACTCGGGGTCGAGCTCGACGACGTCGAGCTGGCCGGTCAGCGGCTGCCCACGCCGCGGCGCCGTGCGGGGCACCGGAGTGAACCCCGCTGGTGGATCAACTGGAAGTGGCAGGGCCACCAGAGCATCCCGTACTGCGTCACCCGCGCCGACGGCTGGCTGGAGGTAGTACAGCCCACGCGGACGCGCCCGCTGAACGCGTTGGTGATCAAACCCGGGCCCAAGGCAGCAGCATTCCGACACTGATCTACCCGTGCCAGCAGCCGGTGATTCGGTGGACCCGCGAAGCGTGGCCCCCTCGCGATCACGCCCCGCCTCCAGGATGCTCCGACCAGCGCTGGCGTAAGAAGCACCCGGCAGAAGGCCCGACCCGGCCATGCCCCAGCTCCGGGCTCCACGTCCTCGTTCGCCGGGCCTGCCCACACGTATCGAGACGACGCGATCATCGCTCTCACGCCGGGCGCGATGGACGCGCACCTGTCCGATGGACTGTTCTGGTCGGCCCTGCTGGGCGGCTTCGTCGTCGCCTTCTTCATCACCACGCTGGTGAACAAGTGGATGATCGGCCGCGGCAAGGGCCACGCCGTCGTCCATGCCTACCACTGACCACCGCCCGCTCGACACCGTGCCCGGCCGCACCTTCACGGTGCGGCCGGGCACGTTCGTGGTCAGGGGCGTTAGCTGGAGAGGTACCCGTCCGCGGCCCCGCCGCCCCGGCTGGCAGGCCGACGAGTCCCGGACCCACTCGCCCGAGGGAACGCACGCCCCTCAGAAGGTCCGCGGCCGGCATGCCGCTATGCTCCCCGGCATGGTTGTGGCCCGGGCGACCCGTAGTGCGCCGCGGTCCCGCTCTCGTGCAGCGGGCCCGTGGCGAGTGTGGGTGCTGGCCGCGCTTCTCCTCACCCTTATGTACTCCCACGGTGTCAGCGCGGAGAGCGCCGTAGGCCACGCGCATCCCGGGGCGCCGACCACTGCGGTAGCCCTGGACGCTGCGAACCCGCATTCCGCTGGGCACAGCCACGAGGCGCCCGACCCGCACTCCGGCCAGGGGCATACCGATCACCAGGATGCTCCGGAGCCCGATCACGCGGCTCACCAGTGTGTGTCCGGCCAGCCCCAACAGGGCGCTGCGCTGCCCGGCCCGTGCGAGACCCAGGCCATTCACCGGCCTCCGTACGCGTACGCATCCGGCGCGGCTCGACCTGTCACGGCCCTCTTGGCCCCTGCCCCCGTGCCGGACTCAGCGGTCCTACGGATCTAGACCTTCACGCCAGCCAACCGGTCGACGTACTTGGGCACACCCCTCAAGCCGTCTCCGCCCGTGCACCAGCGGCGGCTCGGTCATGCCGCGCGTACACGCCTTGGCTGCCACGCGGTGGCGTGCGGCGCTGCATGGCCGGCTCACGTTGCGCTGTGCCCGGTGACGCCGATCTTCGGCCCCGTCCTGCCCGGCTGTCTCGTTGAGAGCCCCAGGCCCCACTGAACTTCCCTTGAAGGGTCCGCTTTGTCCTCCTCGCCTACTCTCGCCACGACGCCCCCGTCCCCGTCGCAGCCGACCCGCAGCCAACGCCGCTCCAGCAGCAGACGGGAAGGCGTCATGCTGCCGTGGCGCTATCTCGGCTACGTCGGCTACTACGTCGGTGCCGGCCTCATCAGCGGCGCGGTTGTCCACCACCCCATGGCCCCCACCCGCTATTCGTTGATCGCCGCGTCCGGCGTACTGGTCTTCCTGCTCGCGACCGTCCTCAACGACATCATCCTCGCGACCGAGAGGCAGCCCCTGGCACGCATCCTGCGCGTGCTCGGTACCTCGACGATGCTCTCGTTCGGCCTCGGCATGCTCAGCGGCGGCATGCAGCACTTCGCAGACCTCCCAGAACGCTGCGCCGTGCTGATACCGCTGGGCATCGTCCTGTCCTTCGTCGCCTTCTTCCTGAAGGAGGCCAAGAGGCCCTGGCGGCGCATCCTCAGCCTCACGGGCCTGGCCATCCTCGTCGTAACGGCCCTCACCTTCCTCGGCCTGCGCCACATCGCCCCCACCATGGCCGAGTCCGGAGGCGGACACAGCCACAGCGACGCCGTGACCGAGAAGGGAAGCGACGAAGGCCCGGAGGACCACCACGGCAGCAACCCCACCAGCCCACCCTCCCAGCCCGCCGCATCTCCGGAAGACGCCCATCCCAGCAAGGAGCCTGGGCACGACGACGGCCACCAGCATTGAGCCGACCTGCTTCCGCCGTCAGGCCCCGGCGGCGGGGGGTCAGCGTGGCTGGGTGATCTGCTCGCGCTGGCGACGGCGCCTGTAGCGGGTTACCCCGCGCGGCTTGAACACCGACAGGGCGGCCGCCGTCAGGAGCACCAGCAGGGCGGCGGCCGCGTCCGCGATCAGCTGGATGCGCATGCCCTCCAGCTCGCCGTCCGCGAGGGCGGCCCGGGCGGCCGCGTCGGCAAGATGGCCGACCGGCTGCATGTGGACCAGCAGCAGAAGGGTCGCCACCACGGTGATCAGGAGCTTCGCGATGACCCAGTAGTGCCGCAGCAGCCCCCATACCGTGCCGAACGACTGCACCAGGCCGGCTGCGGGATCCCGGCGTCGATCAGCGCGATGGCGCCTTCGTAGAACCCGCCGATCGTCTCCTCGGACGCGTTCGCGCAGTGCGTGCGGGACAGGCACAGACCGACGAGGGCCTGCTGCGCCACCTCGCGTGGCGCAGCAGCCCGAGTACGCCGGACGCCGCTTCGGCGTCCAGGAGACCGACGCCAGCAGGTAACCAGGTTTTCAGGAGGCCGAGTTGGGCCCCTGACGTGCACTGCTTGCGCGTCAGGGTGACGGTCCGTTACGGTTCGCTCGCCGACATGGAACATGTCGGCCGCGCACCGCTCCGGATATACGGAACTGCACGTCTCAGGGTTGGACCTGCGGCGTGAAGGGTGGCTGGCACCCGTCATCGACGGGAGTCCGGGTCCATACGACCTGGCTGACCAGCAGCCCGCCTAGCCCCGTGGAACACCGGTCGGCACGGAGACGTCCCGGACAAAGAGCCGGCGATGGCTCGTGACGGCGCTCGCTGCCCTTGTGACAGCGCGCAGTGGACTCCTTGGCACGATTGTCAGGGACAGCAGGTCATTCCTGCGGCGCGTTAGTCCCTGAAAGGGCCTTCCGTGAGCATGAACATCGACGACATTGACGACGGCAACCTGCCTCCCTCCCTGCGTCGGCCCAATCCCGTGCCCGACCCCGTGCCCGTCACGCAGCTTCGCGGTCTTCGCAAGGCACTCATCGAAAACCCGGTGAACTCGCTCGACGACAACGCGGTCAACGTCGTCACGGGCGGTGTGGTGGAGCCGATCCGGCTGCGCCAGATGGTCGAGGCACGGGGCGAGACAGCGGACTCCGGCCTGCTGCTCAACAAGCCGGTCGTGGGCGGCACCTTGTACGCGGTCGGGCAGCACCTGCGCTTCCTGGACCTCGACGTGCTGCCCGACTTCATCAACCAGCGGTGGGCGCACCAGTTGCGCACCGCCATGGACGTGGAGCCCTCCACGACGGACCCGGTCACCTACGAGACGCTGGTCGACAAGGAGAGCGGAAAGCCGCTCGCGATGTTCGTCGTCCGGGTTCGGGACCGCAAGGCCCTGGCTGCCCTGGTGGCCGACAGCATGCGCAAGACGTTCCACGCCCAGGGCCAGAAGAACATCTACACCGACAGCGTGCTTCAGCAGGGCGTGAAGGAGCCGCTGACCCTGTTTCTGGTGCGCATCATCTTCGACGACGGCACCGAGGAGACCTACCTCGTTACTGGCGATGGGAACAGCCGTTTCGTCAGCATGTGGCTGGCCCGTACGGGAGGCGACATCGACGCGGCGATTGCCGCGTGCACGGCAGCCGTGATCGGTGCCGTGGACCGCCACGAGCCGCGCCGGCCGACCGACCTCCGGATCGCCCGGGCGGCGGTGAAGGAGATGGCCACCCGTGTCCGCAACGGGCTCGCCGAGTCGGTCCTCACCGAGGAGACCCGCCGGGAGGGCCACACCCTCACCTTCCCCGCCATCGTTGTGGTCGGTGCGCAGGCCGAAGACAACAGGCCCCTGCCTGACCTGGTCGCCGCGCGGGACGATCTGGTCGCGAGTATCCACGTGCACGTCACCCCGTGGACCGACGGCGCCCAGCACACCCAGGGCATGCAGCGCGTCTACCGTCACGCCTCCCGAAGCAAGCTGATCACGAGCTCCGTCTACGAGGTGCTGCTCGGCCAGGTCGGTCCCGCGGCGATGTACGACATGCTCAAGGTGCCTGGGCACCGGCTGTGGGCGTCAGCTCTTCACCAGCGGGTCGTGCTGGCCGGTCCGGGTGCCACTCAGATGAACATGCTCATCAAGCAGGAATTCGGGATGGGCAAGGCCGACCGGCAGCGAATCAGCGCTCACCTGGCCCCGATGGCTCTGTCCCCCTACAGGAGCTCCGAGAACATCGACCAGGCCATCCGCGCCTTCGGCAACGGTGGAACGATCACCGAGATGGTGTGGAAGCGATCCTGGGACCTGACGACCGGCACCAATCCCCTCGACGTCCTCGACGACATCCTCCAGCGTGCGGAGGCCGGTGAGCACAGCGCGATCGCCGAGCTGACGGTGCTGGGAGGCACCGCAGCGATGCTCGACGGCTACATCACCCGCGACCGCGGCTCCAAGCTCGGCGCCACCCGCGAGAGCGGCAAGGCCCCGTTCCGTGCCGTACCGAACAAGCTGCTGCACAACCTGGCGTCCACTCTCGGCGGGCTGCGGATGCTCCACTCCATCGCGTACGCGCACGTGGCGGCCGACCGCGCCATCCTCCCGAAGCAGTTCCACACCGCCGACCGTGAGATCGACGGCGTCCTCGTCCGTGACGGCGAGCCCCACCTGGACAAGGCCGGAGCGACGAAGACCATCGTCTACGAGTGGGACCTGGTCTATGCCTCGGACCCGGTGGAAGCCGAGGCCGGCATCGCCGCCGAGAAGCAGAAGCAGCGCGACGGCAGCGGCGCCGGCGGTGACCTCACGGCCGAGGACGTCCGACAGCGACGGAATCTGGAGGGAGGCATCAAGAACGCCGTGAAGGCCGCGAACACGCTGGCCAAGATGGTCCCGAGCCGGAGCCGCGACGTCTTCGGCAGTGCCGAGGGTGTACAGACCCTGCGCGACCAGCTGAAGAAGATCGACGAGATCCTCATCGCCTACGGCCCCCACCAGACGGGCCTGCTGGACCTGGATGAGGACGACGAGGACGACGAGTGAGCTCCGCTTCGATCCCCCGCCAGATCATTCGCCAGCTCACGCCCGTGCTCCGGACGATGGCCCCCTTGGTCGACGCCGCCGTTCTCAACGAGGACAGCGGGCTGCCGGCCCGGCTCACGTTGCGAGCCACACCGGAAGCTGTCCGGCGCCGCATCAACGCACCCAACGCGGTCTATATCGCCTGGGACGTCCGGTGCCACTGCCGCTACGTAGGAAGTGTGTGCCGACAGGAACGGACGGCTGTGGGTACTCGGCTCGCCGAGCACTACAAGCACAGTACTGACGGCCCGAACCGGCAGGCCCACTGGGCCCTGCTGACTGTTCTGCCCATACGATCCGACGCCCCACTGCAGATCGTCCGGGCGGCGGAAGGGTGGGCCGCCCGTCTCCTTTCCCCGCAGGACGGGACTGCCCACCCGCACATCGACATGGCCGAGCCGCCCGCCGTGCTCGCGGCGTCCATCGGCGCGTAGACACCAATTGTCCGGTCCCGGCTCCATGCCGGGACCGGACTCCCACAGAACTCAATGCCGGGCCATGGAGCTGGTATCCGCCGCCTGGATCTTCTGCTGATGCCCCCCGCACAGGGAGCACAGGCCGGTGCCCGGGTGCGCAGACGACGGCGTGTACGACGCTCCGGCTCGCGCTCCACGACCGACCGCAGCCCGGACCGATGCGGTCCGGGACTCGCTCGCGTAGGGGCGCGGCAACGAGGTCAGCGCGCCGGCACGGGCAGGACGCCCCGGATAACTAGGTGCTGCCCGTACGGGTGGCCATCGGCTCCATCTGGACGCCGCTGCGCAGCGGCTTCACCGAGAACTTGAAGCCCTTGAGCGGGCCGTGGCAGATGATCCCGGCCGGGGTGGGGATGCCGATGCCGTCGGGGGAGAGGGTGAAGCCGAGCCTCGCGTAGAAGTCCGTCAGCTCCGGCTCGTGCGTGGCGTACAGGACGGCCGCGCCCAGCTTCCCGGCTGGCTGCGAGCCGGCCGCTTTCTCCGCTTCGGCGACCAGGGCCCGCGCGATGCCCTTGCCGCGCCACTGGTCGATTACCGCGAGGGAGTCCAGACCTTGCGGGGGGAGACGGTCTCCTGGACCAGGAGCTCCAGCCCGAGTCCGGCGGCCAGGTTTCTGGTGAGGTCGAAAGGCTTGACCCGTCCCCCGAAGAAGGGGAAGTCCATGTTCTTGCTGTCCCAGTAGATGAAGGACAGACCGGAGCCGAGGCCGAAGAGCATGGGCTCGGACAGATCGAGTCCCTGGTGCCGCAGCAGCACACCCAGAGCTGTCGTCTCGCAGTGCTGCGTACCGCGGGCATCAATGTCTCTTACCGTGGTCATGCCATGCTCTCCTGGACGGGGACGACCACCCTGGTCATCAGCTCTTCTCGCGGCGCCTCAGCCGGCCCGACGAGGTAGGCCTCACGGACGGGCGCTTGCGGGCGCAGCCCGCTCTCATGGACGGCGGCGAAGAGCGCGTTGTAGGCCAAGGGCAGCTGGGCATAGGGCCCGATGTGCACGGTCTCGGCAACGAGTCCGCCGGGCAGCACCTCGAACTCCAGGCCGGGCGCCCCTGCTCCCTGCTGCGTCTGCACTCCGACGGCGATCTCCACCCGCTCTTCAAGATCCAGCGGGTACAACGCCCACAGCGGCGGTTCCCACGCGATTCCCGCCTCGCCGAGCACGGGCAGCAGCCGGCCTACGCCCTCCTCGACCCCCGCTCCGATCTCCGCAGAGAGGCAGACCGCTCGCGCCACTGCCAGCCGTCGCTCCGGCTCCCTGCCCATCGTCACCTCGTAACCGGGTAGGCCGCCTTCCACCAGCCGCTCCAGCATTCCCAGCCGGGCCTGGTCCCTGCTGATCCGCTCGGCCAGCCGGTCCCGCTCAGCGCGCAGGACCTGTGCCCTGCGCTCAGGCTCGGCGGCCAGCGCTTGGGCGATCACAGCCAGGGGAAGATCCATCTCGCGGAGCAGCGCGATGGTCAGCGCATTGCGTGCCTGTTCAGGTGCATAATAGCGGTAGCCGGAGCTGCCGTCCACGCGGACCGGAGCCAACAGCCCCATCTCGTCGTAATGCCGGAGCTGCTTGACGCTGAGCCGGCACAGCCGAGCGAAGCGCCCAATGGTGAGAAGTTCGTCTTGCAAGCCCTCATGGTGGACTCTCCCACGGTGGGAGAGTCCACCGCTGTTACCCATGGGCGCGATGGCTGCTGGAATGTAGGGCTGCACCTTCGGCACCGCACCGCAGGGTCGGTGAGGCAGGCCGGCGCAACCCCGGGGCGCGGCGGGGGAGCGCCCGATAGATGCGGTCCCATTTATCCTGGACCTGTCTCTCAGCACGCAGCACCGCTGGCAGGACACGGGCCTTGTTCAGCCGCGGCCGGACGTACCCGGCGGCCAGGGCCTTGAAGCTGGTGGTGTCTCGGGGCCTGCCAGCCTGGACCTCCTGCACGACGGCCCGCAAATGCCTCCACCATCGAGGTGCCTTTGTTCGAGCGCAAGGCCGAGCACTTCCTCGCCTTCGCGGGTATTTCCGCAGCCTCATCTGCCACCGCCGCCTCGTCCGTGCGAACGGGCCGAACCGGTCAGCGTGAGGCGGCACCGAGGCTCGGCCGCAGTCTGCTCAGAGTGGTTCTGCATGTCAGCCAGCGCGGAGCGCCCGCGCAGGCCGGGCTCGTCTACGCCGCCATGGGCGTGATGAGCGCCGCCGTCGGCCTCGCGACGGCCGCCGTGCCCGCGCGGGTCGGCCTGCCGCCCCGCTGGCGGGCCGCCCCCGCCGCGTCTGTCGTACTCTCGGCCCCGCTCGTCCTTGTCGACTCGCTTCTCGCCCTGTACGCGGTCGTGATTATCCTCGGCGCCGCTTACGCGCCGCACCTGATCACCGTGTTCGGCCTCACCGAGCGGTCGTGCCCGCCCCCTGGCTCGCCGAGTCCATGGCCTTCCTCACCAGCGGGGCGCGGGTGGCCAAGCCCTCTCCGGCCGCCTCGCGGATTCCCCTGGAGCGCCGGCGGCCCTTCGCGGTGGCGGTCGTCGCGGCGGCGTTGTGCGCGGCGCTCTCCTGGTCGGTCCGCAACGCGTGCCGTCGGGCGCCATCTGCGAGGCGTGAGCGACCCCTGACGGGCCGAGGCGTCACTGCAGCCTGGTGGAGCGGGACTGCGTCGACCACCCGACTGTCAGCGCCGTGGTCTGTGTGACGTACGCCCTTGCGTCCGGCGCGCTGCGTGCCCGCACCCGGCGGCGCCGACACTCGCATCGGCCGCGGCGGCATCGTGCCGAGCCTGCAGCGTGTGGAGCGCCGCCCGCTCGTCAACCTCCGGCGCCGCGTGGTAGGCGGTGCGACATTCGAGGGGCCGGAGGGTTCGGCGTCTCATGCGGGCACCTCGCCGTACAGCACTGTCGACAGCGCAGCGCGTGTTGACAAGACGACGACACGAGACCGGTCGGCCGACCCAGCACCCGCGCCAACACCGCTCCATGCCCCGGCATTTGTCGCTGCCCCTACCAAGATCCGTACCGTACGCGGTCCAAACACTCCCGCAGTCGAGCCGCAGGACCGGCATTCGTGGGGCATGGCGGCGATGGGTAAGGGGCCTGGCAGGCAACCAGACCGGGCTGAGCCGGCGTCGGTCGTTCTGCCGAGCGACCCAGGCATGCCGCGGATATCCTGAATACGGATGGATCAGTGCGCTTCGCCGATCCCAGCTCCGGTTCCGGAAACCCGCAGGAGCGATGCGATGGACCTGTTGCCAGTCGAGATCAAGGTCAACATCGAAGGCGATGTGGGGGCGGCCCTGCCCGCTCTGGGTGGGGCGCACGGTGTGATGATGGTGCGTGAGATCTGGTTCGCCGAGGACTCCGACGGCGTCTCCGAGGGGCGATTGCCGCTGCTGGACGGCGGAGCGATCGTACGGCTCAGGATCGGTGGCGGTCCGGACGACCTGACGGTCAAGCTGCGTCCGTGCACACGGGAGCAGTTGGTCGGCCGCTTCTCCGCCGCTTTCGACGCTGAACCCTTCACCTACAGGATCGAGGAGGACTGGTCGGGCGCACGCCGTGTGCTGGCCGCCTCCCTCGTCCACGACCATCAGCCGGGGCATCTTACGGACGCGGTGGCGACCGGTGCCGATCCCGCCGCGCCGATCGGCGCGCTACAGGATCAGTTCCTGCACGCGTGCGCTCCAGACGTCCAGTTCGGTGGGCTCGTCGCGCTGGGGCCGATTCGCTCGACCAAGGTCGAGGACGTTGCGCTCGACGACCTGGAGGTGAACCTCGAGGTGTGGTCGGGCGCCGGTCTGGAGTTCCTGGAGGTGTCGAGCCGGGCCAAGCCCAAGGACGGTGACGACGCCGAGGAGCTCACGGCACGGGCCGAGCGCAAGCAGCGAGAGCTCGAGGATGCGGTGCGAGCGCGAGGAGTCACCATCTCCGAACTTCCCGACACCAAGACCCACCGCGTTCTGACCGCCTTGGCGGCTGGTGCCGGGCCAGGCTGAGACGCAGACCTGGTCCAGCTGGTTCAGTCCAGCTGGACCACTGGACCATCAGAGGGCGATCACCGTCAGGTACTTGTCGAGCTCGTGGCGGGCTGCCGCGGCCACCTCCGCCAGATCGCCTTCCACCGTCTGCTCCGCAGAGACGGCACCGTGCAGCGTGACGGACTCCCGCAGGCTGACGCTGCCCGTCGCCGGTTCCCGCTTGAGCGTCATCCGCGCGTCGCCGAAGACCGCGGTCCACCATGCGGGGGCAGCGGCGTCACTCTGCGCGCCCCCGACGGGGTCGGGGTGCACATCCGTGCCGGCGACTTCGAAGAGTCGGTCTTTGACCATGGCGAAAGCGGCTGTCCGCAGTTCGTTCGTGCCGCCGAGCCAGGCAAGGACGGACGGGTCCAAGGGCGCGCCGCCGGTCTCGGTCAGGCCGCCGGTCTCGGTCAGTCCGGTGCGGACGGCTCCCACCGCGACGGCGGATCGGTACGCGGTGTCCGCCGCGTCCCCGTCGGGCCAGGGTTCTCCGGGTGGCACGGCCGCTTGGAACACCTCGTGCAGCTTCGCCACATCGACGTCGAGAGTCGCCGTGAGGGCCGTCGGCCCGGTGTCGAACTGTTCGGTGAGCACGTTGCGGATGATGAACGGCGGCGCGGCGGCGTCCCGCAGGTTCGTCACGACCGCTTCGGCCGCAGCGGGGCTGAAGGACACCAGGAAGGAGCTGGACGCCTGCGCGTCGATGCCCCCGCCAGGGCCGCCCTGGACGCTCATGAGCAGCGGACCGGTGCCGGTGGGTGGCTGCTCGATGACGCACGAGACGGCGCTGCCGGTGACGGGCACCATGCGCAGTTCAGGGTCCGGGTCCCCGCGGCGGTGGGCGAACAGCTCGGCGATGCGCGCGGGCGGGGCGGGGTGGTCGTGGTTCGCGAGCTTCTCCACGATGCCGGCCTGGACGTCGGCGGGCAGGGTGACCGTACACGAGAAGGTGCAGGAGCCGCCGAGGTACTGCGGGTGAGGACCTACGGGGGACTGAACCATGGCAGTGGCCGAGAACTCGAGGTCGGTTGTGCCAGGCCTCGTCGCGACAGTCACCCGCGGTGGCTGGAAGTAGAACCGGGTGGGTTCACCGGAGCGCGCCAGGTCGGCGTTGACGGCGTCGGGCCGGATCCGGACGCCGACGGGTGACGCTCCGTCCGTACCGCCGTTCACCGGGATCACGAGCGAGTCGGGGCCGAAGATCGGGCCTGTGGGGATAACGCTGCCTGGCATCGCGGTGCCCCTGTCGGTCGAAGGCGGTTCTGCCGGCGGTGGTTCGCGTCAGTGGATCACCGCCGACGTGACAAGGAGAACGGGCTCGTCGACGAAGTCGTGCGCGACGGAGACGGTCCGCGCGCCGGACGGCGCGTTCACGGTCAGCACGACCGTGCTGTCCAGGCCGGTGACGGCGGAATCCACCGGGAGCGAGGCGTGCACGAAATCGATGTCGTGGGAAGGGCTCAGCGTCAACGCGGGAACCGGGTCTCCCGGGTTGGCATCGAGTGCGATCTCCACTTTGATGGTGCTGACGCCCTCCGCCTCGAAGTTCAGCCCGGTCGCGTTGACCGTGAGCGGGTACTGCACCTCCTGCACGGTGTGGGTGCGGAACGTGAGGAAGGTCAGCATGTCGGCCTTCGGCAGCGGAGCGGCCACCTCCAGGGTGCGCGACACTTCCACCACCGTCACGGCACCGACGCCCGGGAGGGTGGTGGTCTGCCCGGCTTCGAGCACCCTGCCCCCGAGAGGGACGATCGGCTCCGGGCCTTGGCCGTCCCGCACGTCGGCGCACTGGAGGAGCTTGAGGTCGAGTGGTCCCACGTTCGTGGCCTGAGCGCTGGGCGGCTGCGATCCGGATTGCGGAGTGGTCGTCAGGTCACCGTTGTGGGCGGTGCGGCGCAGGTTCAGCAGCACCTGGCTGCGCACGGGTTGGGGGAAGAGGTCGTCGAGCCGGACGGCGATGCTGCCGAAGAGGGGCGCCGTCCCTGGCGATGCGAGCTGTTGCAGGAACAGGTTGACGAGGGACGCGGCTGGTGTGGGACGGTCGTCGCTGATGTCGACACCCACTTGGATGGTGGTGCCGTCGCCGTCGGCGAAGGCGACCTGGCCGCTCCGAAGGCCTTGCAGAGTGGACGGAGTACGGGAGTCCAGCCCACTGGGCAGGGCGACGCGCAGGGTGCGCCCGACTGCCTCCGGGACGCCGGTGACGTCCGCCCGCAGGCGGGCGAGGTCGATCGGGTCTGCCATCGGGCCGACCGTGAAGGTGAAGTGGAACCGGCAGCCGCTGATGGAGGCGGGCGACTCGTCGACGATCGAGTCGCAGGCCGCGAGGGCGCCCTGCGCCGTGACGAGGATCCCGTAGGCGTCCGGTACTGCGATCACCGTGCCGCTGATCTGGCCGAGGAAGACACGCTGGAGCGAGGGATACTTCGACGGGATGTCGCCGAGCGTGGTCAGTTCGCGGTACTCCGTACGCTGGGGCGCGAAGACCCTGAAGTCGTTGGCGTCGATGATGGGCCGCGTCACGTCCCCCGCCGTGATGGTGAACCTGCTGCGGTGGGTGTCGGTGTTGAACTTGTCTCCGATGAGCAGGCTGCGTCGGAAGCGGGCGGTGCACGGGAAGAAGACGTACGCGCCGATCCTGTCGATGAGGGACGGCTCGAAGGGAGTGCCCCCGGTGTTGCCGCCGTCACCGAAGACTTCGAACTGGAATCCGTGGAAGATCGGCCCGTGGACGGGGAATCCGGTGTCGGGCGACGTCACCAGCGCCGTCTGGTAGCCGGAATAGGTCGGCTCGAACTCCAGTCGCAGCTTCCCGTGCAGGGTGAGGTGCACGTAGACGGCCTCGACCAGCGGACCGGACAGCTCGAACGCGGCGGTGAAACTTGTCCCGCTGACGGTGGCCGTGGTGCCCGTCACCGTATGCTCCGTGACGGATCCGTCAGGCTCCGTGAGGGGTACGACCAGCTTCACGACCGGCTGCAGGTCGGGCACGGGGTGCAACTCACCCGACTGGACGGAGGAGAGGACGTTCTCCGACAACTCCTCCTTCAACGTCAGGGTGAACGCGGCGCGGTTGAACGTTCCTCCACCGGTGGCAGGCGCGCTTGTCTGGACGACGTCGAAGGCGAACTTCCGGTCCATGGCGGGCAGGATGTACGCCGGGAGGAACCACGTCGCGTTCGGGAAGGGGGCGAAGGCGAGCACGTCCGGGACAGGACCGCTCTCCAGGCGCGGAAGCAGCGGGGCATCCGAGGGGAGTTCGGCGCTCCTGCTCTCGTTGACCACCGAGCCGATGTGGTCTCCCGTCCGTTCTACCAGCCAGGGCTTCGGCTCCGCGACGAGGAATTCGTCGAATGCCTGCTCCATCTGTCCCATGGTGTCTCCCCGTCGGGGTGATCCGTCGTGTCCCGGACGGGCGGTTCGGCCCGTCCATCCGGGGCATGCGGTCCGGTGGTCACACGGTGACGTTGGCGGCCGCGGCAACGTACCGGTTGACGGTCTCGATCTTGTCTGCGGGCGTCCTCGGCAGCGGAGTGGCCAGTTGCGGAATGTATTTGATCCGCCCTTCCGGGACGGGAACCCGGACCGGCTCCGAGGTCGTGTAGAAGACCGGCTCGTCGGTGAAGTTGGGCCCGAGCACCTCGACGGACACGGTGTAGCTGATCTCCTTCACGAAGACGTACTTGTCGGAATACACCTCCCACAACGCGTTCTTCACGTTGTCCTTAGTCACCACGATCGCCGGGAACGTGTCATCGTCGATGGTTGGCGTTATCGTCACGGTGATGTTGGACGGAAGCCGGACGGGCGACACGATGAACCGCACAAAGACGTAGCCGACCTGACTTGCGGTCATGACCGGGGCGTGGTCGGTGCTCAGTTCCTCGATCACGGCCACCGACGGGTCGGTCGGGGCGATCTGCGGGGAGAGGTTGACGCGGGGGTCCTGCCCGTCGAAGATCAGCTTGCGCCGCAGTTTCACCTGGTCCGACGGCCAGCCGTCGACAGGGTTGTCCAGCCGCAGGAACGAGATGTTGACGATGTCCCTGGCCGTCTGCTCCCGCCAGACGGCGGGCTGCTCCTGACCGTTCGGCTGCGTCTCGCCGGGTACGTAGTGCTGGCCGCTGGCCCTCATGCTCAGATTGACCTGGCCGTTCTCCACCGGCCTCGAGAAATCGGGGTATCCGGCCTCCAGTTGGACGGACCTGAGCGGGCTCCTCCGTTCGGTGCCGTCGAAGAACTTCTCGCTGAAGTTGACCTCGGAAAACCCGGCGACCTGGACCTTCTTGAAGAACTCGCCGATGTCGATGATGAACAGGTACTTGTTCAGATCGGCCCGGACGGCAGGCAAGAGGTCGCTGAGATTACCGCTGACGGTATGGCTCACGGCTACCGTTTGGTCGAGGACCAACTCCTGGCGGACGTGGACCCCATTGTGGGCGTGTGTGGACTTGATCGACACGGCCGAGCCTCCGAACAGCTCGCTGAACCAACCGCGGTCGGCCGTTGCCTTGGAGTCGCTCTTGGCGGGATCGAAGTCGAAGATTTCGTGCTTGACCATCTCGAGCGCCGTTTTTTTCATCTCGTTGACGTTCTCCGTCACCCATTTCTTGGTGTCCGCGTCGAGCACCGCGTTGTTCTGCGTTATGTGCGTTTTGATGGCGCCGCTGGTGATACATCTCTGGTAGGCGAACTCCGCTTCGAGCGAGTTGATCCGGAACAGGCCGCCGGTGGAGACCGCGGCCGAGAAGGAGTCGAACACCTTGTCGATGTCGACATCCACCTCGATCGTGACACCGTTGATGTAGAAGGTTTCCTGGAGCGCGTTGGTGACCAGGAACGGCGGCGAGGCACCCGCCTTCAGCGCGCTCGCGATCTGGCCCGCGGCCGGCAGGTTACAACTGATCAGGAACGAGCAGATGCCCTGCGCCTCGATGCTGCCCTTCCCGCTGTGCTGGGCTGTCATGAGGATCTTGCCGCCTGTGACGGCCGGGTCCTGAACGGAGCACACCACGGCGCTTTCCGTGATCGGAATGATGCCGAGCGACGGCTCCGGATCGTTCTGCTGGAAGTTGAAGAAGGGGCCGAGCCGGTCCGGGATCTCGTGCTCCCGCTGCTTCAGCTTCTGAATCGCACCGGTGATCACGCTCGGCGGAATGGCGAACGTTGTCGAGAACGCGCAGAAGCCACCGCCCAGTTCGGTGCCGGCCAGATCGCCGGGCGTGATGTGCGCCTCCTCCGACATCAGGCCCTTGAACAGGGTCATCTGGAAGTCGAAGTCCTGCGGGGAATCCTGCTTCCGCGCCAGGAAGACCCGGGCGGGCTGGAAGTAGTACTGAGTGGGCAGCCCGGCCTGGCGCAGTTCCGGATTGTGCGCGTCCGGGTACACGTGGAGCTCGAACGGTCTGCCGGTGTCATCATTGACGGTGACGATGACGAAGTTCGGACCGAACAACGGTCCGACTCCTGATGCGAAGTCAGCCATGAGTGGCACTCCCTGCCGGAGGATTCAGCAGATCTGCTGGAGGAGTCACCCGGTACGGCCCCGGCGCATCAGAACATCACCGCTCCCTGGGCATGGAGGCCGGTCGACGGGTGCGCTGTGAAGTTACTTCGACTGTAGGTCCAACTCCCCTGGAACCGCCACCTGACCAGGTAGTTCGTTCGGCAACTGTCGGACGACCGAGCAATCTGTGCCGAGCCGGTCAAGGAAGTCGGCAGGTCCCCTCGACGGGGATTCAGGCGTCCTCGAAGACCAGATCCTCTGACGGATGCGTCATTCTCACCGTGTGGCCGTCGGTGACCTCTAGGACGTGGTGCAGGCCGGCACGCCGCTCGCCTGTGGACAGGATGGAGAATCGGTCCTGAACACCCGCCAGATAGGCGGGGAAGCACGCCAGCGGCATCGTGCCGAGGCGCAGGTAGTCCATCGTGCGGCGAAACAGCTTGGGGAGGATCACCATGTCGTCGGTGAGGGAGGCCACGCCTGTGATCTTGGCTCCGCTCGTGGTCACGTCGCTCGCCCACAGGCCCTTTCCGGCCGCCCTGGCCGCGCCGGCCGTAGCGGCCATGTCCGTACGCAGGCTCGTGAACAGGGTGCGGTAGAACGTCGGGTACGCCAGCCCTTCCGCGAGCAGGTGGTGATTGACCGTCGTCTGCAGCACGGCGACATCCACGTCGATCTCCAGGCCACTGGTCCCGGGCGGAGTGCCACGTCCGACCAGGGCCACGCAGCGCCCGTGCACATCGGCACCGCGGGTGAGGACGAATCCGGGGACCGTTTCCGGGGTGGTGGCGGTCACGGTCTCGTCCGGTCGGCGCTGGACATCGGTGAATCCCAGCCACTTCAGCAGTTCGTCGCGCGCTGCGTGAGCGAACTGAAGCGGCTGGTGGTCGCGCTTCGGGCCGTAGTGGGTCTCGAGCGCGTCGACGGCATCCAGACGCAGCTTCGCGCGCCCCACAGTGCTGTGCTCCACAGCCCGACCGCCCCCTCCACCGACGATAGTCCACTCGGCCGGGTTCTCAGCGGTGAAATGAACCGTATCTCCATCAGGCTGCGATCCCTTGAGATCGTAGAAGCCCTTAATGAGCAGCATGGGCATGGCCACTCCTCAGCAATGGGAGGTTGTGTTCGAGCCCCGAGACGTTCGATACGAAATTACGGCCACCTTTCTGGTGGCTGCGTTCGCTAAACGGTGTTGCGGAGTTCTTGAAGGTACTGCTGCACAAAAGCGTTGAACGCCGTCTGGAGGTCTTGCTCCTCCTCCAGTTCGGGATCAAAGCCGTCGGGGTCCTCCCGGTAGACGAAATCACCGAGACCGTCGGGTTGCATCTCGCTCAGATCCGCAGCGGTCATGAGGTTGTTCAAGTGAGTCGACTCCAGCTCTGTCTCGGTCACGTCGCCCGGCGTCATGTTTCCCGCAGTGTCCTCCAGTCCAACGGCTTGCTGGAAGTCCGAGAGCGCACTCGCGGTTTCTTCGCTGAACGAACCGTCGATGGAGATGAGCGAGCCACCCGTGGCGGTCCGCCAGTCGTTCAACAACGCCTGGACGTACCTGACGTCCTGGGCTTCGTTGCCCCCGTCCGGTCCGACGGACCCGCTCAGGGGAGAGCCGAAGGCGAGAACGGCCGGGCCGAGGACTCCGCCGCCGAAGATGACGACGGCGATGGCGGCCAGTGCGGCGAGAGCGGCGATGACCGCGGAGACGATGATCGCCTTGGCCAGCGTCTCCAACAGCTCTCCGTCCACCTCCACACAGATCTCGTAGACGATGAGACCCTGAGCTATTTCCGGCTCGGTCGCCCGTTTGTAGTGCAGGGACGCCTTGCAAGGAATGATGCCGAGATAGTTCCGCTGATAGAACGTGATGGTCCGATCAGGGTCGAATATCTTCCCCTTTTCGTACCGGGTAAAATTCGGGTCGTTCACAGAAATGAAGTCCATGAGCGACAGGAAGGTCTCGATCTTCTCCCTCCCGGCCGCCCGCCCAGAGTCGGAGTTCGGTTTAATCTCGTAGAACTCCATGCGGACGCCCGGCTCGTGGGTGATGATGTCCGGCACCGCGAATCGTTCGTTCTCGTCGTCCCCGGAGTCGACAGGCTTCTTTCGCACTTCGCACGAGTGAGAGATGAATCCTTCGTCCAGCGTCGGGTTGCGCGTCGCGAGGAAGCTGGCAAGAAAGCGGCATCGCGTCGTATCGGACGCCTCGTCGAAGAAGTCCGTCCCGGTTCCACCGCGTTGGTACGGGTTGCACCCACCCTTGCTGAAGCAGTAGTCCTGACGGACGACCCATTCGACGACGAGGCCAACCTTGGCGGCCGCCCAACGGGGCGCGCCGGCCTCACGAGGTGTAGTGCAGAATTTCGTCACGAGAGTCACCTCTCCTGTGTGCTCTCGGTCTCAATGCCGTGTGACGTGACGCTGGCGATCGATATCGTGCGATGGCACACGGCCTTATTCCCATGATATCCGCACCACGCTGGTCCGCAGCCCGGAGAAGGTCGCCACGAGCGGTAGCGGACGATGCCTCAGAGGAGATGCACGCACTCCGTGAACGAACGGATCAGCAGGGCCCATGAGGCTCCACCGAGCAATCCCACGAAGCAGACCGCAGCGGTCGGGCCGAGCAACCTCTCGAGGATCTTGATGATCACCCCGGATGCAATTCCGGCGAGCGCGAGCATGATGGCTCTGTCGGCGTCGCGCAGGTTTCGATTCCACTCCACGACACGCCGGATGGCGTCGTCCCCCAGGGCGCGGAGGTCGTCGATGATCGCGTCGATCGTCGTCTCGACCCGTGCTCCGTAGCAGTTGGCAAACTCCTCGATGGCCATGCTTCTCTCCTCACTGACTTTCCGTAGACCGTTTGAGAGCGGCGCCTAAACCTGCCCCTGAACCTGGCCGAGCGCTTCACGCGTCGCCTGCAGCAGCTCCGTGAGGCGCATGTTGGGGGTTCTGTCGTATGCGGCGAGAATTGACGAGACCTCAGGTGCTACGTTCACTGAAGGGTCGGCCAGGACCGAGCACACGGTGAACTCCAATGAGCTCTCGTCGAACCCCTCACGGATGGCCGGGTCCAGTTCGCTCATGTAGCCGTTGATGTTTTCGAGTGCACCTCCGATCACATCCGGGGCGGGCACTTCGGCGGCATCCATCTGGATCCCGCGCTCCGCGAGCGCGACGGCAAAGTCATCGGCGAAGGCCATGGGAATTCTCCTCGGTCACAGTGCTGCGAAGGGGCACCGAGCGCCCCGACTGGGACCCATGGTGACCCGCCCACGGAGCCACGTGCGCCTTCACTGATCCATGTGGGGGCCTGCGCGCTACCCGACTGCTGCGCCCGAGATGTTCCCGAACGGGGCGCGGGGCCCTTCCGTGACGTCCCCGTTCGTGATCACCACCCGACGGCCGCCCTCTGTCTGTCGTGGGCGGCGTCAGCCGTCCGATCACCCCTCTGATGCACTTCCTCATGCCGGAGTCGGTGCGCCGGCAGAGACATCCCGCGGATGGCTCCTCCCGAACCGGCGTGTGCTCCGCACGATCACTCTCATCCCCGTCCGCTACTTCGGCGCGTCCCCACTCGAAGGCGTCGAGCTGGTGCCCGCCGAGGGTGACGCGGCGGGCACCAGGTCGGGGTGATGCTCTCGGCTCGGAGGACGGTCAGTTCCCGCAGCACGCGAGATTGCGGATGGGTATGCCAGGGGATCTTCATCCTTGCCGCAGAGAAGTCGTGGTCATGCCACCTGGTTGGGTGCTTTAGGTGAGAGGCGGGACGTGGAACACATGGGTGGACAGCCACCAGGCACTGAGGTGAGTGATGAACGCCAGTCCGTCGAAGCCGGGGCGTGGTGCGAAGAAGACCGCGTCGAAGACGAGTACGGCCCGAACGAAGTCCGCGTCAGCGAAGAATCCCGCATCCGCGAAGAAGGCTCCTTCCCGCAAGCGGGCCGCTTCGGACACCGGCGCCCCGGATACGTATGGCTCGGGTGTGCGCGGCAGAGGTGAGTACCGGACAGGACCCGTCTGCGGGACCGCGCTGGTGGACGGGGCGACGTTCCGCAACAAAGGGCTGATGTTCGCCGACGTGAACGGCAAGGCGATCTTCGAAGGCGACATCGTCCTTGGCACGGTCGACGAGATGAAAGCCTCCGTTTCTGCACCCGGCGACATGGAGTCCCGCCCGCTCGCCTCGGTGGGAATCGTGGGAGAGAACTATCGCTGGCCCAACGCGATCATTCCCTACGAAATCGACCCCGCCCTGCCGAACGTGGAGCGTGTGACACGAGCCATCGATGTCTGGACCTTTCGCACGCGCATCCGCTTTGTCCTGCGCACCCCCGCGAACGCGCACCAGTACCCCGACTTCGTGCGCTTCAGCCCCGGCGACTCGTGCAGCTCTCCGGTCGGACGGAAGGGCGGGCTTCAGGTGATCGAACTCGGCCCGAGATGCGGTCCTGGAACCGTGATGCACGAAATCGGCCACTCAGTAGGTCTGTGGCACGAGCAGAGCCGTGAAGACCGCGATCTGTACATCGAGATCAAGTTCGACAACATCCTGCCGGACGAACACTACAACTTCTACAAAGCGGGTGGCGACGGAGACGACTTCGGCCCCTACGACTTCTCGTCGATCATGCACTACGGGTGGAACGCATTCGCCATCGACGAGTCGAAACCGACGATCGTCCCACGGCGTCCGCTGGGCCCAGGCGTCGTCATGGGGCAGCGTGAATTTCTGTCCGACGGTGATGTGGAGGGCGTCCACGCGCTCTATCCGCCCGCTCCTCAGACGTCCAAGGAAGTGGCCAAGGATCGCATCGAGGACTGGACGCTGAAGGAGGTTCCCAAGGACCCGGTCCATGACCAGCCACCGAAGGGAATCGACCTGCAGACACCTGCCCTGGCACCCACCAGCCCGTACATCCTGGCCACAGGGCATCAGGCGCCGTCCCTGGTCGGCCAGGCCGACGGTCTCGCTGCGCAGGTGGGCCAGCTCGCCGAGGTTGTGGCCGGGCTCCAGCAGAGTATGACTGCCGTGATGACGGAGCACACGCAACTCGTGAGCAGGCTCGACTACCTGCTCGGCGTTGGCGTTCCGGCCGGGCCGCAGCAGTGATCCTCATCGTGTCCTACGACGAGGACCACGCCCTCGCCGTGATGAGCCACCTCGAGGCGGCCGGGCGCGAGGTTCTGCGTATCGACCTCGCCGACTTCCCCGTACGCGGTGCGATCAACCTGGAGTACCCCGCCGTCGGGTGGCCGGAGCTGACCCTCACCACCCCGGCCATCCACGCCGAGGTCGACCGGTGCCACGTGGCATGGTGGCGGCGCGTACGGCCCTTCACCTGTGACCCGAAGCTCGGTACTCCGCTGGACCACCACTTCGCGGTCAGCGAGACAGGCCAGGCGCTGCACGGTCTCTTCCAGGCGATGGACTGCACCTGGGTCAATCCCCCTCTCCTGGACGGGATGGCCCAGCACAAGCCCTACCAGTGGGAAGCCGCGCGCAGAGTCGGTCTGACGCTGCCGCGTACTCTTGTCACCAATCAGCCCGAGCGAGCTCAGCGGTTCGTCGACGAGATCGGAATCGGGCGCACGGTGTTCAAGTCCTTCCTCGCCACCGCCGAGGCATGGCGCGAAACAAGAGTCGTGCGACTGCAGGACCTCGCACATCTCGAGGCCGTCCGCTACGCCCCGGTCATCTTCCAGGAGTTCGTGGTCGGCGTCGATCTCCGCGTAACGATCGTGGGCGAGCGCGTCTTCGCGGCCGAGATCGACGCCACCGACACCAGCTATCCCGTCGACATGCGGATGGTGATTGGCGAGTCCAAGGTCCGGCCGGTCACCCTACCGGCGGCCCTCACCGCGACGCTGCTCCGCCTCATGCGCCACCTCGGGCTGGTGTACGGCGCCGTCGACCTGCGCCGCCGGCCCGACGGGCAGTACGTCTTCTTCGAGGTCAACCCCGCCGGTCAGTGGCTGTTCGCCGAGGAGCACGCGGGGCTGCCGATCACGAGCGCGGTCGCCGGGCTTCTGTCACGCCTTGACGACCTGGGGTCCCAGCGGACCGGCGCGGTTGGCGCGACCGGCGTCGCCGAGCGGACGGCGCCGAGGCCGGCCAGTCCGGTGGCCGGACTATGAGCTACACAGTTACCGGCACCGTGACCATGCCTGCCGACGCACCCACGACCCGCGCGGCACGGGTGGTGGTGGAAGTGCGCAGCACCTCAGGGGCCGACGCGCCCTCCACCGTTACCGGGAGCCAGGCGCAGACGGACCTGGAGCTCTCCCCCGGCGGCAGCGTTCCCTTCCGCGTCGACGTGGACGATCTGGACCCGCGGGAGACGTACGGCATCCGCGTCCATGTCGACCTCAACGGCAGCGGGATCGTCGAGTTGGGCGACCTGATCACGACCCGGACCACCGCCGTGTCCGCCCAGCACACCCAGGGGATCGTGGCAGAGGTCAGCAGGGTGTGAGAGTCAGGTGCCACGTGAAGCCGGAGCACCGCCGTCGTCCTGACACCGAGCGCGAGGCGAAGAACAGCGGCGGCAGGATGGGTGGCGTCCGGATGCTGACTGCGACCCCACCTCACAAAGGGTTCTGGCCCCCCGGTGGGTCTCCCTTGTTAGAGGGCGTTTATGCAGTTCAAAGCAGGTAAGCGGCTTATGTGAGTGCCCCGTTTCAGCATGGTTCACCCAGTAGGTTTCGAATGTCGTCCGGCAAGGCGCGACCCCCGTCGCCCGTCTCATCCTCTTCTGGTCCTGGAAACCCGTCTGACGTAGAGATACGGCAGAAACTCCCACCCTCCTGCGGAACAGAACCTTCCGGCATGCCCATGCTCACGCTGTGCCGTGAGTGAGCGCAAGCCGTACCCCAGCGACCTGTCCGACGCCCGATGGGCCCTGATCGAGCCGACGTTGACGGCCTGGCGGAATGCCCGGCTCGAACGCCGTCCCACCGGAAAACCGGCCCAAGTCGATTTGCGCGACGTGTTCAATGCAATCCTCTACCTGAACCGCACCGGAATCCCCTGGAAATACCTCCCACACGATTTCCCCGGCCACGGCACCGTCTACTTCTACTACGCCGCCTGGCG
>NZ_JBSFUW010000047.1:0-42297 GCF_053591995.1 Streptomyces sp. NPDC002835 | reverse complement strand
GGATGACCGGGAAACCGTCATGTCCGGTTCGGCGGGAGGCCGCGCGGAACAGGACTCGCCCCACGGCGAGCACCTCACCGCGCGGCCGACCCAACCGCCTGGTGCCTCCGCAGCCGGCGCCTGGTCCGGGACTACGAACGGCGCACCGACACGAGCGAAGCCGTCATTCTGTGGTCGATGGCCATGCTCATGAGCCGCCGCCTGGCCGCCCGGCACCAGATTCCTGCTCCGACAGCGGCAGCGTGAACCTGCCTGGCTTCTTCTCTACCAGCCAGCCTCGTTCCACCAACCGCTTCAGCCGTGCCCTGGCTCCTTCAACGCGGGAGGCGGACGCACTGTCCCAGCCCAGTACCACCGCTGCCCGCCGGGCACCGAGCCCGTCGCCTCCCGCATCGGCCGCCGCGGCCATCAACGCCTGGTAGTCCGGCGACAGCTCCTGCACGTCGGTCGCGTGTCCCCGGTGAGGCACCGCCCGGCGCGGTCCGACCGGCTTCCTCCGCGACACCTCGCCGGTCACGTGGACGGGTGCCTCCTCCTCGGCCAGCGCCTCCAAGTACTGCTCGAGGCCGATCACCCGGCGCCGGTGCACCTCTTCCGCGTCCGCAAGAGCGGCACGCACGCGTTCCAGCTCATCTTCGAGTTGCTTCACCTGCACAGCTGCGGCCTTCTGCCGCGTTTCCAGAACCGCCCGCATCGACGGCATTCGCCACCTCCACAACCTCTCGCCCGGCAACAAGCCGAGGCTCCCGCGGCAGCAGCTACTTCATGCCTGACCAGCGAAGACATCACACGAGGTTCGGAAAGAGAACGGCCTCTAAGACCTGGTTGTGGTCTTGAAGGCCGGCGTTGTCGTACACCGACGCGCCACCGCAAACCCTTCGACCACGAAAGCGGAAGCAAGAAGACGCATGCCTCCTCTACTCCAACAGAAACCCTTCCTGACCCAGCAGAAAGCAAGCGGTCAAGCTCGGTTGGGCTACGGCTTCTGAGCTTGCTCCTTACGATCTGACCTCGAACGAAGCGCCGACCGCGATCGCTCGAACGAGCGATTTTCTGGCAAGCCCTTACAGCAGGTGCCGGTTGGGTGCTTTTGCGGCGTCGGTGTATTCGGGTAGTTCGATGACGGTGGCGCCTGCGTGTTCGAGGAGTTCGGTGCCCTGCGCGTCGGGGACGAAGGTGTCGGGTTCGCGCCAGGCGGTGACGACGCGGCGGATGCCTGTGTCGCGGATGAGCTGTGCGCAGGGTGTGGGGCGGGAGGCACGCTGTGCACAGGGTTCGAGGGAGCTGTAGAGGGTGGCGCCGGCGAGGCGGGGGTCGCCTGTGGGGAGTTTGGCGAGGGCGGTTTCCTCGGCGTGGTCGTGCGGGTCGTTTTCGCGGGAGTGGCCGCGGGCGAGTTCGGTGCCGTCTGCGGTGACGATGACCGCGCCGACGCTGAACGCGGTGTCGGACGGGGGGCATTGGGTGGCGAGTTCGCAGGCGACGGCGAGCCAGGCCCGGTCCGCGGTGGTGGGTTCACGGCCTGGGCCGGGCCGGCCGCAGCCGCCCGGGGTGGGGGAGTGGTTCATCGGGGCTCCGTGCTGATGTCCTTGGGGGCGTACCTGAGGAGTACCACGTCGCCGATCCGGCGGGTTTCCAGGAGCTGGAGGCGGGCGGCAGGCCCGCCCATGTAGTGGGCCGGGCCGAGCATCCGCACGGCGTCGCTCTGGCCGACGAGGAGCGGGGCGATGACGAGCTGCAGCTCGTCGGCGAGATGCCGCTCGAGAAGCTGGGTGTGGATCGTGCCGCCGCCTTCGACCATCAGCCGGCGCACTTGGTAGACGTCGCCGAGGACATCGAGAGCGACCTCCCAGGTGGCGTCCTGCGGTACGCCCTGGACGGTGGCCAGGTCCCCGAGCGCCTTTCCCGCCTTGTCCGCCGCTTTGCTGCCGACGGCCAGGACGAGCTTCCTGCCGCCGTGGTGCCAGAACTTCCACTCGGGATCGAGATCGCCGGTGCCGGTGATGGTGACCTTCAGCGGATACTCCGGCAGCCCCGCCGCCACCCGGTCGGCGCGCCGCCGGTCGGAGTTGACCAGCAGACGGGGATTGTCGGCGCGCAGGGTGCCGGCACCGACGAGGATCGCGTCGACGCTCGCCCGGACGGAGTCGACGCGGTCGAAGTCCTCGGGGTTGGACAGGATGAGCCGGTCTTCGCCCGGGCGGGTGTCGAGGTACCCGTCGAGGGACACGGCGGCGGACAGCAGGACGTGGGGGCGGGACACGGGCGGCTCCAACAGGACGATCGGAATGGGGTGGATGGGGTTCAGGCGGGGTGGAGGACGATCCGGTCGAGCGCCTCGCGGACTCCGGGACGCCTGGTTCACGGGCGGCGGGGGCCAGGGCGTGGTCGAGGCGGTCGAGCTGGCCGATGATGCGGGCCGATCCGGTCTCGGCCGCGATCCCGACGGCCTGCACCCCGATGCGGGCGGCGAGCAGGGTGTTCCCGGTGCCGGCGTGGGCGCGGGCTGCGCGGGCGAGGTAGACGCCGCGGTCGCGCCGGTATGCGGCGGGGAGGGCGGCGATCGCGGTGTCGAACCCTGTCGCGGCCTCCTCGTAGCGGCCGAGCGCCGCGAGAGAGCGGGCGCGGGCGGTGTGGATGTAGGCCTCGTCGAGCCAGGAACCCCACACCCCGTCGTCGTTCGTGCGGCCGAGGAGGGCGAGGGCGGTGTCGTACTCGCGCAGGGCCTGCGGGGCGTCCTGGAGGACGGCATGCGCGTGGGCCTGGTGCATGACGGCGATGACCTCGAGCCGGCTTCCCGGTCGGGCGGTGCGCCGGGCGGCGGCCGCGAGCCCGAGGGCGTCCGTGGGGTGGCCGGTGTCGACGGCGAGCTGGGCTTTGCGGCCGAGGATGTACGCGGTCAGGTCGCTGTCGCCGGTGATGTGGGAGGCGTCCAGGGCCCGGGCGGTGTGGCCGTGGGCGGTGCGCTCGTCGCCGATGTCCTGGGCCAGCCATCCGGCGAGTTCCTCGTAGCGGGTCTCGAGCGCGAGGAGGCGCACGGCGTCCGGTCCGCGGGCGGTGCGGCGGCGCAGCGTGAGCTGGACGAGGTGCTGCCGGAGGGCGGGCAGGGCGTGCCGCGGGCCGATCAGGTTGTCGGTCTGGATGAGCAGCCGGCGCAGCTGCGCGTAGTGCTCGACGGGGGAGCCCATGTCGCTCGAGAAGCTGCTCGCGGCGGCCGGGGCGGGGAGTGCCGTCACGGCGAGTCCGGCGAGCGGAGAGGCGAGGACGACGCGGCGGGGCACGGGCACGAAGAGGATCCTTCCGTGGACGCGGCAGGGCACGACGACCGTGTCCGCGTCGTCAGGATCCGAGCCTGCCTGCCCGACCATGCCGGAGGCGACGTCCACTGCAGGGCTGGCCCCATCAGCGGCAGTGCCGGCCCCATGGCCCCGTGCCCGGGCTCTGGACAGACGATGCCCCGGCCTCACCGGCCCGGCACCGTTGCTGGCGCAGGAGCGAGGTTCCTGTCTCTCGGCCCACTCCCACAGCCGGACCAGTGCCCCGCAGGCGTCGAGGACCTCATCGACGACCACAGCGATCTGGCGGGGGACCGGCCGCTCGGCGCGCTCCAAGCGCGCGAGGTGGGAACGGTCGATCAACGCGAGCGTGGCCAGGCCCTGCTGGGACAGCCGGCGGGAGATGCGGATCTCCCGGAGTTCGTGCCCTCACCGGTGCCACGGGCCGGCTCCGGGCGTCAGCTGATTCGGCCGCTGCCCCATACCCCGCCCCCCTTTCCTCGTGAACCCGGCCCCGATACTCCGCCGGTCCCAGCGCTCCTGCCATGGCCGCGATGGGGCCGGCCGGGCCAGTGCGCGAGGCCCCATGCGGTACCTGGAAGCCTTACCCGTCGACGACTTCTATGGGTGATGCGAGCCCATCACACCGTAACGGAACACCCGCCACAGCCAACCGACTTGGAGGCGCCATCGTGCCCGAACCGGTGAACCCATCCACCCCCGATCACCCCGCCACCCGGGCCGGCCCGGACAGGAACCCGCACGACGGCTTCCTCCACGGCCCCCAAGTCCTCCTCGCCTCCGCGGCCTCGCTCGACCGGCAGGTCCACGAGCAGCTCGTCGAAACCGTCCTGATTCGGCGGCAGGGGGACGACGCCGTTCCGCCGTCGGCCGACCTCGACCAGATCGCCCTGCAACTCGCCACCTATGCGCGCCTCCTGACCGCGAAGGTCACGGCCGCCTGCGCCCAGCTCCCGCCGGCCGACCCGGCCGCGCACCTCGGACGGCACACCTGCGGCGAGGCGGTGCGCCGCCTGGGCGCCCGGCGCAGACCCGGACGGCACCTGGCACACGTCCAGTCCCTGGCCCTGCTCGTCAGGGCACTGCACCGGGCGCTCGACCGCGCCGAGACCGCCCACCCGCCTGCGGCCACCACCGCACCCTGAAACCCCCGTACCGGCCGGCACCTCCCGCCGGCCGGCACGGCCCGGGCCCCGCACCATCCACGCCGTGCGGGACCCATCCACCCAGCGCCCGCACACAGGGCGCTCCGGCACGGCCACGGAGATACCGGCCGTGCAACCCACAAAAGGAGGAAACACCCCATGGCACCGAGGCCCAGCACCACACCGCAGGAGGGCAGCGGCCTGGTCCGCGCCCGTCGGGCGATCCAGGCGGCCCGCGCACGCGGGGCGACGGAGACGGTCGGGATGCCGAGCTTGTGCATCTTCCCGCTCCCGCCGGGCTTGGGGATCTTGCGCTCGCGCACCGGCAGCGGGCGGAATTCACCCGTCGGCGTTCCCCGGCCGCAGCCGCCCGGACATGCCCTCCCCGGTGTTGGCCAGGAAACACACCAGAGGATGGAAGCCGAAGCCGCCTTTATAGGTGGGTGCGGCCTGCTCTTTCTGGGAGTGGCAGGTGATCAGCGTGGCGTCGACGTCCAGGACCAGGCCGGGCACTTCCCGTCCGCCGGCTTTCGTCGCTGGTATGCCGGAGCGGGTCTCGGATGCCTGCAGCCAGGCCACTTCCCGTGCCCGAGCTCGGGCCGACCGCAGGCGGTCCAGTATGTGTTCGTCGACGGCGTCCAGCAGGCGCCAGGCCGTCGGTGCCGAGGCGACCGGGCCGAATACCTCGGTCTGGTCCCGCAGTACGGCAGATCCGTGATGGCCTCGCCACCATCGGCCAGCATTACCGCGAGATCGGTCGCGATTCGCCCCGGGTCATGACCAGTGCCGCGTGGCCGAAGCGGCCTGAGGGCGTTGGAGTACACGCTTGTCAGCCCGGTGGCATCGGCAAGATCAGCCAGCAACCGCGCCCCGGCATCTCCGACCACCCCGAACCGTCGGCGGAGACATGAAGCCGGGGACGAGAACCGAAACCCTGCACGCAGAGAGTACCTTCCACCTGGACCGAAAGAACCCCTCGACAAGGCTCATCGTCCCAGCTCAGAAGGCACTTTCGCGTTACCGCTCATGATCCGGACACAAGCCCAAGTGAAACGCGCAGGCTAGGAGTAGGGCTCTTGTCCCGGCGGCAGGGTTGGACCGTGCGAAGACCTCAATCAGCCAGCGATGCTGGTGGGTGCCGTCGCGGTGTCGTGGTGCATGATGTGGCCGGTGGCGGTGAACGCCTCATTGCCGACCAGCGGGCCGGTCCGGGTCTCCGTGACGACGAATCCCTCGGCGGCGTAGAGCGCCTCGGCGGCCGGGTTGCCGTCGAGCACGGTGACCTCAACCCTCGGTCCGGCGGCGGCAACGGCGTGGCGCAGCAGTGCCCTGCCGATCCCCTGCCGGTAGCGCTGCGGGTCGACGTACAGCCAGGTGACCTCGTCGTCGTCGAGCGCGACGAAACCGGCTACTCTCCCGTCGGCCTCCGCCACCCACAACTGGCCGTCGAACAGACCTTCGTTCTCAGCGGTCTGCGCGAGCGTCAGAAACGCCTCGACACCGGCGGAGTTGCGCAACTCGTCAAGGCGCGCGGCATCGTGAATCCGCGCGATCGCGTCCCAGTCATCGTTGGCGTATGGCCGAATCTCGATCTTCACGGGCGGCATGCGCACAATCCTCACGGTCCACCCACAGCCGGCGCAACTCGTTTACGTCGCCACCGTGGCACGCGGCGGGAGCGGGACGACCGGCGCAGATCACGAGCGCTGAACTGCCGCGTAGTGCGCGGCACGTTGCTGAGCCGCCCTTGCGCCCAGCCGCCGGCCGACTGCCAGGCGCGCTCGAACCCGCCTCGGTCGGTCTTGTAACGGCCCCAGTCGTCGTCCAGGTCGTCCAGGCTTGTTTGACCCAGCCCTCCGTACCGGTCCTCCTCATGCCCAGGCCCGTAGCGGAGGACCGGACCAGTGTCGTACGCCTCCACCTGCCGTGCAGGCCAACCGTCGTCACCAACCTCGAAGTACCAGACGGAGTGACCCAAGCTGTCGAACTCGTCGCCTCGTGACTCGTCCCAGCGACGGCGAAAGAACAGGTTCGACATGGCGCACAGCCTACGGCTGCTCGGACGCACTGATCTGCTGCGATCCGCGCGCCCGGCGGCCCGAGGTCGGTCCGTCGCTGAAGGCGCTGTGGCCGTACTCGCTAGGCTCAGGGTTGTAGTCGTTCACCAGCGGTGTTGCGACGACCGCCAGAATCCGCCCCCTGCCGACCGTCCCATCGGACACCTCCGTGATCGAGGTGTTGCGACGACCGATTGAATCCACCCTCGCTGCCGCGATCGCTATGGAAGATCACGCCGCGGACGTCACCGCCGCGGGTGGCCGCTGCCATGTTCAGCGCGGCGACGACCAGGTCCGCGTCGTGGTGGGCGCCCATCGCGTAGCCGAGCAGGCGCCGGGAGAACAGGTCGATGACCGTGGCGGGGTAGAGCTTGCCCTCCTCGGTGACGATCTCCGTCATATCGCCTGCCCAGACCACATCAGGTTCCTCGGCAGTGAAGTCCCGTTTGACGAAGTCCGGTGCAGCCGGCCGCTTCCCCGGCCTGGTCAGCCCGCTTCGGCGTCTGACCACCCAGGCGACGAGGCCGAGTTCGACCATCAGTTTCGCGACGGTGTTCACCGAGATACGCCAGCCCTTACGGACCAGCAGGATGAAGATCTTTGTGACCCGTAGGTGCCACCGGACTCGGTGAAGATCTCCTCGATCTCGTCGGCCAGCCGCTGCCTGCGCAGTTCACGCCCGGCGGGTTGGCGATCGCGCCACTTGTAGAACCATGACTCGCTCACGCCCAGGGTGCGGCACGAGACGGTGTGCGGGATGACGTGCTCGGTCCTGTTGTCGCTGATCACCCCGGCCACGGCGGCCGGGTGCCGCAGCTACTTCACCCACAGGACCATGCAGCGTTTGAGGACATCGCGCTCCATCCCCAGCTCCTTGTTCTCCTTCTTCAACGCCGCGTTCTCCGCCGTCAGCCGGGCGACCAGCGCTTCCTTGTCCTCCGGCGTGGCCGCATCCGCCCGCTTCGCCCGCGAGACCCAGCTCGCCAGGGTCGTCTCGTTGATCCCCAGGTCCTCCGCGACCTCGGGGACCGGCTTCCCGGTCTCCGTCACGATCCGTACCGCCCCCTCACGAAACTCCGCCGTGAACTTGCGACGCCTCTCCGCCATGACAACCAACATCCCCTGCTGTCACGGACTCCACGCTACGAGGGGAACCTCATGGTGGCCGTTCCCCGGGCGCGAGGCGGGCGCCGTTCCCTGACAGGGTCAGGGTGTCGTGCTGTACTGCGCCTCGACCACTCCGACCCAGGCTTTCCAGTGCCGCACGCTGACTTCGAGCCGGGGGCCGTTGCCGTTCGGCATGCCGCTGTAGCTCCCGTCCTTGTGTTCCTTCAAGCCGCAGTCGCGCAGTGTCTGCCCGAGCCCGCGGATGGCGTCGAGGGCCTGATCGGTGTTCGCGTATTGAGAGACGCGGTACCGTGCCTTGGCGTCGCCCTTGCCGGTGAAGGCGCTGGTGAACTGCTGCTGGGGCCCTTCGATGTTGCCAGGCGAACCGTTGCATACTCCGTTCAACCCGGCCTGCGGCAGTGCGGCCTGGGATGTTTCGTCATCGGAGTCCTTGTCATCGACTTTCCAGTTCAGAACTTTGTGCATCGGAAGGTCGGAGTGCTTGAAGTTCCGCACCGTGCCGTGGGACATGAACGGGTTCTCCCCTTCCGAAGCCACGTCGGAACCGTGCGGGCCAGCGGGCGTCAGATCCGTCCACGAGCCGATACCAGCCGCTGTCAGGGCGATCAACGCCGCTGTGACCAAGCCGACCCGCTGCTGTGCACGGCGGCGCTCGCCCCGAGCGCGTACGGCCTGTGCGGGCGCAAGCTTCACTGGGATACCGACCAGCAGTTCCTCCACGTCAGTCATGCGCGACAACCCCCTCGTCGTATGTGTCAATGTTCGCGAGCTGCGCGCCGAGCAGTTTGCGAGCTCTGCTGAGCCTGGTCCGTACCGCGCCGCTAGAGGAGCCTGTCTCGCGCGCCACGTCTTCCACCGGCAGGTCGAGGAGATGGTGCAGCACCACCGCCCTCCGTTGGTCCGCGCTCAGCTTGCGCAGCGCTGCCACCAGGGCGACGCGATCCGCAGACAGCCCGGGCAGGTCCGGTGCAGGACCGTGCCGCAGCTGGGCACGCAGCCGGTTGCGGGTACGCCGCCAGGTGCTGATGGCCAGCCGGGACGCCACGGTGCGCACCCACGGCAGCGGGTCCCCTTCGTTTGTGAGTCGGCCCCATCTCTGCCAGGCCCGCGGATACGCCTCCTGTACCGCGTCCTCGGCCTCGGCTAGGTCCCCGGTCATCGCGTAGACTGTGGCGACCAGCCGTTTGACCGTGGCAGCGTAGAAGGCGTCGAACTCTGCTTCGCTCGACATCCTGCCTCTGTTCCTGTCCTGTATCGCTTCCTGCCATAAGCACGCTCGGGCAGCCCGCAGTGTTACAACCCAAATGCAGTCCACGTGATGCACGAACCGACAGACCGTGGCTCGAGACTCCTCAACCAGCCTCGACGCCCGAGATGCCGGACCGGATGAGTGGCCGACTACCTACACCCGAGCTGAAGGCCCTCTTTGGGATCCTGGGCGTGTTCTCGACGACGGGATGCTGGTTCTGGATCACTTTCCGTGAGGACGATCACCGGGGTTCTGCCCCGGTGATCGTCCTCACGGAAAGTGATCCAGAACCCAGAGAGAAACTGACACAGCCAGTCGCCTCGCTGCCCTGCCGTGATCAGGCAAGGCGGGAGTGGTCGTCGACGGTTGGAGATCCTGACCGACGAGCGCCAGCGCACAGCGATCGGCTACCGGCAGCGGGCCACCGGCCATGGCATCACCGTCGAGCGGGTGCTGACCGACAACGGTGCCTGCTACAAGTCCAAGCTGTTCACCCAGACCCTCACCGCGGCCGCCATCGCCCAGAAACGCGTCCGGCCCTGCCGCCCCCGGACCAACGGCGAAGTCGAGCGCTTCGACCGCACCCCGCTCGAAGAATGGGCCTCCCTGCGGCCGTACACCAGCAACGCCGAGTGGACTGCAGCCCTGGCTCATGCGTCATCCGGCGCCAGGACCGGACCGTACTCGGTGAGCAGCAGGGCGATGTCGTCGGCGCGGTACGGGGAGCGCCGGGCGTCGTGCAGGAGCCGGTCAGCGAGTTCGTCCAGTGAATCCGCGCGGGCGTGGGCCAGGGATGCCCGCAGTCGGTCGATTCTCACGTCGATGTCGGTGCCACGCTCCTCGACCAAGCCGTCCGTGTAGAGGGCGAGTACGGAGCCCGGTGGGAGGCCGAGCCGGGTTCCCGGATAGGTGCTCGTGCGATCCACACCGAGGAGAGGGCCGACGTCCAGGTCGAGGACGTCGGTCGTCCCGTCGGGGCGGCGGAGCAGAGGCGGGAGGTGGCCGGCACTGACGGCGTATGCCTGGTGGCTGCGCGGGTCGAAACGGATGTAGCAGCAGCTGGCCAGCAGCCCGGCATCGAGATCGATGAGGGTCCGGTTGGCGCCCGCCACCACCTCACCGGGCGTCAGACCCACCGCCGCGAAGGCCCGTACTGCACTGCGCAGTTGAGCCATTGTTGCCGCGGCAGCGATGCTGTGCCCCTCCACGTCTCCGATGACGAAAGACACTCCGTCACCGGTGAGGATGACGTCGTACCAGTCGCCGCCGATGTCCATTCCGCTGGTGCCGGGCAGATAGCGCGCGGTGCTGCGGGCGCCTGGGACTGCCGGCAGCCGGTGTGGCAGGAGGGCCTGCTGCAGACCGCGGGCGAGGGCGAATTCCGAGTCGTAGAGCCGCGCTCGTTCCAGGGCCTGGGCGATCAGCCCGGCAAGTGCAGTGAGGACGCCGCGGTCCTTCGCGGTGAACGGATGGGTCTCGTCGAAGCCGAGAACACAGGTGCCCACGGGGCGACTGGAGGCGATCAGCGGCAGATACGCCCAGGAGCTCACCTCGCCCGTGGGTATGTCCGGGTATCCCTGGGAGAGGTCCTGCCGCGACTCGATGAAGAGCGGGGCCCCGGAGGTCAGAGCCTCCGTACCGGGAAGACGGGCGTGCAGAGGTACGCCCTCCGGCAAGTCGGGGAAGTTCTCGTGGTGGCCGGTGTGGAACAGCAAATGCATCGTTCCCTCGCGGACCACGTAGATCGCCAGCTGCTGGCCGCCGAAGGCCGGAAGAAGCTGGTCGGCGACGACGTCGCAGACTTCGCGGACGGTGACTGCCTCGGTCAGCGCACTGCCCAGCTGGAGGACGTGATACATGACGCCGAGACGCGCCGATGCGGCCGCGGGTGCCGACACGGCCGATGGGGCAGGTGCTGTTGTCGCGGCCGGGGCAGCCCCTGCCCTCGCACCCGGGGCAGGACGCTCCACGGGGACCACCCGGCCGGTCACCCCGTCCGCCTCCGGATGGAGGTAGAAGGCGAGCCACCGGTCGGGCGGGCGGCACGCAAGGAAGGAGACCGGCGTCTGCGAGATCATCGCGGACCGGTGCCGGTACTCGAAATCGGGGTCGGACAGCCACGGCAGCACGTCCCAGAGGCACTGGCCGAGCAGCTCGTCGCCGCGCACGCCCAGCAGCTGTTCAAGCCTGTGGTTGGCGTGGCTGATCCGTCCGTCGGGAGCGAGGGAGAAGAGCCCGTCCCGGAGCCGCTCGACCGCGGCAACGGCCGCGCTGCCGGCCCGCGCGTCGACGACCCCGCCGACCAGATGGGTGCGCGCCTGCCTGCCGTCAGGCTCCGGTACGCGGCCCCACAGCTCGACGGTCCGGTACGCCTCGCCACGGCCCGTTCGCTCTCGTATGCGCAGCCGCCGTCCGTTGATCCGGCCCTCGTCGGCTGCGCCGCGGGCCGCGGCCCGGAAGGCAGCGAGGTCACCGGGGTGCAGGCGGGAAGCAAGCGTTGTGGCCTGTCCGTCGAAAGCGCGCGGGTCGATACCGAAGATCGCGCAGAGCTCGTCGTCCACGGTGAAGGTGCCGGCGACGAGGTCCCAGTCGAACAACCCGACCCGCACAGCCGATTCCGAGGGAGCCGGGAACTCGACGGGAACCGTCTGCGGGTCGCACTCGACGGGATCGCCGGTACGGGCCCGGAGGGCGTCGAGGGAAGCTCCGAGCCGGTTGGCGATGGTGCGTACCTGGCGGCGCTGGGCCTTGGACAGCCCTTCGCCACCCTGAGACGCCCCCCAGACGACCGCGAGCGCCCCGAAGGTCTCCCCCGCTGCGCCCACCGGCACGGAGCATGAGCCGAAGGAATGCGGCAGAGCCAACGCGAGCTGAGGAAACCGGCGCATCGTCTCGTCGGCGTCGGCCAGGTGCACCGTGCGCCCGGAGCTGTACGCCACGGCGACCGGGATGGGGCTGCTCACCGGAATGAGGCGCCAGCCGCCCAGCAGGGAGGGCGGCACCCCGCACGTCGCGGCGAGCACGATCGAGCGGCGGTCGCCGGAGCGGAGAAAGACGCTCCCGGCGTGCGCGCCGGTTCCTGCGACGGCTTTGACGACGGCCGCAGCAAGCAGATCCTCGCGCTCCGCCGTCTCAGCGGCGATCGTCCCGCGCATGGTCCCAGTGTGCGCGGATCTCGCCCGACCGGCCCAGTACGGCAACCCAGCGAGATGCGCCGATCACAGATCGGAGCGCCTTCCGCCGACTGTGGTGGGCATCAGAGACGTCTTTCTCTCTCCAGCGCCCCAGACATCGCCGCCGGCTCCTGCTCGGCCAGCGCCGCAGCCGCTCGGTCACCGTCCGCGCCCGCGCGGACGGCTCCTGGGCGGCGCGGGAGTGTTCAATGATCGGCGGATCCGATGATCAAGGAGACGCCTGATGAGCGACACCACAATCGAGCAGATAGCGGACGCGGATGTCGAGCCGGCGGCTGCGTCGGTGCCGACGAGTGACGAGCAGTTGGTCGCGATGCTGGTGGACCGGGCCCGCAGCGAGGGTCTGCAGCTGACCGGGGAGGGCGGGCTGCTGCAGCAGCTGACCAAGCGGGTGCTGGAGTCCGCCCTGGAGGGCGAGATCACCGATCACCTCGGATACGAGAAGCACGACGTCGAGGGCCGGGGCAGCGGCAACTCCCGCAACGGCACCAGGGCGAAGACGGTGCTGACCGATGTCGGCCCGGTAGAGGTCAAGGTGCCCCGGGACGTGGCGGGCACGTTCGAGCCGGTCATCGTCAAGAAGCGCCAGCGCAGGCTGTCCGGCGTGGACGAGATGGTGCTGTCGTTGTCCGCGAAGGGGCTCACCCACGGAGAGATCTCCGCGCACCTGGCTGAGGTGTACGGGGCGAGCGTGTCCAAGGCCACCATCTCCACGATCACCGACAAGGTGATGGACGGCATGGCGGAATGGTCCAACCGCCCGCTGGACAGCGTCTACCCGGTCCTGTTCGTCGACGCCGTCAACGTCAAGATCACGAATACGTTGATGGCGTCCACGAAGACGACCGGATAGACCGGGTCGAGGGGTCGGCTCTGCCATTCGGCCATGCCCTCCAGCACCTTGTCGGTAATGGTGGAGATGGTCTGGCGGGAAACGTCAGCGCCATAGACCTCGGCCAGGTGGGCCTGGACCTCTCCGGTGGTCAGGCCCTTGGCGGCCAGCGAGATGACCATCTCGTCGACACCGGTCAGGCGCTTCTGCCGCTTCTTGACGATCTTCGGCTCGAAGGAGCCGTCCCGGTCGCGAGGCACCGTTATCTCCACCGGGCCGACGTCGGTCAGCACCGTCTTGGAGCGTGTGCCATTGCGGGAGTTGCCACCGTCCTTCCCCGCCGGATCGTGCTTGTCATAGCCGAGATGGTCTGTGATCTCGCCCTCCAGGGCGGACTCCAGCAGCCGCTTCGTCAGCTGCTGCAGCAGCCCGCCCTCGCCGGTCAGCTGCAGACCCTCGGCCTGGGCACGGCCCACCAGCTCGTCGATCAACTGGTCGTCCACGGCCTTCACCGACGCAGCCTTCATGGGCTCAACGGCCTCGGACTCGGACACGTTCTCACTGGTCATCGATGCATCCTCCATGATCGGGAGTTACACCGAACGATTTACAGTCCCTACACCAGCCGACGTCGCTACGTTCCTCGCCTCCGACCCCACCCAAACCAAGGTCAAGAAGACGAGTTAAAGATCTGCACGCCCTAAGCGCTCCGGTACCGCCACCGAAAGGTGGCTGCGTCTATCCCAGTGATGGCGCACTCGGTATGCGTACATCGTCGCGTCGGGGGTATGCGACCGCGCGGTGGGCCGGCGAGCCGCCCGCTCGTTACGACCCGGGCGTGCGGCTCTGCGCGAGATGGTCTTCGGTGACCCCACCGAGCCCCGCCACCACCAGGCCCTGGCCATCACCGCGCGCACCAAGGAGGCCGTCGCCGCCGCCCTGGGCCGCGCCGGGCGGCTCAGCGAGAGCGATGCCGCGACGCTGGCGCGCGTCGTGTCCGCCGTACTGTTCCTCGCGATGGCGGCGAGCGTGAACGCGACCGCGAGCGTCGACGCGATCCTGCGTGACATCCGAGACCAGCTGGCGGTCGTACTGCCGCGCTTGCGCCGGTGACGCTCCGGCCGGCAGCGCTACGGCCGACCGAGGGCGATCACGGCCCCTCGCGGGTGCCCGCGATGTTCGACGGTGGGTGCGACCGGCGCGCACACGCCGCGCGGTGCCCGGGGCCCCGGCCCCCGGTCAGTCGCCTTCCGTCAGGGCCGCGTGCGCGGCGGTGAGGATCTCCTCGGAGAGTGGGGAACCCGCGGTGGCCCGGGACAGCACCAGCGCACCGAACAAGGTACACAGCCGGGCGATGCCGTCCTCGCCCTCGCCGGCGGCCCCGGCCGGGGCGAGGAACGCGGCAAAGTCGGCCACCCCCTCGGTGTAGGTGCGGCGGGCCTCGCGGCCCTCGCCCCCGCGTGCGACGTCGACGGCGAGGGCTGCGACCGGGCAGCCGCCCGCCGGGTCGTCACGGTGCTGGACGGAGAGGTAAGCGTCGATCAGGGCTCGCTGAGAGGTATCCGGCTGCCCGTCGTACCGCTCAAGCCCGGCCGTATGGCGCCGGGCAAGCTCGGCGAAGGCATGGGCGGTCGCCTCGTCGACGAGCGCCTCCTTGGAGGCGAACTGCTTGTAGAAGGCGCCGTGGGTCAGACCGGCCGCCTTCATGAGATCGGCAACGCTCACGTGGGTGCCCTGCTCCCGGAACAGCCGGGAGGCGGTCTCCACCACCCGCCTGCGGTTCTCCTGCGCCTGCGTCTGTGATACGCGGCCCATGGCCACCTCCCATTTGGATGTCGACTGGCATCTATCGTATCCCCATGTTTAGATTGTGGTCGTAATCTAAAAGTGGCGTGCGACTCGACGGCGCCCGCCGAAGACCAGGAGCAGGCATGGAACTGAAGAACACGGTCGCGGTCGTCACCGGCGCCAACCGGGGCCTCGGGCGGCACCTGGCCGCCCAGCTCGTAGAGCGCGGCGCGAAGGTGTACGCGGCGGCCCGACGCCCCGAGACGGTCGACGTGCCGGGCGTCATCCCGTTGCGGCTGGACGTCACGGACGAGGCGTCGATACGGGAGGCCGCCCGCGTGGCGTCCGACGCGACACTGCTGATCAACAACGCGGGCATCTCCACCGGCGCGATGCTGATCGGAGGCGACACCGATGAGGTGCGCCGGGAGATGGAGACCAACTTCTTCGGCCCGCTCGCCGCGACCCGCGCCTTCGCCCCCGTCATCGAGGGCAACGGCGGCGGCGCCGTACTCAACGTCCTGTCCGCCCTGTCCTGGTTCCACCCGGCAGGCCTCGGCTCCTACGCGGCCTCCAAGGCCGCCGCCTGGGCGCTGAGCGACGCGACCCGTGAGGAGCTGGCACCGCGCGGGATCACCGTCTCGGCGCTGCACGTCGGCTACATGGACACCGACATGGCCGCCGGTGTCCCCGCCGAACAGAAGGTCGCCGCCGCCGACGTCGCGGCCCAGGCCCTGTACGGCATCGAGGCCGGCCTGCCCGAGATCCTCGCCGACGAGACCAGCCGGTACGTCAAGCAGAGCCTGTCCGCGGCACCCCAGCCGAACGCAAGCTGACGCTCACCCTGCCACCGCGGCGCGCCCCCTTCCCACCCCTCGTGCAAGGACCTCTCATGCGTTACACGACCTCCACCAGCAGCTCGACCCCCTCGCGGTCGAGTTCCTCGCCCGTTGACCTCTGGCGAACACCACAACTGCCCGTTCGGCGACCAGAAGGAGAAGGCAGCACTTGCGCACCTCACCGTCCGCCGCTCAGCTGGGCGTGAAGAAGAAGCACCTCACTTCCTCGATCCTGCTGTGGGTACGCACCGACCAGCCCCGCCAGACCGGCATGAACCACTGGAAGGAACCGCACTCAGGGATCATCTCCGCCACCCCGGGCCTGGAGGAGTACCGACAGATCCACCTCGCCGAGCACAACCCGGGCCGGTGGCCGGCAACCGACGGGGTGCAGACCTCGATCCCCGCGGACCGGAAGATCGACGGCGTCGCCGAAGTCACCTTCCAATCGGCGCTTGCGCCCCTGAAAGGGCCTAAAAGAGCGTTTTGTCCCGCCAGGGCTGTTTGAGAAGTGAGGGCGTTTGTGGGAGGGGCGACGCGATTCAACGCTTGCGGCTGGGACTCCATTCGTAGGCCATGGGAGCCGTCTCTGTACGACGCTCCGGGCGGCACCGCGAGGGCTGCCCAACTGCTGCAGAACCCAGCCCGAGGGCCGGCGTGGCCCGAGCAGCTGCTCGACGACCGACGGCGCCTGCAGCGACCAGCCGTCGGTCTGCTGCCAGGGCATGGTTGGCGATTACCCCACGGGCCACACGCCCGGGACGCTCTTGGGGTTCGGGCTCTGGTCGAGGTGCAGGCACTTCCACGTCTGCGGGCCGATGATGTAGTCGGTGTCAATCCCGCAGGCGTACTGGATCCGCCAGATGAACGACCTGGTCCCCCATCCGAAGAGGCCGTCCTCCGCGAGCCGTGACCCGCCGCCCGCTTTGGCGTTGTTGACGTTCCACAGGCACTGGGCGTGCTTGACAGCGGCGGAGTAATTCCGACCGTCGTCGTACTCCAGCTCCGGGTGACTGCCAGAGTACGGGCACTGGCCGGCCGCCGTCGCGGTCGCCATCGGTGCCGTTCCCGTGAACGCCAGAGCTGCACTCAGCGATACCGCGCCCGCTGCCAGCTTCCTTCGCATGCCCATAAGCCTTCAGCTCCAGATTACTAAGGACCGACGCGCACCCGAATCGGCACGCGGATCGACCGTAGCGATCCGGAGCCGAACCAGTACCCATAACCTTTCAGGCTGACCGCCGGCCCTACTTGGGGTATGGGCGGCGCGGGGATCCGGCTCGCGGCCCCGAGGGCGCAGGGCTCCGTCGGCGGCTGGAAGTCCGCGTTATGCCCCGTCACCACAAGGCTGGCGAAGTCGAGTTGCTGGGCGTTCTCCACGCTTCGGCAACGACGCCCATCTCGCTGAGTCGCCGTTTCGACTCCTGATCTGGAAGACGCTCAGCTCCGGATCGCAAACCGGTACCAAGGCGCCGCCGCACCGGATTCAGCGGCCGGTGGCCCACTTCTCCATCTCGCTCGGGTCCTTCTTCACCAGGGCGTCGCGGCGGTACTGCGCGGTGGCCCGTGACGCCCATGGAGCTTGCCAGCGCGCCGTACGAGCCGCCCTGTGCGGCGTGCTGGCGCACTGCGGCGTCCCGGATGCCCTCCAGGCCGTTGAGCGGGCCGCTGGACATCAGGATGGTCGTCGCCAGGTCGTCGGTGCTCGTCCCGCCACTGCGAGAGGCCGCGCACGACGGTGCCGAGAAGCATGGCGAGCTGCCCGACGTCGTCGCCCAGGGCCTGGGCGTCGGCGGTGGACAGCGGGATCGAGAGGGTCAGGGACGGGGTTGGTGTGCTCGGTGGTCATCGGTGGCCTTTCCCAAAGGGCGGTGACGGGTGCGGCGAGGAGAAGGTGAACGGAGTTCCGGCTCGGCATTACACCGGGAAGCTGAACCACAAGCCTTTGCTGCTGCGGATGGTGAAGAAGCGTCGCGAGAAGGTGGAAGAGCCGATGGTGAAGATCGGCGACAGGCTTCCGGCGACCGCCGACGTGTGGGTCACCAAGGACGGGCTGATCACCCGCATCCTTCTGGTCTGCGATCTCGGCAGCATGAAGGTGCGCCTCCAGGGTGTCGGCCGTGCGGCTGGGCAGCACGTCGATCCGCTCATGGGTCTCGGCATCGATGATCACGGTGGCATAGCGGTGACGCCGGCGCAGGGCGAAGTCGTCGGCGCCGATCACGCGGGGCACCCGCCGGGTGGGCAGCGGGATGCGCAGCAGGGTGCGCAGGGCAGTGTGACGCGACAGGCCCACGGTGAGTATCGCCAGCAGACGTGCCCCCGCCCGGCCCGCTAACTCCTTGACCACGGCCTTTACCTGCCTGGTCAGACGAGCGGTGCGTCGCTGGTACCGGTCCAGGACGCCGGGCACCTGTTCGCGGAAGGTGTGGCGGCAGCCACGCGTGGGACACACCAGACGCCGCACTCGCACACGGACCACCACCCGTCGTTCATCGACCGGCAGGTCCGCGACTGTCCGCCAGTGATAGCCGTGCACGCGTTCCGAGGGGGCCCCCGCACACCGGGCAGACCGCAGTGTCCCCCGGAGTCCGTGCCCGCACCACGATCCGCTCACCTTCGTCGACCACATCCGCGATGACCAGCGGGGACAGACCCGAAGACACCACATCTACAAGCATGTTGACATTCCGCACGTCACGTCAACGACGAACCAGTACGCTCCGTCACCACCGAATGTGAGACAGGGCCGTTCGCTACACAGACCCCCGTACCGGCCTTCGCCTGCTGCGGTGCGCAGTCGAGGGAGTGTTGCTGGGCGTTCCTGACGCCGACGGGTAGGTCAGCGAGAATCGGACATGGCTGGACAGCCCGGCGGGGACCGGATTCTGCCGTCGTCGAAGTCACTTCGTGGCGGGTCGGCGTTACCCGTGGTGGAGCAGGGCGCTTTGCGCCGCCTCGAAGGCGACCGGTAGCAGCTCCGCCAGGTGGCGGTCGAGTGCCGCGAGTAGGGGATCTGCCTGGACCGATGTCTCCTCGACGTTGGATGCCACCTGATCTCTAGCGCCGAGCGCCAGGACGAAGCCGGGCAGGTGGGCCTCGGGGTTCCGGCAGACCAGTCGGCTCCAGATGTCCAGTGCCGTCATCGCGGGTTCCAGTGCCGTCTCCCAGAGGCCGTAGGCGGTCAGCTGGTTCACCGTTCGGGAGAGGAGTTCGGCGATGACGGGCTCGTACTCGGGTGACGCCTCGTCGAGTTGGTGCCAGATGTCCAGTGCACGTCGCAGAGCGGCCAGGAACGTCGACGCGGATCCGGCCTCGACCTGCCAGCGGCTGAGCTGGAGCGTATGGAGGACGATGCCGGTGTCCGTCTCGCTGTTGCCGAGCCCGATCCGTCGCCGGTGCTCCCCGATGGCGATCGCCTGTTGCATGGTGTGGCGTGCCTCGGTGGAGCGCCCCACGATCTTCTGGGCGTTGCTGAGGTTCGTGAGCGCGTTGATCAGCATCGGCTCGCGGTTGCGCGGGTCGCGATGGGCCAGTCGGCGGTGGGCGTCCACCGAGTCCGCCATGACCTGCAGGGCTTCGTTGTGGTGGCCCGACTGGGCCAGGAGCGTTCCGAGGTTGGAGCTCCGGAGGGCGAGCTCGAATTCGTAGGCGGGATCGGTCCTGGCCAGCTGTCGGGTGAGCTCCACGGACCGGCGCAGTGCGCGCGTGGCCTTGTCGTGGTGGCCCAGGTTGCGGAGGAAGTCGGTGAGGAGCTGTAGCTGGAGAGCGAGGTCGTCCCGAATATCCGGGTCCGCCCTCGCCAGCCGCTCCATCAGGTCCACGCCCTGTTCGAGGGAGCGCAGCGCCTCCTCGTCGCGCCCGACGGCGCGCAGATACGAGCTCAGCCCGCCGAGCGCGTGGGCGTACTGGACGTCACGGGTGGGGTGGGTTCTGTCCAGGTCCTGCCAGATTTGCAGTCTCTCCTGCGCGGTGTGCAGGGCTTCCTCGTGGCGGCCTGTGCGGCTGAGTGCGGCACTGAGGCCGCTCAGGGCGACCCCGAGGGCGGCCTGTGCGGACGTCGAACCGTCCTCGGCCTGCTGGCGGGTGGCGGCCACGTGGTCTTCGGCGAGCCGCAGGGCGAGGCCGTCCAGGCCGTTGTTCCCGTAGGGCACGACGATCTGGAGCTGGTGGAGCACCTCGATACCGGGGGCGGTGGCTTCCAGGGCGTTCAGCAGCGCCTGCTGGACGCCGGCCGTCCGGGCCGTGCGGCCCGCCTGGTGGTGCGCGACGGCGGCCCGCACGAGCACGGTGACCAGTTGCACCTGCTGGTCGGTGGAGGAACACGCCAACAGGGCGGCCAGCGGGAGTGGCGGATCGAGGTCGAGGAGGGCACGGGAGGCGTGGTACTCACCGACGCGGTCCGGCTGGAGCGCGCCCCAGAACCGGTCGGGACCGGGCGGGTAGAGGGTGCGCAGCCACGCCGCCACGTCCGCCGCCCGAGCGGGCGGGATCTCGGGGAGCACGCCGACGGCCGCGAGGGCCTCGGCCTGGTCCGCCGCCCCACACAGAGCAGCGACGGCGACGGCCCGGTGCAGGGTTGTCGGATCGAGCGGCCCGAGTCGATCGGCGGCCCGCACCCAGTACCGTTGCTCGTGTCGCAGGAGGGTGGCCTCGGCGGGTTCCTCGGGCGCGGTTTCGACCGGCGCCGAGCCGTTCTGCAGCAGGGTGGTGAGGGCGGTCATCTGCACGGTGAGGACGGACTCGTACGCAGGCTCGCCCAGATCCTGCGGGGCGCGCAGGGAGTTGGCGAGCATCGGCCACCCCGCGGGCGGGCGACCGGGCAGGCCCGGCAGACCCTCCAACAGATCGGCCAGGTCGCCCAGGGCGTCGGTGAACAGGGCGGTACGGGTCCCGGGCGGGCCGTCCTCGGGTGCCAGTGACGCCAGTTCGGTCGTCGGGGCCCTGGCGAGGATCTCGTCGGCGTGGGAGGCGGTGAAGCCGTCGGTCTTCCAGGTGCCGCCGGCGCGGGCGAGGAGCAGGAGCCGGGTGCGGTGGCGACAGCTCCGGAGCTGGTCGATGACGCGGCGTACCAGGCTCGGCCGGGCATCCGCGTAGTCGACGACCAGCAGGAAGGGGAGCGCGGTCTCCAGGGACCTGAGCTCGGGCAGGGCGAGGTCGCTGTCATGCAGTTCCGCCCGGAGGTGCCCGGTGACCCAGCCCTCCTCGCGCAGGATGTCGCTCAGCCGGCGGGCGAGGCGGGACTTGCCCTGCCCGCCGGGCCCGGTAATCACCCGCACCGAGAAGCCCTCGGCGTCGCGTTGGCACCAGTCCCGCAGCGTGCGCAGCTCGTCCTCCCGCCCGCGGAACGTCACGGCCTCGGCGTCAGCGCGCAGCAGCATGGCCGGCGACCGCAGGTCCCGCTCCCGGGCCGCCGGTTCGAGCAGATCCACCGGTTCGGCGGCCTCCAGCAGGAGTTGCCACCCGCCGTGCTCGGCGACCAGCGCCGAAAAGCGTTTGTCCGCCAGCAGCGCCGACGTCGGGGTGGCTGTCAGCCGGGTGCCGCCCACGGCCTGACGGTCCTCGCGGACCACCCCGCACAGCAGGCCACTTTGGCGGCTCTCGGCCAGCAGGGCGGCACCGGACATCCCGGACCAGCCAGTGCCATGTCCCTCGGTCACCGGGATGGTCGCGTCCTTACTGAAGACCTCGTAGCGTCCGGCGAGCGAGCCGGTCCCCGGCATGATCTCCCCGCTGATCTGGCCGTCGAAGCGGTCGCGGGTGCGTGGGTCCTTCTCCATGCGGGGGAACCCGGCGATGGTGACCGGGTGGGGCCGGGTGCCGATGATCCGGCCCCACCGCTGCGGAGGCCGGGTACGCACGTCAACCAGCGACTCGGGCGGCTCCCAGCACAGGCCGTCACCACCCGGTTCAGGCACTGCGTCGACCTCGACCAGCGCCGCGTCGACTTCGTCATCGACGCGCCACCACCGGACGGCCGCCGGGAACTGGTCCTTCCCCGCATCGGGTCGGCAGACAGACACCCGCGTCGGGCCCCGCCCCATGGCCGTCTCGACGACATGGCCAGCCGTCAGCACCAGCCGAGGCGCGACCAGATAACCGGAACCGAATGCCGTGCCGTTCCGCCGGTGGACCCTGATCTGCACCCGCCGGTCAAACTCCACCCAGCCCCCTACCGCTGTCCCAGACCGCTACCGCACCGGTCTACTCCTCATCGGAGACCTTGACCGGCCCGAGATCCGAACCGTGCGGCTCCAGCCGCACCGTGACCTGGTGAGTGGCCTTGCTCGCCCGCTCCGCCTTGCCGCCCATGCTGACGACCGCGAAACGCAGCCCCCCGTCCAGATTCCGGCTGCTGGTCAACTCGAGTCCGAGCTCCAGCGTGATCTCTCCCAAGGAGAAGAAGACCCCCCTGTCGCCCTCGGCCGAGAACCGCCGCTGCGCCTCGGCTACCTGGTCGCGCAACAGCGTGATCGCGTCGGCCAGATCCATCCATTCTCCGCCACCATCGCCCACTGATCCCCCAAGACGGCTTTGTCCCCGGCATGTTCGGGACGACGATCCCACAACCACAGGAAGCAGGAAGCCCCTACCGGAAATAACTCCCCGCCTCGGCTCACCCGTCTCCTTCCGCGGCGTGCTGCAGGTCTCCTCGAGAAGCTGACCGGTTGGAACGAGCGACAGCACGCGGCGAAACTCCGCCTGGCAGAAACTCCGCTCGCGCCTCTACCTGGCCCAATGGGTCCACACCTACAGCCAGATCCGCGACCAGCTCCCTGCCCGCGGCAGCACACCATCCCCAGCGTGGTCCTCCGCCACGCCGGCAACCTCACAGCCCACGACATACGCACCTGGCGCGCTGTTGCGGCGCTCGTGGTCACCACGGAGATATGCTGCCGGTGGCCCTGCTCGTCCCAATGGCAGCCCCTTACGCGATCGCCGCCGGCCTGGACATACACAGCGCGTTCACCTGCCTCAAGCCACGGCGGTTGATCATCTTCTCAGGGCTTACCACTGCAAGCTACGCGGCATTCGGCGGCTGAGCTTCCCGACGGCGAGACGTACAGCCAGGCGCAGGGCCTCCGTGACCGCCGCCCACCTCTGACGAACATGTCCGGAACCGCCTCGGCAGACAAGCCCCAACCGGCCACGGCAGCCGTGGAGGTGACACTCGTGGGCACGCGAGTACCCCCTCACAGGCGGGTGCGCAGTTCACGGCGGAGGCCTTGTGCGGCCTGTCTGCGAAGACCGCGGTGTCGGCCTCCGGGCACCCGCGCCCGCGGCAGCCGAAGTCCTCGACCAAGCGCGGAGCGAGGAGCAGTGAAAGGATGTCACCTCAGCGGCCGTCACATGCGCTGGATTCCGGGCCTGCCGGTGCCTGTACGAGGAATCGGTGGCCATTCCGAGGCCGCTGTTCCCGGCCGGGAGGCGAAGAACCACCACCATCACACGAGAGGGCCGTGGCAGTACGGCATGCGGTGGTCCGGCTGGGGATGTTGGGTTCATGTGTTCCGTTTACCGGGGGTGTGCAATGCGATATGGGCGGCATCTGGAACTGTGCACGGGCGTAGTGGTCCGGGCCCTGCACGGCGTCTACGGTGGCCATCGCGGTTCGAAGCAAAGCCGCTGACACCAGATCAATAACCCTGAAAGGTGGAGCTCTTCACCGAATGCAGCCACAAAGCGCTGGTGCCGGACTGTTATAGCGCCGGCACCACTGACTCGTGCGGAGTCACCACCAGCAGATCCGTCAGATCCGTGGGGCTCGCAGGCGTGCTCGAACACGTCGGCGGCGCTCAGAATAGACCACGACCCTTCAACAGGGAAAGCTCCGGCGGCACGATGCCGAGGCAGGTCGACCTGAGCCAACGCCCTCTGGACACCGAGCAGAGGAGCACTGTGACACCTGTCATCAGCCACCTGGCGGCGGCCTCAGCGAGCAGTAGAAACGCCAGGCCGACACCTGTCGCTCATTGCGGTGCAGGCAGCCCATCCACGTTCAGCCGCCGGAGGTCAACAACCCCCGGCCGGCTCGCCGTCGGCACAGGCACAGCCGGGTCGCCGACCGCTCAGGGGTAGTACCCCTTTGCGCGAGGCGGTGCTGACAGAAGCCGGCCAAGCTCCCCACCAGCAGCATCTGTCAGCACGCGCCCGCAGCCTTCACGCGTCACGCCATTGATGACGCGATCTTTCGTGCACCGCTGAGCCCACCAGCAGGGCCCACAGCGGCACGTCGAACCTCCGTCTTGCCGCCGTGGTGCGTCGACATGCCCTCTGGCATGCCCCGACGCCCGAGCAGGCGGCACTCGTCTCTCAAGGATGCCCACTCATGTCTGCACGTCGCACCACCGTGACCGCGCTCATGGCGGCAGCCGCCGTCACCGGCACCCTCATGTCGACCGCGGCACCGGCACACGCCGCCACGGCCAAGCAGTGCTCCACGACGAGCAAGTCCTTCAACCTCCCCGGGAAACCGGACGTCCGGGTCTCGGCCACCCTGTGTATCCAGCGCACCGGCGTGTTCGGCGGCTACCGCTACTACAAGGCCTGGCTGAGCAAGGTGACCTGGAACGGCACCAGCAGCTTCATCGGCGGCACCCGCTTCAACCATATCGATGTCCTGGTCCGCGCCGAACACGGCCGCACGCGCATCAGCAACTGCGCCTACGGCATCTGCGAGCGGAATTACCTGACCAGCATGATCAACGACCGGGAGAAGGGCTCCAAGACCTACTCCTCGGGCGCCAGCGGCTATGGCATCGCCTTCGTGAAGACCCGCGCGACGAACTGGACAGCCGACGCGACCGCCTCCTTCGACATTGCCAACGACGGCATCCCGACCAGGAAGTGGGAACTGCGCGGAACTCGCACCGTCCGCTGATCGACTCAAGCGACAGACCGGCCACCGGACAGGCCGGGGCGCTGCCCCCTTCAGCGCCCCGGCCACCAGCGTGCCAGCTATGCCTGGACGCCGCGGTGCACGGCGTCTCCTCCCGCTCCGCGCCGTAGCTTCCCCGCCACCCGACGCACCCACTCCTCCTCCTCCTTCTTCTTCCTTCCGTCTGGAGACCGGCAAGCCACGCCCGATTTCAAGCGCATCGGGCTCGCCCGGGGAGAAGAAGCTCAGGGCCTGAACCTGCCGACAGACAGGAGACCCCAGAAATCTGCCATGACGTTCCGCGGCTCGTGCATGTATGGGTGTGCCTCGATGGTTCAACGCCCGCTGAAGGCCGTCGTCATGCCCACTCGATGCCGAGTTCGGCGAGTGCGGCTCGCTGACTGTCGGTCAGTTTGTCGCGTCTCGATTTGGTGTTCGTGATCCATACGCCGAGTTTGATCTGGTGTTCCTGGCCGTCGATGACGACGGTTTCGGTGTGGGTGCGTTTGACGGTGTGGGTGCCGTGGGTGTCGATGTACTGGGCGAGGGCTGCGAGTCCGCGGCGGAACGCGGCGGGCAGCGGGCCTGCGGCGGCCGCTGGTGCGGGGGAGGGGCGGTCGGCCGGGCGGATGCCGAGGGTGGTGAGGCGCTGCTGCTGTTCGTTGCTGAGGCGGTGCCAGTCCTGGGTCTGCTGGCGGATCCAGCGGCCGGGGTCTTCGCCGTCGACGGTGACGCCGGGGGTGATGTCCGGCAGCCGGCCGCCTGGTTCGTCGGCGGCGAGTTGGCGCAGGATCGCCCAGTTCCGCTGCCAGTCCAGCGGCCAGGGCGCGTTCCAGTCCGGGTCGATCTCCTTCAGCTGGGCGGCCCTTTGTTCGGCCCGCTCCTGGTTCTTGCCGAGCCCTTGGGGGCGGCGGAGGTTGACCAGGTGCCGCCCGATGGGCTGCTCGGTGCCGTTCTCGTCCTGCCACAGGGTGTCCTGCTTGGGGGCGAGGTGGCCGTGGGCGCGGTGGTAGGAGCGGAACAGTGCGATCTTCGCTTCCCAGGCCTCGTCGCCCGGCTCCCAGACCATGCCCAGCTCGTCCAGACGCTCGCGCCGGTGCTCGTCGAGCGTGCCCTGCCGATAGGCGCGGCGCTGCTCGTGCACCCACCGGCCCAGCGGAAACACCGCTCCCCCCGCTGTGCCTTCACTCTCGGTGGTGTCGTCGGGGGCGGTGGTGCGGGTGTGGGGGACGGTGGTGTCGTAGGGGACGGCGTAGCGGCCGGTGATCTCGTTCTCGGCACGCCAGCGGCGCAGGGCCTGCCAGCCCTCCAGCCAGATGGTGGAGTCGGGGCGGATGACCCGGCTGCGGACGAACGCCGCGATCGTGGACGGGTCGCGGGGGGAGGCGAAGTTCATCATCACGCTCCGCTCCGCCGGCTCCTCCTCGCCTTCACCCGCGCCTTCGGCAGGGACGTGGCGCTTCTTCTCCCCGCTCCGCTCACGTGTCAGGGCAGTGGAGGCCAGTTGTTCGACGATCGATTCGTCGTGCGAACGCAGGCCCTGGAGGACGTCCACCAGGGGCTGGTAGCTCGCGCTGGCGACCATGTCGGTGGGGTCCTCGCCGGGGGCGAGAAAGATCGGCACGACGATGCGGCAGACCTTCGCGCTCCCGTCGGGGTTGGGGCGCAGGCCGCGGCCGATGTTCTGCACGATCTGCACCATCGACCCACGGGCGCCGATGATGCAGACGGCCTCCACACCCCGTTCGCCGACGATGTCGACGCCCTCACCGAGGATCCGAACGCTCGCGAGGAACGCGCGGTGCACCCGCCGGCCGCGGTCGTCGATGCCGTTCGCGAACTGGCGCAGCACGGTGCGGCGGTGGGCGATGGGGTGGTCGCCGCACAGCCAGTCGGCCCATACCCGGTCCGGTGGGACGTGCCGGTACCGCTCCAGGTCCTCCAGGTCGGACGGCTGGGCACCGATGGGGGAGGCGGGTCGTGCGTCGGCCTCGGTGATGGCGTGCTCGGACACCTCGGTGTCGTAGAGGTCGGCGGCGGTGTCGGCCATGTTCTCCGCGAACGCGCGGGCTTCCTCCACCTGCTGGTGGAAGGTGAGCGTGGTGCGGAGGTTGTACTTCGCCGCGTGCTCCAGCAGCGCGGCCTGCAGCAGCGCGAGCCGACGGCCGCGCATCGCGTCCTCCGACAGGCCGACGTAGAAGTCCGGGTCCTCGATCTCCAGCACGTCGATGACGAACGGCGCGAGAATGTCCCGCTCCACGGCCTCCCCGAGCCCGAGGTCGTAGATCCGTTCGCCGTAGACGCCGTCCGGGTCGGAGGCCATCGTCGCGATCGCCAGCTCCGTCCCGTCCCGGCCGCGCAGCGGCCGCGGCGGCGCCAGGATCCTCGGCGTCGCGGTCAGATACAGCCGGAAGCGGACCGGGATCCGCTGTTGGTCGTGGACCGCCGCCCACGGCCTGCCCAGGTCACCGGCGGTGCCGTGGGCCTCGTCGATGATCGCGGCGTCGAAGGGAGCCAGTTTCTGCCCGTACAACGCTTCCCCGCCGGCGAGCGCAGTCTCCAGCGGCCCGGGCACTTTGCGCACGCCGGTCGGATCGTTCGGATCGTCCCGGTCGACCAGGGACGCGTACGTCGCCAGCACCACCACGGGACCGGACCCTGCCCACAGAGTGAGCTGGATCGGGTTCGTCGTCGTCCGCACGCCGAGTGCGTCGAGGACCTCGTCCTTCTCGATCGAGCAGACGGCGACCATCGGTCCGCTGTGCCCGACCTTCCGCCACGACTCGGCCGTCTGCACCAGGAGTTCGAGCGTCGGCACCATCACCAGCACACGGCCGTGCCGGTACAGGTCGAGCGCGGCCGCCGCAGCGGTGTACGTCTTGCCCGAACCCGTCGCCGAGACGACCGTTGCCCGCACACCACGAGCCGGAGCCTGGATGCGCGCAGACAATGCGGCCGCCTTGATAATCGCGCGCTTCGCTTCTACCTGGTGTTCACGGAGCCGGATCACGACGCTTTCCTCCCCTGACGGCAATTTCCACGCTAGTGAACTCGACGGACACTCACCGACCGGAATTGGGCACCAGACATCAGAATGGGTCTGTATCGACGGGCAGACCTCGCCCGGGCCAGATCCGCAACGCCACATCCTCACCCCCGGGGCTACGAGGTTCATGCACGGCAACCGACGACTGGCCCTCCGGTCGACGGCCGACGCCGAGAGGTCACGCTGGGAGAGTTCGCGCCGCCCTGCGTAGGGCGGTCAGGTGCTTGGCGAGACCGGCGAAAAGGCGGGCGCGGGCCGCCGAGGTGTCCTGATTTCGCTTCCTTGTGGCCGCCGTGGTGGTCCATGTTGCAACTGGCACGAGCACCACGCCGGCAGCGCCACAAGCGTCGTCGTGTCCTCGCCCGTACAACCGTCGCGCGCGTGGCGGTGTGAGGCGACACGTGGTTCATCAGGCCCCTTGAATCGTTCTGTGGCGGGGTGTCGGGATCACGACCCAAGTCGTGCCCGAGGGTCGGAGTCTGAGAGCCTCTTTCGCGCCGCGATCAACGTTGGGAGGATCTGCGTCATGAGGCTTCTGGTGCTGGGCGGTACGTGGTTCCTGGGTAAGAGCATTGTGGAAGGGGCGCTTTCGCGCGGTTGGGCGGTGACGACCTTCAACCGGGGCCGGTCAGGGAAGGACGTGCCCGGTGTGGTGCCGGTGCATGGTGACCGCACGGTCGTGGAGGACGTGGAGAGGCTGGCATCCCATGGCCCGTGGGATGCGGTCATCGACACCTCGAGCTCTGACCTGCCGCCCCGGGAGGTGCTGCTGACGGCCTCCCTGCTGAGGGACCACGTGGCCCGGTGGGTGCACATCTCCACGGTGTCGGTGTACGCCGGATGGCCGCATCAGCCGTTGGCCGACGATTCCGCCCTGCTCGACTGCCCCGCCGACGCGGATGAGACCTTCGGTTTCACGGGAGATGACGGCAGCCCCACGAAGTACGGCTTCCAGAAGGCCGGCGGCGAACGTGCCGTAGCAGAGGCATTCGGCTTGCGGGCCGTGTTTCTGCGGCCTGGCGTCATCCTGGGGCCCGGTGAGTACGTGGGGCGCCTGCCGTGGTGGCTCCACCGTGCACACAAGGGCGGCCCCTTCCTTGCACCCGCTCCCGCGATGCGGCGTATCCAGCCTGTGGACGTCCGCGACGTCGCCACATTCGCGCTCGACCAGGCCGTCGGCAGTGCCAGCCCCGCCTTCAACGTCGCCCACCCGGAGGGTATGACCTTCGAGGACTTCGTTACGACGTGCATCGACGTCACCGGCGGCGCCGGGCGGCCGGTGTGGACAGAACCCGGCGTACTCGTCGACCAGGGCGTGAAGCAGTGGACCGAGCTGCCGCTGTGGCGGACCCACGCGGGTGTCTGGTCCGTAGACGCCTCGCGGGCAGTGGCTGCCGGACTCCGGTGTCGGCCGCTGTCGGAAACGATCCGCGACACCTGGAGCTGGCTCCAGAACGACGGGCGTCCCGTGGACCACCCCCGATGGGCGGAACACGGGATCGCTCCGGAGAAGGAGGCGAAGATCCTCGCCTCGCTGTGATCAGGATTCAAGTGCGAGCGGCCCATAGGCGACGAGCCGGCGCTGCGGGGCAAGACGAGTGAAGGCCTCGAGCTGTTCGCCGAGTTCGACCGCGCGCTGCGCGCTGTTCAGGCTTGGGCGGGTGAGGAATCGGCGCACGGCTACCGCACGGGAGACCAGACCGGTCACGCGGCGGTCGCCGGGCACGGAGAACACGGTCTGCAGGGCGTCGGCCGCGCCGTCGATGTCTTCGGACAGCAGCCGGGCCATCGCCAGATCGGCGGCGGCCTTTCCGAGCACGACGGTGGAGCGTTGCCGGGTCGGCCTGGACGACACCAGCTCGAGCGCGCGGCGTGCTGACTGCTCCGCACCGTGGCCGTCACCGACGAGGAGCGCCGTGGACGCGTTGGACATGGCCAGGCGCTCGTGGCTGAACCCGAACTCGCCGCCGACGTCGTCGTGGAGTTCGTCCCGGGCGCCGGTGTCGATGTCCTGCGCCATGGCCATGGCCCGCTGAGCGCCAGGCACGTCGCCGAGGTGACCGAACGCTCGGGCCTCGATGGCGTGCAGCCGGCGGGTGGCGATGTCGCCGAGTCCGCCGTAGGTGAGTGCCCGGCGGGCGTGTGTGACGGCCTGGGACGGCTCGCCGGAGTAGTACGCGATGCAGGCCAGGCTTCCTGCGGCAAAGGCCCGGAGCGGTTCGAAGCGGGCCGTCTCCCCGTACAGGGCGGCGGTGCGGGCCAGACGCTTGGCGCCGTCCAGGTGGCCCAGGTCGAAGGCTGCTTGTGCCAGCAGTGCTGACGCCTGCCCGGCGACGATGAGCAGCACGTGCTGCTGGGCGGGGACGGCGGTGCGCTCGCGACCGTGCTCGGCCTTCTCCCGGAGCAGCTTGGCCTCCTGCCACACGCCCTGGGGCGACTTGGTGTTGTAGGAGCGGGACAGGTCGTGCACGTCGTCACGGAGCTGGTCGACGGTCACGTCGGACAGGGAGGCGGCGGCCGCCCCGCCGGCGTCTGCCTGCGCTTCATGTGCGGTCATTGCGATCTCTGCTTCCAGGTCGTGCGCGGGTACGTCGGGACTCGCCGACTCGTCGTCAGGAGGGCCGAAGAGGCTTTCGGCCTTGCGGCCGAACATCGCCTCGAGAACCTGGCAGGCGTCGGGGTTGGGGAGCGTCTTGAGATGGCCGCTCGTCCACCGGCGGTACTGCGACTCGCCGAGGGTGACATTACGCGCCCGGTCTCCTAGGACCCGCTCTGCGGCAGCCCTGAATCGAGGCTCGAAACTCGACCAGGTCAGCATCTGCTGGTCGATCATCACCTTCAGCAGCGTCTTAGGACGGCCCACAACGGCTCCAGGTCTCAAATTGCTCGGTCCCGGTCAGAAGGCCGGCGAATCCCTGCCGTTCGAGGGGATACCGCTCACGGCCGGCGGTGCAACTGGTTCGACAGAGAAGCTACTTACACGCTACCCGCAGGCCACTTCCGTCACCCGAAAGCGAGTCAGAAGCCATGCGTGAAGCCATGGCGAAGCCATCCTGCGCGGGTGGAATCTGATCGCCCGCCACTGCCCAGTGTGGTGATCCGAACACATTCCGACGTCAGGAGTGAGTCGTGCATCCGAGAACCGCTACCCCTCCAGCGGCACCCGGGCCCGCCGGCGGGGCCGTCAGGCACGAGTGGACTCGGCGGCTCGATGCCGTGCCCACAGCCCCTCGCCTCGCCCGGTTACATACGCGCACCCAACTGACCATGCACCACTGGCCGGGCAACATCGAGGTCGCGGTCGCGGCGGCGAGTGAGCTCACCGCCAACGCCGTCGCCCACGCGAACCCCGGGCCGTGCCACAACGGCCCAGCCATCGCCCTGCGGCTCACGATCACCGACGCCAGCGAACTCCTCATCGACGTGTCCGACCCGCTGCCCGAGTTCCCGGACTTCGCCGCGGCGGTCGCCGGTCAGACGCCGGGCCATGGCCTGTGGCAAGCGGCTCGACTCGGAGCCTCGCTGGCGTGGTTCCTCCCCGCAGGCACCGACGGCAAGACGGTCCGCGCCCTGATGACTCCGGCTCCGGAGTCGACGTGAGCGCCCCCGCCTTTGCCCTGCCGGGCTGCGACACGGGGACCGCGACCCTGGAGCGGGTCCTGGCGGCGCTGCGGGGATCGCTCGTCGACGAGTCTGTGTACGAGGACCTCGAGGACGTGCTCGGCCCGCACGCGGAACTCGACGCCACCCGGACCGCGGAGCTCGCCGTCCGGCTGCGCCTTGCTCTCGCCGATGTCCTGCCCGCCGCTCGGCGCGCCTACGGCCATCAGCCGTTGATCGCGCGGGCGGTGGAGCTGCGGGACCGCAACCAGCCGGGGCACCCGAACGACGCCCGTAGGCACCTGCGTGTCCTGGCCCTCGTCACGCTGGACCTGCTCGACATCCTGGCCCCCGGAGGCGCGCCCCATGCCGGCTCGGCTCTCTCCCTGACCGTCGATCAGGGCCGCTGACCGGCCCTGCCCGACGCCGTGCCTCCCCCGGCGTCCGGCACGGCCCTCAAGCCGCCCTGCACCCCCCGCCGCTTCCCCCCGTGAGCGACCCGGCGCGGGTGCAGGGCCCCAACTCTCGCGAGGAAACGACCATGTGTGATCACCGACCCCATTGCCCGACCGCGGAGTCCACCGACAGAGACGCGGCCCGTCTCGTAGCGGCCCGACCGGAACAGGGCTGGAGCCTGCTGTGCAACGGAGTCCTGCTGTTTGACGACACCGGTGAACTCCTTCCCGACGGCCAAGCAGTGCGCCCCTTCCGAGCGGCCCTCGTGAAGGGAGCCGCAGCGTGAGAGAGACGGCGAACAGGCTTGTCCCGTACATCACCGCCCGTGAGGGAGAGGACGGCGAGCTGTTGGCCGCGCTCCGCGCGTCCTTCGGCGGCGACGGCCGCTCCCGCCTCGGCTACTGGAACGAGACGGTCGAGGACCGGGGCCCGCGTGGTGAACTGTGGGGCCGCTGCTCCCAGAACCTCGGCCCCGACCGTCTGCCGCAGGGCCGCCCGTCGTGGCGCATGGTCCACCCCACACGGCAGCGCGAGACGATGATGAAACTCCTGTGCCAGGTGTGCATCGGCCCTACCAAAGTCGGCGACGCCCACCTGTTCCTGGACACCGCCCGGCTCACCCAGCCGAACAAGCCGATCCTGACGGCGCACCCGCCGGTCTGTCCCACGCACGCGCAAGCAGCGGTCGAGCAGTGCCCGAACCTCCGCAGGGGCCACACCGTCCTGCTGGTGCAACGCGCGCCGCTGTACGGCGTCATCGGCACCCCGTACCAGTGGAGCGCCGGCGGCCTTCAAGCCCTCCCCGGCGATGACGAACCGCTCCCGTTCACCTCGCCCATGCTGCCCTGGTTCCTCGCCTCCCAACTCGTGCGGGAGATCCGCGACTACACCGTCGTCGACCTGAACGATCTCGACTCCTTGCCCTGACAGCCTCCTCGACTCCGGGTTCCGGCGCCCAGACGGCGCGCGATCCCCGGCAGGACTGTCGCTCCGGCCGGAACCCGGTCCAAGCCACGACTCTTGGAGAAACCGCCCCGTGAACGCATTGGAGATTCCCGCGTTCGTCCCCGCGCTCCTGAAGCAGGGGTCGGACCCGCGCGACGTACCGGCCATCGCCGGTGCCGACATCACCGGCTGGTCGACGTCACTGGCCACGGCTGTCCTGGGCGAACTGGGGCTCGGGAACGCCGGCGGCTCCTTCTTGAGCGACGGACACATGTACCTGCTGGTGCCGCACCCCACTGTCTGCGACAGGACCGCCTACGTCCGTCTGCCCTTGGTCTCCGAGTCTTCGCCCTGGCGAGCGCCGCACGCCGCGGTGGTGCTGACCCTGGCCGGGGCCCTGGGCCTGGAGATGACTGCTCCACAACGCCCCGAACTGGGCCCCCAGTACGTGCGCAGGTTCGAGCCGGAGTCTGCCCTTGCTGTCCATCCCGGCGCGCTCTGCTGCCTGCAAAGCGATACCAGCGCCGTGCAACTCGTCGTGACGGACGGCCTGCCGGCCCCGATTGGCCGGGCTCTGACGAGCGAGGGGTACCAGTTCGCCGTGGCGGCCGTCCGAACCCGGCTCAGCCGCTTCACCGCAGTGAACCGCTCGAGCCGGCCGGCGTCGGCCGGATGGCTGGACAGGTGGCCGTCCATGGACACCCCCCGCCTCAGCGGGATGTTCCAGCGCGGCACCGCGCTGCTCGAGCATCTGGCCGACGACAAGAACCTTCTGACCCGCCTGGTCACCGATATCGAGCACCACTCCGCTCGCCTCAGCGGCAGCCGCGTCACGCTGCTTCTGGACCGCCTATGTCTCTACCGGGCACCCGACGGGGGCTTCGAGATCCGGCTCAACATGAACCCGCGGCGTGTCAACCAAGAAGTACCGCACGATCACGGCTACAACTTCGCCACCCGCATCCTGACCGGCGGCTACCTGCACGTCGTGCGCCGCAGAACCGACAGCGGAACCGGCCCCTTCACCGGCGACGACCTCCTGCCGGCCATCGTCGCCATCGAGCGGCCCGGCTCCGCCTACGCCCTCGAGCACACAGCCGTGCATCAAGCGCTCATGCTGCCCGGCACCACCACCCTCTTCGTCCGCGGCCCCCGGCTCAAGGAACGGTCCTACGCAGCCGAGGAGTTGACGCCCACCCCCAGCACCTGGCCGGCGGCCGCCACCCCTGGAGCACCTCCACAGCACTCAAGGCCCGCGTCGCTCGACGAGTACCGGGCCATGCGCGACCAGCTCGCATGCCTCGGTCTCATCGAAAGGTCCCCGTCCACCCGACTCGTCCCAACCGGCGGTCATGGCACGGCAAGCTAAGGGCCATCCATCCGCCTCGAGGGAAGAGAGCACCATGAAGGCAGTTCTGACGACCGACCACCCCGCCTGGGAGCAGACACCCGACGGCCGACCCGTACGCGCGGTGTGGAGCGGCACCGGCCTGTGGGTGGCGTCGTGGGGGCCGAACGAACTCGAGCTCCGCTGCACCGAAGGCAGTGAGGACCACAAGCCGACGATCGTGACCACCGACCCGGCCGCGCTCCCGGAGACCATCCCTGCCGCCCTGCGCACCGGACTCCACGCACTGGGCGCATCGCGGCGTATGGCCAACCCATGGCTGTGGGACGCCATCACCACGGCGATCCTCCGGCAGGTGGTGCGTGCCGACCAGGCCCGCCGCCTGTACAGCACCTGGTGCCGCACGTACGGCACCAGCGTCGACATCGGCGAACAGACGCTGGCCGCCGCCCCGGACCCCACAACGGTGCTGGACCTCGCGGACGACGCCTTCGCCGCGGTCGGTGCCAACTTCCACCGCACGGCCCTGCAGGCCGCTGCCACGGCCTACGAGCGGCACTCCATCCACTGGCAGGCCATGAACGCCGGCGACCTGGCCGCCGCGCTCACCACCATCCCCCGCATCGGCCCGTGGACCGCGGCCGCAGCCGCGGCCGACTACACCGGCGACTTCAGCATCTACCCGCACGACGACCTCGCCGTGCGCACCTGGGCCTCACAGATCGCCCCGGCCTATCCCTGGCCCGGCAAGAAGGACAAGACCTTCGGACCGCTGTGGACCGGCTGGACCGGCACCGACCGCACCACCCTGCACACCCTGACCCTCTCCACCCTCACCTGGGGCTCCCATGCCCCATGACCTGGAGGATCCATGCGGCAGTTACCCCTGATCACGGGCGCCGACCCCGCCCGCACGATCGACGCACTGTTCGTGAACGCACCCCTGCGCGACTACGACCAGCGGCAGCGCACCAACGACTACACGCTTCCCGTACTGGGCATGGCCTACATCGCCACGTACGCACAGCGCATCGGCGGATTCAACGTCGGCGTCCTCGACGCCGAAGCCCACGGCCTCGGGATCGAGGAGACGGCGAAAATCGTCAACGAAGCCCGCCCGCGCTGGGCCGCGATGAACCTCCTGGCCCCCACCTACGAGATGTCCGCACGCATCGCGTCCAAGCTCGACCCGGACATCGCCCTGATGGTCGGCGGGCACCACGCCAAGGCCATGCCGGACCGGATTCTGGCCGACCCGCGCATGGCCAACCTGCGGGCCCTCGTCCTCGGCGAAGGGGAGCTGCGGGTCGCCGCGCTCCTGGAAGATGAGCAGCGCCGGCGTGAGCTGCCCGGCGTACTGTGGCGCGACCGGCTGCTCGGCACCCGTGCGGCCGGCACCCCGGCCCCTCGCACGAGCGCGGAGATGCTGGGCCCGGACATCAACGCACTGCCGTACGTCAACCGCGCGTTCCTGCCCCAGGACCCCTATCGGGCCGTCCCCACCGAAACTGACCGGCGCCTGGCCGTGAGCCGCGGTACCGACCGGCTGCAGGGCGCCGCCCGTGCGGGGCACACGGAGGCGAACATCGTCGGCAGCCGCGGCTGCCCCTACAACTGCACCTTCTGCGGCGCCGCGGTCAGCGCCAACCCCGACGTCAAAATCCGGGTGCGCGACCCGGAGAACATCATCGGCGAACTCGACGAGCTCCACGACGAGTACGGGGTGACCGCCTTCCGCTTCGTCGACGACCTCTTTCTCGGCGCCTCCCGCGTCATCAAGGAACAGATGGAGGCCTTCACCCGGCACCGCATCGGCGAGCGATACGTGTGGGACGCCACCGGACGCATCAACGTCCTCAACCGGCTCACGGACACCGAGCTCGAGGGCCTCGTCGCCAACGGGCTGCGCGAGGTCGCCCTCGGGATCGAGTCCGGCAGCGACCGCATCCTCAAGGACATGGACAAGCGCATCGACGCCAAGATGACCGAGCACGTCGCCCGCCGCCTCGTCACCCACGGCATCGGCGTGAAGGGCTACTTCATCCTCGGCTTCCCCGGCGAGACACAGGAGGACCTGGACGCCACCGTGCGCCACATCCGGAACCTGTGGTCCATCGCCGACCGGCACCCCGGCGACGTGCGCGCCAGCGTCTTCGAGTTCCGCCCCTACCCAGGCACCCCCGTGTGGCAGACCCTCACAGAAGCCGGGTACAGCCCAGACGACCTACTGGCCTACGGCGACGTCGATCTCACGCAGGCCGGCGCCCACGAGTCCATGCGGCAGCGCGACGAATTCAACTTCTCCGTAGGCATCCAGTTCGGCGAGGTGCCCCTCGACCGCGTGCGGTCCACGCTGGGCACCCTCACCCGCGAGCAGCACGAGCGGAACCAGGGAAGGGAGGTCGCAGCATGAGCTCCGGTCGCACAGGGTGGTTCGTCTCCGTCGACGGACCCAGCGGGATCGGAAAGTCCACCACCGTCCAAGCCCTGCACCGCGAGCTCGAAGACCGCGGTGTTCCCGTCCGGCTCACCGTCGAACCGACCCGGAGCGAGCTCGGCCGGTTCACCCGGGAACACGCGAACCACATCCACGGCCGGGCCCTGGCGTGCCTCGTCGCAGCCGCCCGCTACGAACACATCGACCAGGTGATAGCCCCCGCGCTCCGCGCCGGCGAACTCCTCATCAGCGACCGCTACCTGCCCTCGACACTGGTTCTCCAGCAACTCGACGGGGTACCGCTGCAGTTTCTCCTCGACATCAACCAGGACGCCGTGATGCCGGACCTGGCCGTGATCCTCACTGCCCACCCCGGCCTCATCGCGGAGCGGCTCCACACCCGCGGCATCACGCACCGCTTTCACCTCGACCCCACCGCCCCGGCCAGGGAAGTCGAGCTGTACGCCCAGACCGCGGCCCACCTGGAGCGCTGCGACGTCAAAGTGCTGTACCTCGACACCAGCGACGCCACCCCATCGGACGTAGTGCGCGGAATCGCCGACGCCATCCCTCCACGGCCGATAGCGTCGATCGCCTCACCCAGCCCCGCGACCCCACAGGAATCATGAGCGGACAACCGGCACAGCCCGTCATCGACACCCATGTCATCGTCCGTGACGGCGACAAGATCCTCTTCTCCCAGCGCGGCGGCCCCTACGGGTACGGCCGATGGCACATGCCCTCCGGCAAACTCGACCGGGGCGAAGCCCTGACCCACGGCGCCGCCCGCGAACTGGCAGAGGAGACCGGCCTCACGGTCGACCCGGCTCACCTGCGGCTCGTCCAGGTCGTACACCACCGGCAGGACAAGGCCGTGGAACGGATCGGGTTCTTCTTCGAAGCTACCGAGTGGGAAGGCGACCCCGTCAACAAGGAACCAGAGAAGTGCCAGGCTCTCGAGTGGTTCAGCACGCACGAGCTGCCCGACGACGTCATCGAGTACCCCCAGGCCGGCCTACTCGGCTACCTGAAAGAGAGCCGCCCTCTTACTGAGCACGGCTGGCAGTAGTACCTCCTCCGCCCGTACGCCCCGTGGCGCACAGGCGGAGCAGGGCCGCTCCCATGCCGGAGCCGGCGTCGTGCTCCATGGATGAGCACGCGCAGAGTCCGCTACCTGTGCGCCGCCGGGTGGCGGAATGAACAGCGGCCGCCCAGTTTGGAGAGCACGAGGTCGGCTCAGCGCTGTGGCTGGATTGCTGTGAGTACGGCGGGATGCCTGAGGCTGTCGGCGACTTGCAGCAGGTGCGCGCGCTCTCGCTGTGCGTCGGTGTCGCTGGCCAGCCGGCGCTCCGTGACGGGTCTGGTCTGCGGGGGCCGCGGTGTGTCTGCCGGGTGTTTGAGCGCGGCGAGAAGGCCGGCCGCTTCCTCGGCGGCCCGCAGGCGTTCACCGGTGAGCTGGTGCTGGGCAGCCTGCGCGCGGACGGCTTGCGCCGGCTCTTGGGGTATGAAGGGTTGCAGGGAGCGCTGGGCGTCGGTGATTTCGATGATGCGGCGGGCAAGGAGGAAGCTGGCGCTGCTGACGGCGAGGCGTCCGGAGAGTGGGCTTGATGAGGCCAGCGCGCGATGGGGAACATGCCGGGGCACGGTCGCCTCCCATAGAGGAGCCAGTCGCCGATAGTCACGGCGGTCGGCCAGCCACTGGGTCACCACGGGATAGAAGAACCCGTAGACGATGAGGCAGGCACCGGCCGCGGAGGCCATCGGGCCGATGACATTGCTCAGCACGTCCAGACGGTGCGAGCCCACCGCGACAGTGGTGATGGCCACGAGTTTGCAGATCCCGTATGTGCTGCAGGTCAGGAGACCGGTCATCACCCAATGAAGCCCACGCCTCAGTACCGGCTGTTCGGCGCTCACCTGGAACAGACGGGCCCGGCAGATCCGGAAGACGAAGAGGCAGGCGTAGAGCCAACCGACCTGGTAGACGATCAGGAAGATCAGCAGCGCAGGCTGATCGGCGTGCTCGACGTCGAAGGTCAACGGTGTCGGCTCTCCCTGTGGGTCGGCCCAGGCGAACAGCAGGGCCAGGGTGGCGACAAGTCCGCCGGCGATCAGGAACTGCCGACCCGCGGGCGGCGCCGGGGAGCCGGCCGGTGAAGCCGACGGGGGAGACCACATCAATGCCATGGTCTGCGCGGTACCGCCGTAAAGGAGGACGCTGCTGTAGACGAGGAGGGTGGCCAGGTTGTTCATGCCGCTGACCTCGCCGATCCACCGGTAGACGGCCGGCGCGCCCAACAGAAAGGCCGTGGCGCCCAGGAAGAGGCTGGCGGTGGAGATGAGGGCGGGTGGCGAGATGCGGCTGCGCAGGCGTGCTGCTCGGATGCCGAAGATGAGGTAGGCAGAGATGCTGACGGTGAGATAGACGATGTTGAAAGGCGTCTCAGACACCGGTTCGCCCCGCCTCCAGTGATGCCGTGAGGGCCTCGTTGCCCGACTGGGACAGGTCGAGACACTGCAGCAGGACGGTGCCGATGATCTCAGCTTCGAGTTCCGCGTCCTCGTCGTACCTGTCCCTGCCCAGCACCAGGCGCACCACGTCCGGACTGATGGTGCCGAAGAGGGCTTCGGCTGTCTCGTCGTCCAGGGCCCCGTGTGCCTCTGGCGTGTGGCCTCGGAAGAGATGGATCAGTTCGTGGCACACGACCTGATACTGCAGGAGCGGGCCGGCGAAGGCATCGACGTGGATGTAGTCGGCCTCCTCGCCCTGTGCGCAGTATCCCGACACCCGTATGGGGAGTGGTTCCACGATCAGCTTCACCGGTCGGCCCCGCCGAGCCGCTACGGCATCGATGGCTTCCTGCAGTGTTGGGGAGGAGGACAGCGCCAGCTCTTTGCGGATACGACGAGTCCACTGCCGTCTCATCCGCCACACCGACCAGGCTAATGGGGCGGGCATGCGTTCCCCTTCGGGTAGGAGCCAGTGGTACAGCAGGGGCTGGACCTCGTCGGCTGCTCGATGGTTCATGAGGTGTCTCTCGAGGAGGCTTCGTACTCGTCCACGAGTCGGCCGACGACGTGGCGCAGGCGCTTGTCCGCCATGGCGCGCAGCAGCCGCAGATTGGAGAGTGCCTGAACGACGCATGGATCGTCGTCAGCTCCGGTGAGGAAGTCCTTGGTATGACCGAAACACGCTGCCACAGCTGCAAGAGGAGGAGCACTGAAGTAGCTGATCTCGACTCCGAACACTTCGGCGACCTGCTGAGCCAGGACGATGGAGGGGTTATTTCTTCCTGAGCGCAGATTGCCCACGTGCTGCTTCGACGTCCCCCTCAGGGCGGCGGCGACCTCGCTCTGGGTCATCAGCTTGCCCGTGACCGGGGAGATGCGTGTGCGGAAGAGATGGTCCAGACGCTCGGCGAAGAGCGGGCCGCCGTCGACTTGAGGGTCCACGTCGTCGGGCGGAAGGCGACCGGTACGGAGCGCTTCCACGTACTCGGTGCTGACACCGCAGCGGTCCGCAACCTCTTGACTCGTCCAGGAGCGCCCAAGGGCTCGAGGCTGAATCACCTCGAAGAGCAGGTTAAGCCGCTCAGCCACCCTGGCAGGGAGGGTGGGTGCGCGAGGCCCGTCTGTCATGCTGGCACGCTCTCCCGGCGGTTGTTGTCGTGGTGACGTCGGCTCGTGACGGCCGCCGACTCCGCTCGCGCCAGATGGTTGCGCATAACCCCCCAGTGGTCAAGGAAAGTTGACCCGGCGTACATCCCGGATGGCGTGTTTCCGCCTTCATGCATGGATCAGGCCGAGGGTGTCGGGTTCACGCCAGAGTGCGATGGTGTGGTAAAGAATAGTTGACAGTGTGCGAGGTGCTTGCCCAGGATCACTCATTGCGAGCGCAAAGCCACGCAGACCCGTGGTGGGACACGCCGTCTGAAGCCTGCGGGGTGGCATCCCCGAGCAGGGTGAGGGGGAGCAACGTGCTGACTCTCGGAAACCTGATCAACGAGTATCGCGAACTGCAACTGAAGCCCGTGGCCGACGGCGTCGGGCTCGCAGACATCAAGGTGAGCGGGCTGGTCGTGCTCGATGCCCAGGACCTCACGGGACCTCCACGCCTGACGTGCCCCCCGGGCACTTTATTCCTTGTCTGTGATCTCGACTTCAGGGAAATCGGCAGTACCGCCCGGGCCATGGGCCGCCTCATCGCCACTCTGGCAAACCACCGTCCATCCGGCGTCGTCGTTGCTGTGCCCGATCGCGGACCCTTGCCGGCGTTTCCTTCGACCACGCTCGCCGCCGCCGGGGCCCTGAGGCTTCCGCTGCTCACCACCACCGCCCAGCTGGCGGCCTGGACGCACCTGAACGAACATCTTGCACGAAGCCGTGTCGAGGACGCCGAGCGGCAGGTCGACCGGTTGGCCGGTCTCATGAGGCGCCTGCCCGTGCAGTGGTCGGATCCGGCCGCCCTGCAGAGAATCACCGAGTGGCTCGCAGCCGCGCTGGACGTCCAGGCCGTCGTCAGGGAGCCGCAGCGCGGCGTACTCGCGTCGGCGACGAGAGTGCAACCACGCGATTCAACGGCACTTCCCTCGCACACCCAGGAAGGCAAATCCCCCCTTCATCGACGCAGGGTTTCCCTTGCCCCCACCAGGGACGGTGATGCTGTCCTCGAGGTCACATCTGAACGTCCCTTCGACCCTGCCGATTCCCGGCTGATCCAACACGCTGCACACATGCTGGGACTGGTCGACCAGGCACAGACGGAATTTGGAACAGTGCATCGTTCGGTCCGCCAGGCGAAGGTCATCACCTATCAGTTACTGACCCACGGGGAGTCGGACAAGGCCAAGAACATACTGAAGGCCATCGCTCCAGCGCTCGCTGCGGCTGACGAGGCCCGCGTCCTGGTAATCGATTGCGGCTCGCAGCAGCAGCGTGAGGCGACCCTGCGCCACAGCATGCCCACGGCGACACGCGGCTCACTGGTTGTCCCGTGCCCCGACCAGCCGCACCACATCGTCATCGTCGAACCGGTGCTGAAGGACGGCGAAGGCGACGAGAGTCTGACACGCGAACTTCAGCACTTGGTGAACAGCATCCGCTCCCACCGCATGGGTGGCAGCCGCCGCCGTCCTCTTGCAGCCCTGCAGGCAGCACACCAGGAGGCTCTGACGGCACTCCAGTTGAGTAAATACACCGGGAACGCCGCCGTCCTGACTCCGAGCCACTCCAGCGTCATGGATCTCCTTGATCCCATACCGGCCCGAACCTGGGCATGCAGCCTCCTCCAGCCCCTGCATGTGCTGCCACCAGGCCAAAGAGAACAACTGGAGCGCACCCTCGCAGTCGCGCTCAGCCATCCACGGACCACAGCAGCGAGGCTGCTCGACGTCCATCGCAACACGGTGGCCTACCGCCTTCATCGGGCAGGGGAACTTCTGCGGATGGACTTCGACCGCATCGAACAGCGCGTGCTCATAGGACTCGCACTCGAACTCGCAGCCCAACCGTCGGCGACGCAGGTCAAGCACGATGACACACCGGATACGCCGACAACGGAGGATCTCTTCCAACGCCCGCGCGTACGTGCCTGGGCCGACGACCTCCTGACACCCCTCCGAGTCGACCGACTCGACCTGGAAGCCACGTTGACGACGTGGCTGGACCGGCAGGGACATGTCGACAAGGCAGCTCAAGCGTTGGGGATCGCCGAAGTCACTGTCCGCAGCCACTTGAAGAGGGTGGCCCAAGCCACTGGCAGGGACCCGTCCAGCCCCAGCGGCCTCCGCGACCTGTTCGTCGCGGTGTCCATCCGTTCAAAGACACCCTTTCCCTCGCCGTTGCGTCCGGCTGTCGCGTAGGTGCCACCACCGCGGCGCAGCGAGACCAGACCAGAGCGGGCGACGGCCGGGGAGCAGAATCGGTGAGGCTCACCAGAGCGCATAGGGTGCTGATCTGCGCAGTCACCGCGGGCGCGCTGGTCATCGCCGCGATCGGCTTCGCGGGGTCGTACTCCGCCGTGCGCGAGCTCGCCGAGCAGAAGGGCTTCGGCGCCTTCTCCG
>NZ_JBSFUW010000046.1:0-42696 GCF_053591995.1 Streptomyces sp. NPDC002835 | reverse complement strand
AGGCAGATCAGCGGCGGTCCGTCGCCGGAGACGTGATAGGCGAGCAGAGTGCCGTCGGGTGCGCGGAAGGTGGCCATGGGCCGACCCTGTCAGCGCCCCGACGGGCTCCTCCGCGCCGCCGGGCGCGGTCAGCACCGCGCCGGTGCTCTTCTTGGCCTGGCGCAGCCTGCGCTCCAGCCACGAGGCGAAGGTGGTCAGGATCAGGTTGACGACGATGAAGATCAGGGCGACCACGATGAAGCTGGGGATGGTGTTCGCGTAGTTCGCGGACAGCGTGCCCTGCGCGCTGAGCAGCTCGGCGAAGGCCAGCAGCGCGCCGCCGAGTGCGGTGTCCTTGACGATCACGACAAGCTGGCTGACCAGCGCCGGCAGCATCGCGGTGACGGACTGCGGGAGCAGCACGTTCGTCATCGTCTGGCCCTTGCGCAGGCCGATGGCCTTCGCCGCTTCCGACTGGCCCTTGGGCAGCGACAGGATGCCGGCCCGGACGACCTCGGCGAGGACCGACGCGTTGTAGAGGACGAGGCCGGTGACCACCGCGTACAACGGGCGGACGTCGCTGCTGATGTTGGTGTAGCTCGAGTAGAACTCGTTCGCGAACAGCATCAGGAGCAGGACGGGAATGGCGCGGAAGAACTCCACGACCACGCCCGACGGGACGCGGACCCAACGGTGGTCGGAGAGCCTGGCGATGCCGAAGATCGCGCCCAGCGGCAGGGCGATCACCATGGCGAGGGCCGCTGCCTTCAGTGTGTTGGCGAGGCCGGGCAGCAGGTAGGTCGTCCAGGCCGGAGCCTCGGTGAACGGCTTCCACAGGGACCACTCGAGCTGTCCGTTGTCGGCCATGGTGCCCAGTACCCACCAGATGCCCAGGGCCAGCGCGGTGAGGAAGACAGCCGTGTAGATGATATTGCGACGCTTGGCGCGGGGGCCGGGAGCGTCGTAGAGGACCGATGTCATCGCTTCACCGCCATGCGCTTGCCGACCCAGCCGAGGATGAGGCCGGTGGGGAGGGTGAGGACCACGAAGCCGAACGCGAAGATCGCCGAGATGAGGACGAGCTGTGCCTCGTTCTCGATCATCTCCTTCATCAGCAGAGCCGCTTCCGCGACGCCGATGGCCGCAGCGACCGTGGTGTTCTTGGTGAGGGCGATCAGCACATTGGTGAGGGGGGCGATGACCGAGCGGAACGCCTGCGGAAGCACGATGGTCGTCAGGACCTGCGTGAAGCTCAGACCGAGAGCGCGTGCCGCCTCCGCCTGGCCGACCGGCACCGTGTTGATGCCGGACCGCACGGCCTCGCAGACGAAGGCAGCGGTGTAGGCCGAGAGCCCGAGGACCGCCAGCCGGAACGACAGCGCGTTGAAGTCGTCGGCCACCCCGAGCGTCATACCGAAGACATCGGCGAGGCCGATCGAGGAGAAGACGATGATCAGGGTCAGCGGGATGTTCCGGACCACGTTCACGTAGACCGTGCCGAACGCCCGCATCAGAGGAACCGGGCTCACCCGCATCGCGGCGAGGACGGTGCCGAGCACCAGGGAGCCGATTCCGGAGAGGACGGTGAGTTTCACCGTCATCCAGAACGCCCCGAGCAAGTCGTAACCTTCAAGAAAGTCGAACACGATCTCCCGCGCTTCCGCGTGTGGGAGGGCCGGGCGCGCCGCCCTCAGGGGCGGCGCGCCGTGTCAGCCCTGCTTCACTTGACGATGTTGCCGATTTCCGGGGCGGGCTCGTTCTTGTAGTTGGCCGGGCCGAAGTTGTCCGCCACGGCCTTGTCCCAGGCCTTTTCCTCGACCATCTTCTCGAGGGCGGCGTTGATCTTGTCGACCATCTCCTTGTCGCCCTTCTTGACGCCGATGCCGTAGTTCTCGTTGCTCAGCTTGAGGCCGGCGAGCTTGAACTTGCCCTTGTACTGCGGCTGTGCGGCGTAACCGGCGAGGATGGAGTCGTCAGTGGTCAGCGCATCGACCCGGCCGCTCTGGAGGGCACCGAGGCACTGGGAGTACGTGGGGTACTCCTGCAGCTGGGCCTTCGGGGCGAAGTCCTTCTTCACGTTCTGCGCGGAGGTGGAGCCGACGACCGAGCAGAGCTTCTTGCCGTTGAGGTCGTCACCCTTGGCGACGTTGTCGTCGGCGCGCAGCAGCAGATCCTGGTGGGCGAGGAGGTACGGGCCGGCGAAGTCGACCTTCGTCGCGCGCTCGTCGGTGATCGAGTACGTGGCGGCGATGAAGTCCACGTCGCCGCGGGCCAGCGCGGTCTCGCGGTCGGCGCTCTTCGTCTCCTTGAACTCGATGTCGCCCTCGGCGTAGCCGAGCTCCTTGGCGACGTACTTGGCGACGTCGACGTCGAAGCCGGTGAACGAGCCGTCCGGGGTCTTCAGGCCGAGGCCCGGCTGGTCGTACTTGATGCCGACCGTGATCTTCTTGTCGCCGCCGTCGGAGCCGGAGCCGCTCTCCTTGGTGTCGGAGCCACAGGCCGTGGCGGTCAGGGCGAGCGCGAACACGGTGGCCGAAGCGGTGGTGACCTTACGAAGGTTCATGATGACTTCCCTAAAATTTGACGCGAAGTGTCGGATCAGACGCGAAGTATGGAACCGGCTGATCCAGGACTCAGTGGTGAAGGATCTTCGACAGGAAGTCCTTGGCCCGGTCGCTGCGCGGGTTGTTGAAGAACTCGTCGGGCGTCGCCTCTTCGACGATCTTGCCGTCCGCCATGAACACGACCCGGTTCGCGGCGGATCGGGCGAAGCCCATCTCGTGTGTGACGACCACCATTGTCATCCCGTCACGCGCGAGCTGCTGCATGACTTCGAGGACCTCGTTGATCATCTCGGGGTCGAGTGCCGAAGTCGGCTCGTCGAAGAGCATGACCTTCGGGTCCATGGCCAGCGCCCGCGCGATCGCCACACGCTGCTGCTGGCCGCCGGAGAGCTGTGCGGGGTACTTGTCGGCCTGCGCGGCGACGCCCACCCGGTCGAGCAGCGCCCGGGCCTTGGTCTCCGCCACCTTCTTGTCGGCCTTGCGGACCTTGATCTGCCCCAGCGTCACGTTCTCCAGCACGGTCTTGTGCGCGAAGAGGTTGAACGACTGGAAGACCATGCCGACGTCCGCGCGCAGTCGCGCGAGCTCCTTGCCCTCGTGCGGCAGGGGCTTGCCGTCGATCGAGATGGCGCCGGAGTCGACCGTCTCCAGGCGGTTGATGGTGCGGCACAGCGTGGACTTTCCGGACCCGGAGGGTCCGATGACGACCACGACCTCGCCCCGGGCGATGGTCAGGTCGATGTCCTGGAGCACATGCAGCGCGCCGAAGTGCTTGTTCACGTTGCTCAGCACGACCAGATCGGCCGTGGGTACCGCGTCCTCGGCGTCCTTGGTCACTGACACTCCGCTCATCGGCTTCTTGCTCCGTCCTCCTCGGTTGGGAGGACCTTAGTCACGCACTGCGACCAGCGTCATTACATCTGAGGGGAAATTGAGCATAACGATCCGGCCTCAACCGGACACTATGCGTGAACGGGGTGGTGCACTGCGATACCGGGTGGATAACGGAACCATCCGGTGCCCCGATGCCTCTTGACTGGGCGCCGGGAAATCCGACTTGATGCCCTGTGGTGTGTCGCGGAACGGCCCGGACAACACCGCACGACCGAACCATGAACACCACACGACCGGAGGGGGGCCATGAGGCTGCTGCTCGTCGAGGACGACGACCACGTCGCCGCCGCCCTGTCGGCGGTGCTGGCCCGGCACGGCTTCGAGGTGGTGCACGCCCGTAACGGCGAGGAGGCCCTGCGGGCCGTCCTGCCTGCCACGGAACCGGGCAAGCCGCCCTTCGGCGTCGTCCTCCTGGACCTCGGCCTGCCCGACCAGGACGGTTACCAGGTCTGCGGCAAGCTCAGGAAGCTGACCTCCACGCCCGTGATCATGGTGACCGCCCGCTCCGACGTCCGCTCCCGTATCCACGGGCTCAATCTCGGCGCGGACGACTACGTGGTCAAGCCGTACGACACCGGGGAACTGCTGGCCCGGATCCACGCCGTCAGCCGGCGCACCGCGACCGACGACGCCGCGCCCGCCGCCGACGAGGCGCTGCGGCTGGGACCGGTCACCATCGAGCTGCCCACCCGCAGGGTCAGCGTGGACGGCACGGCCGTACAGCTCACCCGCAAGGAGTTCGACCTGCTGGCGCTGCTCGCCCAGCGCCCCGGTGTGGTCTTCCGGCGCGAGCAGATCATCAGCGAGGTGTGGCGCACCAGCTGGGAGGGCACCGGCCGCACCCTCGAAGTGCACGTGGCGTCGCTGCGCTCCAAGCTCCGGATGCCGGCCCTGATCGAGACCGTGCGGGGCGTCGGCTACCGGCTCGTCACGCCCGTCGGCGCGTAAGGTCCTCCGGCCCCGGTGCGTACCCGACTCCTTCCGCTGCTCATCGTGCTCATGGCCGGTGTGCTGCTGGCGCTCGGCTTTCCGCTGGCCGTGAGCGTCGCGGCGGCGGAGCAGCAGCGGGTCGTCGTCGACCGCATCGACGACACCGTGCGGTTCGCGGCGCTCGCCCAGTTCGTCACCGACCAGGCGCCCGCACCCGACGAGCGGCGTTCGACGCTCCAGGAGCAGCTCGACCGCTACCAGGACGTGTACGGGATCAGGGCGGGCGTCTTCTACCGCAGCGGCGACTCGATGGCCCGCGCCCCGGGCGACTGGTACCTGCCGCCGGACGGGGAGGGCCGCGCGGCGTTCCAGGAGGCGCTCACCGGCCGGCGCAGCCAGGACCCGCCGCAGGTGTGGCCGTGGCAGCGCGGCGAGCGGCTCGTCGTCGCCTCGCCCGTCGTACGGGACGGGGACGTCGTCGCCGTGGTGTTCACCGACTCGCCGACCGACCATCTGCGCTCGCGCGTCCTGCGCGGCTGGCTGCTGATCGTGGCCGGTGAGGGCGTCGCGATGCTCGTCGCGGTCGGCGCGGCCTTCCGCCTCACCGGGTGGGTGCTCAGGCCCGTACGCATCCTGGACGCCGCCACCCACGACATCGCGACGGGGCGCATGAACTCACGGGTCGCGGCCGGCAGCGGGCCGCCGGAACTGCGGCGCCTGGCCTGCTCGTTCAACGAGATGGCCGACAACGTCGAGGAGGTCCTCGAACAGCAGCGGGCCTTCGTCGCCGACGCCTCGCACCAGCTGCGCAACCCGCTCGCCGCGCTGCTGCTGCGGATCGAGCTGCTCGCCCTCGAACTGCCCGAGGGGAACGCGGAGGTCGCCTCCGTGCGTACGGAGGGCAAGCGCCTCGCCCGGGTGCTGGACGATCTGCTGGACCTGGCGCTGGCCGAGCACACCTCCGCGGAGCTGCGGCTCACCGACATCGGAGAGCTGGCCGCCGAGCGGATCACCGCGTGGCGGCCCCTCGCCGAGGAGAAGGGCGTCCTGCTGTCCTCCGAGACCGCCGCCGTCACCGCCTGGGCGGACCCCGTGGCGCTGTCCAGCGCACTCGACGCGGTGATCGACAACGCGCTGAAGTTCACCCCACAGGGTGAACAGGTGACGGTCGGCACCGCGTCGCAGGGCAACACGTCGACCATCGTCGTCGCCGACCGCGGGCCGGGCCTGACCGACGAGGAGCTGGCCCGGATCGGTGACCGCTTCTGGCGCAGCGGCCACCACCAGAACGTGAAGGGCTCGGGCCTGGGCCTGTCGATCTCGAGGGCGCTGCTGGCGGCGGGCGGCGGGTCCATCACGTACGCGCACCACGAGCCGCACGGTCTGAAGGTGACGCTCACGGTTCCGCGTACGCGGCCCGAGGACGCCTGAGCACCGGCGGCATCAAGGACTGACCGGTCAGGGCTTGACCGAGCGGTAGTAGCGCCGCGCGCCCTCGTGCAGCGGCAGCGGGTCCGTGTAGACGGCCGTCCGCAGATCCACGAGCTGCGCCGGGTGCACCGTGTTGCCGATGCGGTCCCGGCTCCTGATCACCGTGCGGGTGAAGCCCTCGGTCTGCGCCGGGCTCATGCGTTCCATGGTGACCAGCAGGTTCGCCACCGCCACCGTCTCGACTGGCTCGCCGCCCTGCGCCTGCGGGTAGGCGTCGGCCGGCATCACGGCGGAGCGGTAGTAGCTGGTCGGGTCGCCGGACGCGTGGAGTTTGGCGACCAGCTCGGGCCCCAGGGCGACCAGCCGGACGGGGAAGCGCTCGGACAGCTCCTGCACGGTGTTCGTGGGCAGTCCGCCGGACCAGAAGAACGCGTCGATGGCGCCCTTCTCCAGCTGTCCCGGCGCCGCGTTGATGCCGGAGGGGAACGGAGTGATGTCCCGCTCGGGATCGAGGCCCGCGGCCTTCATCAGCCGGTCGGCCACCAGCCGGATGCCGGAACCGTCCTGCCCGACGCCCACCGCCTTGCCCCGCAGGTCGTGCACCGACCGCACCGGGGAGTTCTTCGGCACGACGAGCTGGACGTAGTCGTCGTAGAGCCGGGCGCAGCCGCGCAGCCGGTCGGCTCCCGGGAGCCCTTGGCGCTTGTACGTCGCGACGGCGTCGGCGGTGGCGATGGTGAAGTCGGCCTCGCCGGACGCCACCCGCTCCAGGTTCTGCTGCGATCCCTCGCTGGTGCGCAGGTCTATCTCCACGTCCGGCATGTCCCGGGCCAGGGCTTCCTTCAGGAGCACGCCGTAGCGCTGGTAGACGCCGCTGTGCGACCCCGTGCTGAGCGTCAGCTTCCCGCTCGGTGACGACTGCCCCAGCGGCAGCAGCCACCACAGCAGCAGCCCGAGGACCACCAGGGCGGCCGCGGCACCCTGAAGGGCGCGGCGGCGGCCGAGGCGGGAGAGGACCGCGGGTGCCGGGAGCATGGCACGATCCTGCCAGCTTCCTCCCCGTGCCGGCCAGGCAGGGCCGTGGCGCCGCCGTCCGCGCTGGTGGCCGGCGTACGGCGCAGGTCAGCGGCGGGCGGCCTCGCGGGCGCGCTCCACCGCCTCCTTCAGCGAGCCGGCGGCGGTCTCGCGGAACTCGGCGAGCCTGGGCACATGACCGGACTTGGTCATCTCCGAGTGCAGGAAGAGCAGGTCGTCGCAGAGCCCCACCATGCCGAAGGCGGCACGCAGATACGGCTCCTGGAAGTCCGAGCCGTGCCGGGGCGTCCCCGGGCCGTAGGTTCCGCCCCGTGCCGTCACCACCACGACCCGCTTGCCCGACAGCGGCCCCTGCCCGGTCGTGTGGTCCACGATCATCGGCGGGATGGCGATGCGGTCGAACCACGCCTTGAAGGCTGACGGCACCGAGAAGTTGTACATGGGCAGCCCGATCACCACGGTGTCGGCCGCCAGCACCTCCTCGATGAGCTCCCAGCTGAGCGACCAGCTCCCCTTCTCCTCCGCCGTCACCGCCGCGTCCCGCGCGTCGCACAGCTCGCGGATCCCGGCGGTCTCCAGGCGCGTCACGACCTCGATCTGGGCCGCGTCCACGTGCGGCACCGGAGTCGCGGTGAGATCGCGGTGGAGGTGCCTGCCCGTGGGGTTGGCCGTTCGCCAGGCCGCGGCGAACTCGGCCGAGACCTGACGCGACACGGACTCCGGGCGAGCGCTGGAGTCGAGGTGGAGCAGCGTTGGCATACGAGAACCCCATCTAGGAGGAATCGGACCGGGGCCTTGTTATTCAACCGGTAAATGCGTTGTGAATCCCGTATGTTGGCGTGACGGTCGACGACGGCTGGCGTTAGAAGAAGTGACGGTGCGGACGGTGCTCGACATTCGGAAACTGGTGCTGCTGCGCGAGGTGGAGGCATCCGGTTCGATCGCGGCGGCGGCCGAGGCGCTGAACTACACCCGCTCCGCCGTCTCGCAGCAGTTGTCCGCACTGGAGGCCGAGACGGGTGTGGCGCTGGTCGACCGGGGGAGCCGGCGTGCCGGCCTCACCGTGGCGGGCAGGACCCTGGTGGAGCATACGGAGCGGATCCTCGAGCGGGTCGAGGCGGCCGAGGCGGTGCTGCTCGCGGTGACCGGCGGCGTCTCGGGCGAACTGCGGGTGGGGGTGCCGTTCCACGAAGGACCCGCGCTGCTGGTGCCCGTCCTCACCCGGCTGCAGGCAGAACATCCCGACCTGCGGGTCACCCTGCACGGGGTCGCCGCGTCCGAGGGCCGGGAGGCGGTCCGGCTCGGCCGGCTCGACGTGGTCATGGCGGCCCGCTACGACCAGGTGCCCCAGAACCCGGTGCCGGGGCTGCACGAGGAACCGCTGACGGACGACCGGGTCAGGATCGCGGTCGCCCCTGACGACGTGACCGCCGCCGGGGGCCGTGGACCCGTGGGGCTCGGCGAGTTCGCCCACCGGCCGTGGATCCTCGACCCCGACTCCGGACTCGGCAGGCTGGCGCTGCACGCCTGCGCGGCGGCCGGCTTCGCCCCCGACGTGGTGGCCGACACCGGGGACATGCACGCCGCGCTCGGGCTGGTGTCGCTGGGCTGGGGGGTCGCCCTGGTCCCGGACCTCGTACCGGCCCGCCCCGGCTATCCGGTCCGCCGTATCCCCCTCGCCGAGCCCGAGCTCATCCGGCGGCTCTCCCTGGTGGTCAGGCGCGGCGCCCTGGAGCGGCCCGCGGTCGCGGCCGTGCTGGCGGCGGTGCGGGTGGCGGCCGACACGCTGGAGCACGGCGGCGGGGCGGTCGCGGCAGAGCCGGTGGACGCCGTGCCGGACGACGTACAGCCGGAGGACGCCCTGCCGGAGGGCGTACAGCGATAGGACGCGCCGGCGGCCGGTGGGGGAACGGCCGCCGAGCGAGGGGAGCGTGCCGGGGGAACCGGCCGCCGAGCGAGCGAGCCGCCGGCCGGTGTCAGCTTTCGATCAGCCGGTGGAGGGCCGCCGTGTCGAAGATGTCCTCCATGCGCACGGCCCTGCCGTCCCGCAGCGTCCAGGAGTGCACGAACGACAGCGTCTCCGTACGCCCGCTCCTGGAGGTCACCTGACGCGTTCCGAACACCACCACCCGGTCCCCGGACTCCACGAACTCCTCCGGCTGCAGCCGCATCCCGCCCAGCACGTTCGGCACATGGGCCAGGAACTCCTTGACGCCCGCGTGCCCGTGCTTCGTGCCGCCCAGCCCGTACACGGTCATCCCGTCGGGGTGGATCCACTCCACGTCGGGCGCCAGGGTGTCCAGCAGGGCCGCCACGTCGCGGGAGCCGAAGGCCCGGTACGCGCGCCGGATCAGCTCGAGATGGGCGCTCGGCCCGGGAAGGCCGGGAAGGCCGGGCGCGCCGTCCGTCCCGGCGGAGGGCAGCGGGGCCGCCGCGGGGCCGGGCTGTGCGACGGTCTGCGTACGGGTCACGGATGCGGTCTGCATCAGGTGTGCGCTCCTCACCGGTTGATGTGCTCGGGGTACAGGCTTTCGAGGGTGCGGCGGATGCCGTCGCGCCAGCCGACCGTGCACGGCCCGGTCAGCTCCCGGCGCAGCGTGGGGTCGAACTGGTAGGTCTCGCGGGTCACTTCACTCGGCACGAGCTTCGCCTCGACCCCCGTGAGCGCCTCCATGTGGCGGATGCAGTCGGTGATGCCGACGGATTCGTCGCCGCCCCAGTTCACCAGTCGCGCCGGGGAGGTGGCGGCCCGCCAGAGCGCGGGCACCTGTGCCACCAGGTCGTCGGTGTGCAGCAGGGAGCACCAGTTCTGGCCTTCGAGGGGCACCGGGATGGGCTCTCCGGCGAGCATGCGCTTGAAGTACAGCATCGGCACGCCGCCGTAGCCGCCGGGCCCGTAGGCGATGTTGAGCCGCGCGATCGTGGTGGGCAGGTCCAGCACCCGGGCGAAGGCGCGTACCGCGCCCTCGGTCGCGATCTTGCCGACGGGGTAGGCGGGCAGCCAGTCGGCGACGCCGTCGACCGGGTCGGTCTCCGTGTACCGGTGGTCCAGCGTCTGCCGTGCGTACAGCGCGCCCGTCGAGACGAACAGGAACGCCTCTGCGGTGCGGCAGTGCGTCATCAGCCGGCCGGCGGCCACGGCGTTGACCTCGACGGCGGCGTTGAAGTCGCCGTCCTCGCCGCGGCGTACGGCGGAGTGGACGACATGGGTGAAGTCCTCGGGGACGCCCTTGAGGCCGTCGCCCGAGAGGTCGTCCATGTCCCAGCGCCAGGTGGTGATCCCCCGCTCGGCGAGCTCCCGCTCGACGCCGGGTGCGCCGAAGCGGCCCAGGCACCAGACCTCGTTGTGCTCGGCCAGCGTCTCGGCGACCGGCCGGGCCACCTGCCCGGTACCGCCGGTGACGAGGATCTTCTTGCCCTTCAGCGGGGCGGCCGGCGCGTTCATCGAAGGCTCTCTTCCTGTGCGGCGGCGGCACGCGCCGCGGCTGTGCGGTCGGCGTCCACGAGGGCGCGGTCGAGCTCCCGGCGGAGGATCGACTGGAAGGCGGCCACGTGCTGGGGGCTCATCAGCGTGTAGTGCTCGCCGGGCACCCTGATGTAGCGGTTCTCCCCGGTGGTGTACTCGTCCCAGCGGCGCAGTTCGTTGTTCAGCCAGTCGTCGACGGTGCCGCGCAGCGGGACGGCGTAGAAGACGTTCATCGACGGCACCGTGCCGCTCGGTTGGTACGAGCGGCCCAGGTCGGTGAGCCGGTTGGCCAGCTCCGCCCAGGTGCCGAACCGGTCTGCGTCGAGGTCCAGTTGGGCGAGACGCTCCGGCGGGGCGAGGGCCAGGAGTCCGTCCACCTGCTCCTCGGGGGCGAGCCGGCGCAGCAGGCGGGGCAGTTCGCGGGACTGCTTCTTGTCGATCAGCGACAGGAAGAAGGCCAGATTGGCGGCGGTCTCCGCGAAGTCCAGCTCGTCCATGCGGTACTTGATGTGGGGTGGCAGGTTGAAGCTGCCGACGAAGTCGACCCGCTCGCCCTGGGACCGGAGGATCTTGGCGATCTCGAAGGCCACCACACCGCCGTACGAGTAGCCGGCGACGGCGTACGGACCGTGCGGCTGCCGCGCCCTGATGCCCTCGACGTAGCAGTCCACCATCTGCTCGAAGGTCGCGAACGGCTTCTCGTCCTCGTTGAACCCACGGGCCCGCAGCGCGTAGAACGGCCGGTCGCCCACGAAGTACTTGGCGAGGTTGACGAAGACCAGGACCTCGCCGACCCCGGGGTGGACGCAGAACAGCGGGGTCTTGGTCCCGCCGGTCTGCATGGGCACGATCGGGTCGTACGCGGCCAGATCGTGCGCGCCGGCCCGGCCGCGCCCGCGCGCCTCGCGGTCCGCGAGGTGGGCGGCGAGCGCGCGGACGGTCGGCGCCGTCATCAGGGTGATGAGCTGAAGGCCGCCGGCGCCGAGCCGCTGGGTGACCTTGCTGCGCAGCCGCAGGATGTCCAGGGAGGTGCCGCCGAGGTCGAAGAAGTTGGCGGTGGCGCTGACGGTGCCGGGGTCGATGTCGAACATCTCGGCGTAGATCTCCGCCAGGACCCGTTCGACCCGGCCCTCGGGCGCGGTGTAGCCGCCGAGCATCCGCAGGGTGAGGTCGGCGGCGTGACGCCGCTGCGTCTCGTACGCGCCCGACTCCAGGCGCCGCCGCATCAGGGCGCGCTGGATCTTGCCGAGGCTGGTCTTCGGGAAGGCGTCCTTGGGCAGCGGCAGTATCAGGGAGGGGCGGAAGCCCCAGTGCATGACCACACTGCTGCGTACGGCGGTGAGCACCCGGTACAGCGCCGCGTCGTCGCCCGGCGGGAGGTCGGGGTGGAAGGCGATCACCAGCTGCTCCGTGTCGCTGCCCGCGGGGCGCACCGGGAACGCCGCGACATAGGAGGGGGCCACGGAGTCGAGCTGTTCGAGGGCGGTCTCGATGTCGTGGCTGAAGTAGTTGACGCCGTTGACGATGACGCTGTCCTTGCTGCGGCCCACCAGGGTCAGCCGGCCCTCGTCCAGGCGCCCCAGGTCGCCGCTGCGGAACCAGCCGTCGGCGGTGAACGCGTCCGCGGTGGCCTGCGCGTTGTTGTGGTAGCCGCGCGTGATCATCGGGCCGGTGAGCTGCAGCTCGCCCACCTCGCCCTCGGGGAGCGGGCGGTCGTCGGCGTCGGCGATCCGGATCCGCAGGCCCTCGACCGGGGTCCCCAGGTTGGCGAACTCCTTGCCGCGGTCGATGTCGGGGAAGGCGGCGCGGGAGTAGACGCTGCCGGCGCAGGTCTCCGTCATGCCGAACGCCGGCCAGAGCGCGTCCCGGGCGAGGCCGTACGGCGCCAGCAGATCGAGGAACGCCTCGCCGGTGGCGCAGACGACCGCCTCGCCGCCGCTGATGATGTGGCGCAGCCGGCTCAGGTCGAGCCGTGCGTCGGCCTCCGCCGTCGCCTCCGCGAGCCGGTCGGCGGACGAATTGATCAGCCCCAGCAGGAAGTTGGGCGTGAAGGTCATGGTCACGCCGTGCCGCGAGACGAGCCTCAGGAACTCCAGCGGCTCGCCGAGGACGACGGGGGCCTCGACGTGGAGCTGCCGGGCGCCGGTGGACAGCGGCAGCAGATGGCACTCCAGCAGGGCGGCCACATGGTCGAAGGAGACCCAGTTCAGCGTGGTGTCGTCGGCGCCGAGCCGGTGGTGGCCGTTCTTGGCGGCCATGGAGGCCAGCAGATTGGCGTGGCTCAGCATGACCGCCTTGGAGTTGCCGGTCGATCCGGACGTCAGCACCAGCACCGCGGTGTCGTCGGGCGCGGCCCGGTGGACGGCGGCGGGCCCGTCGGCGTACAGCCGGTCGAGCGGGGCGACGGAGAGGCCCGGCACCGGAGGCAGTTCGGCGGCGAGGGACTCGCTCGTGACGATCAGCGGCCGGTCCAGAAGTGCGTCGACATGCTGGAGCTGCGCGGCCCAGCGCTCCGGGTCGCCGCGGAGCGGCGCCATCGGGCACGGGACGTATCCGCCGAGCACGGCGCCCCAGAACGCGGTGAGGAAGTCCTGCGGGCGCTCGAGGATCAGGACGACCTTGTCCTGCGGCCTCAGGCCCCGTGCACGCAGGCCGGCCAGTACCCGGGTCGCGTCGGCCAGCAGGTCCGGGTGGCTCTGGTCGGCGTACTCGGCGTCGGCCCCGCCGAGGCAGTAGCGGACGCCGGAGCCGGGATGCTCTTCGGCGGCGCGCAGGAGGAGGCCGGCGATGCTCTGCGAAGGTGCGGTGTCCACGTTTGGTCTGTCTCCGTTGCCTCAGGGCACGGCGGGGAACGCGTCCCCGCGTGGCGTCGTAAGGATGTGCAGGATGAAGGACCTGACGAGAAGTCGTGCAGTCAGCGGCGAGCGGGGGTCGGTGGGGCGCTGTTCGCTTGTGTGGGTCTGTGAGCGTGGGGCTTCAACCGCGGGACGCGAACTGCCGGACGGTGATGTCGCCGCCGGTTCCCGAGGGAACCGCGACGGCCGCTGTCCAACCGTCGGGCACCGGCGTTTCGGCCACCTGCCACGTGGTCGGGGCGGCGAGGACGTCGGTGGTCACCTCGGCGGGGCCCGGGGCCCATGCGCGGGTCTCCAGCCGGCTCAGATCGGTGACGATCCCGACGCCGGCGGCCTTGAGGACCGCCTCCTTGCGGGTCCAGCAGCGCAGGAACGCCCTGGTGCGGCCCGGGCCCTCGGGCGCGGCGAGGACGGCGTCGTGCTCGCGGCGGGTCAGGACGTTGTCCGTGAGCTCCTCGACGGCGAGGTCCCTGACCGCCTCGGTGTCCACGCCGACCGGGGACGGGGCGACGGCCAGCATGCCGAGCCCGGACGAGTGCGAAAGGCTGATATGCCAATTGGTTTCAGGTTGAACAACTGAGGGGGGGCCGTGTTTCTCGCTCCCGCAGCCCGGACATGGGTTTCGGCCAAATGAAATCTTGGTGGCCGGGAGGTCGAAGAAACCGGCCAGTATGCGCCTTACCGCGGCGCGGCAGCAGATGTATTCGGCGGCCGCCTCGGCTGATTTGAGTTGCTTCAGGCGGGCCTGCTCCGCACTGTCGAGCAGGTCGAGATCGGCTCTGGCGTACGTACCCGTCGGTACGTGCCACCACCACACCTGGGTGCCGGTGGCGAGCGGACCTGACGAAGTTGCACTGATGGAGTGATGGATCGGTGCGCAGCGTGTGGTCACCCGGTGACCGTAGGCGTGAAACCACCCGTACGAGTGGTGAGTTGACAGCAAGCGGTCACGCGTATCACCGACAGTGATGATCAAATCGCGTGTGGTGACTCAAGTGGGAGGCGGCACTTTCGCTTACGGGGCGCGTGTGCAGCTTGTTGACACTCGTGGCGCACGGGAGCGCACATGGCTTGAAACAAGGGGGTTCCATGAGTGCCGAGCGCGTCGGCCATGACCGATCTTGTTGACTGGTTCCGAACCAGCGAACTAGTGTTCCTGACGGCATCTGAGCCTTTCTCATGGCGTGAAAGTGCCGGATTCAACAGGTGTATCGGGCAATCTCCCGCCGGCGACCCCGGGGGGTGCCTGTGACCAATACTGAGGGTCGGCGCGGACTATGAAGAAGATCCTGGGTAGTCGAGGGGGGCGCAAGTGATGGACACGGTTTTGGATCCACCAGATGCGGACGGAGCCGAGCAGACCGTGCCGGAGGAGCACGCAGCACATCTTGAGGAGACGCTGCTGCAGGTCCAGGCACTGATCGAGTCGACGGTCTCCCTGTACCGCAGGCAGCCGGTCGCATCACTCGCGGCGGAGCCCACCGACGTGGCTCTGCTCGACAGTGCGCTCGACCAGCTCATCGGGGGTGCGCGCCACTCGCTGAGCGTGGCGCTGACACAGGCGGGCGACTTCAACGACTCGGTGCTGCGGCTGCTCGCCAGGGTGGGGCCGACCGCGGCGGTACGGGTGCTGTGCACCGCGGAGGTGGCGGACGCGTCCCTCGCGGCGCTCCGGCGGCTCCCGCAGTCCCGTCTGGAGATCCGGGTGGTCGAGCGCGAACTGCGCGAGATCGTCGTCGTCGACGGCGCGGGCGCCCTGGTGCGCGGCGCCGCGACCGAGCAGGGCACCCAGGCCACCGTCGTCAACGACACGGCGGCCGTGCGCGCGCTCGAGCTGCTGTTCGCCGGCGCGTGGTCCCGCGGGCGCAGGCTCGCCGACCACCTGGAACTCGGGCCGCGGCTGCGCACGGAGCTCACCCGCAGCATCCTCGAGCGACTGCGTGCGGGCCGGACCGACGACGTCGCCTCACGTGAACTGAACGTGTCGCTGCGCACCTATCGCCGCCATGTCGCGGAGATCATGCGGGAACTGGACGCCAACTCCCGTTTCCAGGCCGGTGCGCGCGCCGTGGAGCTCGGGCTGCTGGCGGAGTAGCGGCCGAACGACCGACCAGTACGCGGCCCGTCAGGCGGGCGGGCCGCAGGCAGAACACCAACGGGGATGGTGGAAAATTACTTGTCCAGAGAACCAGGGGACGAACTCGAGCACGCCCTGCTGGAGGTCCAGGCGCTGATCGAGTCGACCATGGCCATCCATCGCGGCCGCAGCGTTCGAAAACAGCAGATCGCCACCGTGGAGGGCGGCTACGGGGCGGTGCTCGACGTCGCGGAGGAACTGATCGCGTCGGCTGACCGGTCGATCGACATCGTGCACGCCCGGATGCCGGCCGTCAGCGAGCAGCCCGACCGTTCGGAGCGCTCGGAGCGGGAACTGATCTACGGGGCCAACGAGTCGGTGTCGGTGCGGCTGCTCACCAGCCCCACCCTCCTCGACGAGTCGTACGTCCGTGAACAGCTCGGCAGACCCAGACCGGTGGCGATACGGGTGGCCCGGGTGCCTCCCCTGCAGGCGCTGCTGGTCGACGGCACGACCGGGCTGGTGGTGGCCGAATCGGCGGTCGGCCGCCGGGCCTCACTGATCAGGGCGGCCGACGTGCTGCACACCCTGTACACCCTCTTCGAGAGTGTATGGAGCAACGCGGTGCCCGCCGGTGAGCGCATCGTCTTCGGAGACCGCGACCGGGCCGCGCTCGCCCGGCAGATACTCGGCGCCCTGCGGGCCGGCGTCACGGACGAGGTCGCCGCCCGCGAACTCACCGTGTCCGTCCGTACGTACCGGCGCTACGTCGCCGAGATCATGACGCTGCTCGGTGCCAATTCCCGCTTCCAGGCCGGGGTCAGAGCAGCCGAACTGGGTCTGCTGCCGACCGCTTCCGGATCGGCTCCGGGCGGCTTCGGCACCCGGCCCTGAATGCCCACTGGCAGCTTCCTGAAACGAACGTTGCCGCCCTACGTGCCGGGCAGTTGTATAGCACCCGAGGCGCGGGAATCCGGATCTGAACGGAAATCCCGTCCCGGCGGTCGTGCAATCCCCCGTGTGCGCCGCCGTTTGCGCGGAGGTCCGTGAAGAACGGACCTCCGCGCCGACCCCGGTTGACACCGCGCGGAGGGCGTGCCATGGAGCAATTGCCGATCGGTCTTGTTTTTCCAGGCCAGGGAACCCAGAAACAGGGAATGGGTGAACCCTGGCAGGAAACACCTTCCTGGCAGTTGACTGCCGAAATCTCGGAAGCCACCGGCGAGGACGTACCCGAACTCCTGCTGCGCACCGCCGCCGATGATCTCCGCCGCACCGACCTCGCGCAGATCGCCGTCTTCTCGGTCGCCGTCGTCGCCCACGCGGAGGCCGTACGGCGCGGGGCACTCGGCGGACGCGTGGTCGCCTGCGCCGGCCACAGCCTCGGCGAGTACGCGGCCCTCACCGCCGCCGGCGCCCTGTCGGTCGGTGCCGCCGCCGCGCTGGTCGCCGCCCGTGGCCGGGCCATGCGGGACGCCGCGGCGGAACGCGAGGGCACCATGGGGGTCCTCGTCGCCGCGCCGCCGTCCGAGGTCGACGCCCTCGTGGGCGAGTTGCGCGCCGCGGGCCACGAGGTGTGGACCGCCAACTTCAACGGCCCGGGCCAGACCGTGGTGTCGGGTTCCGCCGAGGGGATCGACCGGCTCGGTGAGCAGGCGCCGTCCATCGGCGCCAAGATGATCCGCCTCCAGGTCGGCGGCGCCTTCCACAGCCCCTTCATGGCCCCGGCCGCCGACGCGCTGCGCACGGCCTGGAAGAACACCGCCTGTGCCCCCGCCCACCTGGCCGTGGTGGCCAACGTCGACGCCCGGGCGTACACGGGCGACTGCGACTGGACCGACATCGGGACCCGTCAGCTCACCTCGCCCGTGCTGTGGGAGCAGAGCGTACGGACCCTCACCGGCACGCTCGGCTGCCGCCGGCTGGTCGAGCTCGGGCCGGGCCGGACCCTTGCCGGACTGATCCGCCGGATCGACCCGGACCTCGAGGTCGTGTCCGTGGACGGTCCCGGCGCCCTCAACTGACGTACCCATGTGAGCGAGGAGACCGACCCACCATGGCACTTGGCACCGACAGTATCTGGCTGCGCAGATACACCACCCGGGACGAGCCGCGGCTGCGGCTGGTCTGTCTCCCGCACGCCGGCGGCTCGGCCAGCTTCTTCCACAGCTGGGGGCACGCCTTCGGGAGCGACGTGGAGGTCATGGCCGTCCGCTACCCGGGCCGCCAGGAGCGCATCGCGGAGGACCTCTTCACCGAGATGGAGCCGCTCGCCGACGCCGTCACGCGGGAGCTGCTTCCGTACACGGACGCCCCGCTGGTGCTCTTCGGGCACAGCATGGGCGCCTCACTGGGCTACGAGGTCGCCCTGCGGCTCCAGCAGCGGCACGGCACCGTCCCGGCCGCGCTGATGGTCTCCTGCCGCAAGGCCCCGCACCTGCTCACGCCGCGCACGGCGGTCCTCGGCGACGACGAGGAACTGGTCGCGGAGGTGAAGCGGCTGGGCGGAACCGACACCGCGCTGCTGGACGACATGGATCTGCGGGAGCTCATCCTCCCCGCCGTCCGCGCGGACTTCTCGATCGTCGCCCGGTACGCGGCACGGCCCGGCACCCCGCTGGCCTGCCCGGTCGTCGGCTACGTCGGCGACAGCGACCCGGACGTCGACGTCGAGGGCGTCAAGGGGTGGGCGGACGTGGCACCCGCGGGCTTCTCCCTGAAGGTGCTGCCCGGTGGCCACTTCTACCTGGTGGACCGTCGCGAGGAACTCCTCGAGGACATCCGCGCACGGCTGGCGCACCGGCGATGAACACCGACACCCGCCCGCTTCCCACGAGCGGGGTCGGTGTGCTCGACAAGGCCTCGATCGTGCTCAGCGTGGTCGAGAGCGAGCCGGTGACGCTGGCGGAACTCGTCGCGCGCAGCGGGCTCGCCCGGCCCACCGCGCACCGGATCGCGGTCGCCCTGGAGCGGCTCGGCCTGCTGACCCGCGACTTCGAGGGCCGCTTCGTACTCGGCCCGCGGCTCGGCAACCTGTCGGTCGAGGCACAGCGGGACCGGCTGGTGCAGGCCGCCGTGCCGGTACTGGACGAGCTGAGCGCCCGGACGGGGCTGGACGCGCGGCTCTTCCGGCGCCGAGGCGCCCGGCACATCTGCGTCGCCACCTCGCCGGTCCGGCCCGCCGAGGAGGACCCCGTCCCCGTCGGCACCTCCCGGCCGGTGAAGTCCGGCCCGGTCGCCCAGGTGCTGCTGGCCTGGGAGGAACCGGAGGAGCTGTACGAGGGGCTGCTCGGCGCGCGGTTCAACGCCGCGCAGCTCGCGCTGGTCCGCCGGCGCGGCTGGGCCTACGGCCCGGACGCGATGGTGGCCGACACGCTCTCCTGCGCCGTGCCCGTACAGCTCCAGGCGGGCCGGGTGATGGCCGCGCTGACGCTGTCGCAGACACCCGCGCATGTCCCCGCCCCGTCCGGCCGGGTACTCGGCCGCGCGCTGATCGATTCCGCCGCCGTGCTGAGCGACGCATTGCTGCGCGCCCAGGGCGAATTCGTCCCGGTGAGCGCTTCCGGGACATGAAAAGGCAGCGGTGGCAGCTTGTTGCAGCCGCCGTTGTGGCCGAAAGAGACCACCGACAGTATTCATTCCGAGTCCTGCCGCCGACCTGTCGAGCGGCACATCAGAAAAGGGGTAAAGGCGTGACCACTGCAACGCGCGACGACCGTCTCGTCACCATCAAGGAAATCGTCTGCGACATTCTCGAGATCGAAGAGGACGAGGTCACGGAGGTCAGCCTCTTCAAGGAGGACCACAACGCCGATTCGCTGCGCGCCATCGAAATTCTGGCCGCGCTCGAAAAGGAGTTCAAGGTCGTCATCAACCAGAGCGAACTGCCGCGCATGGTGAACCTCAAGGGCGTCTACGAGGTCGTCTCGGAGCCGGCCGGCTGGTAGTCGGTCCGACCGCGGCGGATTGGGAGGTTGGCATGACGGCAGTGCGCGGCACCGGCCAGGCCGGGCCGGAACGGCACCGGGTCGTCCTCACCGGACTCGGTGTGGTCTCCAGCATCGGGCTGGGGGCGAAGGAGTTCCTCCGGGGGCTCAGGGAAGGGCGCAGCGGGGCACGGCCCATCACGGTGTTCGACACCGAGGGGTTCGCCCACGCGAACGGGTGCGAGATCACGGATTTCGACCCGCGTGACTGGATCAGCACGCTCCAGGCGGAACAGCTCGGCAGGGCCGCGCAGTTCTCCGTGGCGGCGGCCCGGATGGCCCTGGAGGACTCGGGACTCGACCTGACGGAGCTGCGCGGCCGTCGTGGCCTCATCTCCATCGGCACCACCGACGGCGAGAGCTACGACCTCGACCAGATGGTCGAGCGGGAACTGGCCGACGGCACCGGCATGTTCGACCCCGCGGCCGCACGGCGGGTGCCGGCCGGCCGGCTCTCGGTGGCCATCGCCCAGGAGCTGGGCCTCACGGACGTGGAGGCACTCACCATCCCGACCGCCTGCTCGGCCGGGAACTACGCCATCGGCTACGGCTTCGACGCCGTCAGCTCGGGCGAGGCCGAGTTCGCCTTCTGCGGCGGCGCGGACGCGATGTGCCGCAAGACGTTCACCGGCTTCTACCGGCTCGGCACCATCGCCCCCGACCGGTGCCAGCCCTTCGACGTCGACCGCAAGGGCATCCTCACCGGCGAGGGCGCGGGCGTCCTCGTCCTGGAACGACTCGACTCCGCCCTGGCGCGCGGCGCCACCATCTACGCCGAGGTGCTCGGCTACGGGCTCAACTGCGACGCCCACCACCAGGTGGCGCCCGACCGGGACAGCGTCGCCGAACTGATGCGCCTCGCCCTGGAGAACGCCGGCGTCAAGCCGAGCGAGGTGGACCTCATCTCCGCGCACGGCACCGGCACCAAGGCCAACGACATCACCGAGGCGGGCGCCATCCGCCAGGTCTTCGGAGACGCGCCTCCCCGCACCGTCTCCATGAAGTCGATGCTCGGCCACAGCATGGGCGCCGCCAGCGCCCTGGGGGCCATCGGCTGCGCCCTCGCGATCCAGAACCGTTTCATCCCGCCCACCATCAACCACGTCACCACCGACCCCGAGTGCGACGTCGACTGTGTCCCGAACGAGGCGGTCGAGGCCGACCTGAGGATCGTGCAGAACAACGGCCTCGCGTTCGGCGGCAACAACGCGGCGGTCCTCCTCGGCAGGTACGACGCGATCAAGGAGGCGTCATGACGATCCGCCCCATCATCGGGATGGGCGCCGTCGCCGCCACCGGCTCCGGGGTCGACGAGCTCTTCGAGAGCCTGTGCCAGGGCCGCAGCGGCCGGGCCGAGCTCCGCGGGTTCGACCGCACCCGGTTCCGGGCGCAGCACGCGTACGAGGTCGACGACAGACCGGTCGCCGGTCAGGACGTACCCGGCCGCGCGACGGCGCTGCTGCTCGACGCCGTCGGCCAGGCGGCCGCCGACGCGGGCCTCGGCGAGGACCTCAGCGGCATCCCCGTCCTCGTCGGCACCGGGCTGCGGGAGCTGCGCTCCCTGGAGCTGTGGTGGCGCGACGGCTCGCCGTTCGCGGACTCCGGACTGCACTTCGGCACCGGGCTGCGCGAGCGCTTCAACGCCGATGTCACCCACACCTTCTCCAACGCCTGCTCCGCGTCGCTGTACGCGCTGGCGCTCGGCTCCGACCTGCTGGACCAGGAGGGCGAGGACACGCCCGACACCGTGATCGTTGCGGGCGTCGACGTGCTGACCGAGTCCATGTACGGCCTGCTGGAGCGCGTGCACCCGCAGCCGCCGGACCGGGTGCGGCCGTTCGACCGCAACCGCACCGGCGTGCTGATGGGCGACGGCGCCGCGGCGATCGTGCTGCGCCGCACCGAGCAGGGCGCGCCCCAGGTACACGGCAGGCTGCGCGGCGTCGCCGTCAACTGCGACGCCTACCACGTCACCGCGCCCTCCCCGGAGGGCATCGCGGAAGCCATGCGCTCCGCCCACCGACTCGCCGGCGTCAAGCCGTCCGACGTCGACCTGGTGATGCTGCACGGCACCGGCACGCTCCTCAACGACGAGGCGGAGGCCGCCGCGCTCGCCGACGTACTCGGCGACAGCGCCTCCGGACCGCTGATGACCGCCGTGAAATCCATGACCGGGCACACCTCCGGTGCGTCCGGGCTGATCAACCTGATCGTGGGCGTACGCGCCCTGAACGAGGGACGGGTACCGCCGACCGTGGGCCTCGAGGAGCCGGTCGAGGAGGCCGCGCCCTTCCGCTTCGTCACCGGAGAGGCGGCCGGTTCACGGCAGCTGAACGTGGCGCAGCTCAACGCGTTCGGATTCGGCGGGATCAACGCCGTCGCCATAGTGGAGGGCCCCCGATGACCACGCAGAGCACCGACACCACCGTGGTGGTCTCCGGCGCCGCAGTGCTGCTGCCCGGCGCCGACACCGTACGGGCCCTCGCCGACGGCCCGGTCTCCGGCGGCGCCCCCGTGGAGCCGGCCGAGCACGTCGGCCGCAAGGGGCTGCGCTACAAGGACCGGGCCACCCAGCTCGGCTACTGCCTGACCGCGGCGGCCCTGAAGGACGCCGGCCTGCTCGGCGAGGACGGTCTCACCTGCGCCCCCGAGAGCGTGGGCGTGGTCGCCAGCTCCAACTTCGGCAACCTCGACACCGTGGCCAGGGCGCTGGACACCATCCGCGAGGAGACCGTCACCGCGACCAGCCCGATGGACCTTCCCAACGCGTCCAGCAACGTCATCGCCTCGTCCGCGGCCATCCGCTACGGCCTGCGCGGCCCCAACCTGATGGTCTGCAACGGCGAGACGTCCGGCCTGGACGCCGTCCACTGGGCGACCACGATGATCGCGGCGGGGCGGGCCGAGCGGGTCCTCGTCCTCGGCGTCGAACCTGACAACGACGTGGTGCGCAAGCTCCTCGGCGGCAACCGTGCCCTGGACGGCGGTGCGGCGCTCGTGCTCGAGTCCCGGCCGGCGGCCGAGCAGCGCTCGGCGACCGTGCGCGCGGTCCTCGGCGGGTACACGAGGAGCGCCGGCGAGCAGGGGCCCGCCCGCGGTCGCCGCTGGGAGCTGCCGGAGCATCTCGGCAGCGCCTCGGGCGCGCACGGAGTCCTCCAGTGCGCCGCCGCCGTCGGCTGGTTCGACGCCGGCGAGCGCGGCCCGGTGCATGCCGTCGCGGGCACCGCGGCGGACGACGCGAGCGCGGATCTGGTGCTCCTGGCCCCCGAGGCGGCGTGATGACCACCCACATGGACCTGAGACCCGTCTCCGTCCGGCAGCGCACCGAGGGCAGCGGCCCCCGGGTGCTGATGCTGCACGGCCTGGCCGCCAACGACAGCGTCTGGGAGCGTGTTCTTCCGCTGCTCCCCGACGAGTACGAGCTCTGGACCGCCCGGCTGCCGTGGCGCACGGAGACCATCGGCGAGTGGGGCGAGCAGCCCAACCTCAAGGGCTGGCTGGCCAAGGCGATCGAGGCGGTGCCCGGCCGCGCCGAGGTCGTCGTCGCGCACTCGATGGCGGCGAACGTGCTGCTCGACCTGCTCGACCAGAAGAACCGGGGCGGCGTCGACGCGCTGCGCCAGTTCGGCATCCGCGCCCTCGTCCTCGTCTCGCCGTTCTACCGCGGCCGTGCCGACGAGTTCGACTGGAACACCATCAGCTACTACCTGAACGACTTCCATCTGATCATGGAAGAGGGGATCAGGGCACACTCCGACGGCCGCTTCCCCGCCGATGTGCAGGAGGCCATGGGCCGGCGGGTGCGCGACCGGGTCGGCGCCTACGGCTGGTTCCGCTTCTTCGACCTCTACCTCCGCACACCCGCACTGCAGACCGGGCGCATCACCGTCCCCACCCTGGTGCTCGGCGGCGAGACCGACTTCGCCGCCCGGCCCGAGGAGAGCGTGGCACTCGCCGAAGCGCTCCCCGACGCGGTCTCCCGCGTCCTGCCCGGCTGCGGGCACTTCCCGATGCTCGAGGCGGCCCAGCTCTTCGCCGCCGCCGTGCAGGACTTCGTCAACCCGATCACGGGCGTCACCCCTCAGCGCGGGACCGCCCCCCTCAACGCTCTGGAGCCCCAGCGATGACCCTCGTCACCGACACCGCCGTCAAGGCGCTCCTCGAAACCACCACGACCACGCAGGTGCGCCCCCGCTACGAGGGCTCCAACATCTGCACCTGGATCGGCTTCAAGCACGTCAACTACCTCGTAGAGGAAGCCGTCCTGGACCACTTCCGGCAGGCCGGGCTGCCCGCCCGCGCGCTCTACGAGGAGCACGGCCTGGGCCTCGACCTCGTCTCCATCGACAGCCGCATCCTGCACGCCTTCCACATGGACGACGTCGCGGACGCGGAGGTCGTGCCCTGGACGAAGGATGACGACGGCACGATCGGCTTCAAGGTCACCATCCAGTTCGAGCGCAACGGCGAGATCCACAAGGCCGTGACCTCCAAGGTCCGCGTCTCGCTGCGCATCGACACCTACCTGGAGGCGGCCGGCGAGGTTCCCGCCGAGCTCGCCCGCTTCGCCGTCGCCACCCTCGGCGACGACCTGGAGCGCGAGGCGCCCGCCGCCGCCCCGGCCGAGGAGGAGATCCTCGCCTCGCTCACCGCCGGCCAGAACGCGTACGCGTGGAAGTGGAACATCCCGTACCCGTACTGCCACTTCACCGAGCGCATCCAGATGTCCGGCTACCTGCGGCTGATGGAGGAGGGCAAGGACCGCTTCGTCGCCGACCGCGGCATCTCCATCAAGACCCTGCTCGACGACCGCCGCTGGATCCCGGTCGTGCCCCGCTCCGACATCCGCATCCTCGACGAGGCGCTGATGGAGGAGGACCTCTACACGGTCTACACCGTCGAGGAGGTCTTCAAGGACTTCACCTACACCTCGCGCATGGACTTCTACGTGCTGCGCGACGGCAAGCTCGTCAAGACCGCCACCGGCCGCATCGTGCACGGCTACGCCGTCATCGAGAACCGCCGCGACTGGAGCCTGGTCAACTTCGACCAGCGGGTGATCGACGCGATCAACGGCAAGGCGCCGCAGGCGTGACGGAGACCTGGGAGAGCGGCGGTCCGCCCCGGCTGCTGCTCATCGAGAGCCAGGGGCAGCCCGCGCGGGACTCCGGTTTCCGGCGCGATGCGGTCACCCAGGTCCTCACCGGGCACTCCGTGCTGCTCTTCCTGGTCCAGGACGGTGTCGTACTGGCGGTTCCCGGCAGCGACGAGGACCTGGACCGGTTCCAGAAGGGCGGCGGGGTGCTCGCGGCGGACGGGTTCTCGCTCGCCCAGCGGGGACTCGACACGGACCTGCTGCGGCCCGAACTGCGGGTCGTCGGCATGGACGAAGTGGCGGGCTGGCTCCTCGACCCCGCCGTCCGGGTGGTGTGGCACTAGGTGGCCAGGAGGATTCCCGAGACGGATGTGCTGATCACCCTCATGGGCGCCCCGCACGGCAGCGACCAGGTCACCACCGCACTGCGGCTGACCCAGGCGCTGCTGGAGCGGGGGGCCAGCGTCCAGGTGTGGACGTGCGGCTACGCCACCCTGCTCACCCAGCGGGCGCTGGGCCCGGACAAGCCGCGCAACCTCGCCGACTGGAACCGCGACTACCCCTCCACCGCGGCGCTGGCCGAGGAGCTGCTCAACGCCTTCCCCGGCCGGCTGTACTGGTACGGCTGCCGCTTCTGCAGCGACGACCGGGGCGCCGCGGAGCATCTGCCGCAGGTGGTGCTGCGCCCGCCGGCCGGATACGCGGCCAACGTGGCCGCCGCGGCCAAGACCGTCCTGGTCGGAGTGATCTGATGGAGTTTCAGGAACATCCTGGCGGGCGGGTGCTCGCCATCGTGGAGCGCGGCTACCGGGGCGCGCTGGAGAAGCAGTTCTTCGACGAGCTCTACCTCGCCACCGAACTGCACCGGCAGCTCGGCGGTCTCGACATCCTGCTGCGCGGCCAGGCCGTGACCTACGCCATCGACGCGCCGCCCATGCCGCCGCTGCGCATCGGCAACCGCACGGTGGACACGCTCAGCGACCCCCGCAAGGGGCTGCGCACCCTTCTCGACGCGGGGGTGGGCGTCTGGGCCGAGGAGCCGGGGCTGGCCGCGCTCGGCGGGTCCGGTTCGCCCGACCGGCTGCTGGCCGGCATCCGGGTGGCGGCGGAGGGCGAGACGGCCGCCCGCTGGACCGAGTACCGGATGGTCTGCTTCCTGTGACCGCCCTTCTGTGACTGCCTTCTTGTGACCCCCCGAGCGCCTGACCGCCGCACCGGCGGTGTGCGCGCTGCTGTGACTTCGCGAGCTCGACGAGCTCGATGAGCGGAAGGAAATACGACGGACATGTCCACACTCACCACCGGCGCCGGACGCCCGGTGATCACCGCATGGTCGGCCGTGTCGTCGTACGGCGTCGGCAGGGCGGCGTTCGCCGAGGGCCTGCGCGAACGGCGCGAGGCCGTCGCGGAACTCGGCCCCGAGCACGGCGAGACGCCCGACGGCACCGGCTGCGTGGTACCCGGCTTCGACATCCGCACGGTGCTCGGCAAGAAGGGCACCCGCTCCATGGACCGGGTCACCGGGCTGACCGTCACCGCCGTCGGCGCCCTCCTCGACGACGGCGACCGCAACCGCGCGGTCGGCACCGGCGAGGGCGCCGCCTTCGCGCTCGGCACCACCACCGGCAGCGCCCAGTCGATGATGGACTTCACCCGGGACTCCCTCACCGGTGACCAGCCCTTCTTCGTCGACCCGGCGCGCTTCCCCAACACCGTGATGAACTGCGCCGCCGGCCAGAGCGCCATCTGGTACCGGCTCAAGGGCCCCAACGCCACCATCGCGGGCGGCCGGACCGCCGGTCTGCACGCTCTCAACTACTCGCGCAGGCTGCTCTCCTCGGGCCGCGCCCGTACCGTGCTGTGCGGCGCGGCCGAGGAGTTCTCCTCGGCCCGCGCCTGGCTGGAGCGCCGCGCCGGCGACGGGGGCGACGACGCGGCGGGCGCCCCGCTCGGCGAGGGCTGCGCCATGCTCCTGGTCGAACCGCACGACCCCGACGACGCCGCCCAGCCCGTCCTCGCCGAACTCCTCGCCGTCGAACTCGGCGTCGTGCTCGACGGCGACACCCGCCCCGCCCTCGTGTCCTGCCTGCGCTCCGCGCTGCGCCGGGCCGGCGTGGAGACGGACCAGGTCGTGGCCGTCGCCCGGTCCGGTGCCCCGGGCCGCGAGGGCCGCGGGGAGGCCGAGGCCGTGGCCGAGGTCCTCGGCGACGCCGGCCACACCGACCTGACCCCCACCGGGCTCATCGGCGACACCGGCGCCGCCGCCGCGGCCTTCCAGGCCGCCGCACTCCTGTCGTACGCCGCCGACCGGCCGGAGACGGCCGCCGGCCGGATCGGCGTGATCACCTCCGTGGACCGCACCGGCACCGTCGGCTGCGCCCTGCTCGCCCTGCGCTGAGCCCCGCCACAACCACCCGCTGATGAGAGGAACTCCAACCGTGCTGGACAAGGAAGAACTGCGCGCCGTCGTGGCCCAGGTGCTCGACGTCGACGAGTCCGAGATCACCGACGACGCCAGGTTCGTCGACGACCTCGAGGTCGACTCGCTCATGGCCCTGGAGGTCGTCGTCGTACTGGAGAAGAAGTACGGCATCAAGCTGCCGGAGTCCGACCTCAAGCAGATCGTCACCCTGCAGAGCGCCTACGACCTGCTGCTCGGCAAACTCGACGCGGCGCAGCGGGCAGCCTGATGCCAGGCGCGAGCCCGCTCGCGGGACTGGTCGAGGTGCTGCCCTCCGAGGACGAGGCGCGCACCGCCGCCCGCTTCACCGTCCAGGACGGCGAGACCGTGCTGCCCGGCCACTACCCGGGCTTCCCGATCTTCCCGGGTGTCTGCCTGGTGGAGTGCACCCACCTCGCCGCCCTCGCCACCGCACCCGGCGGCGCCAAGGACGGCGAACTGGCCGCCGTGGAGTCGACCCGGTTCACCGGGCCCGTCTTCCCCGGCGACCGGCTGGAGATCGCCATGGGCTGGAAGCAGACCCCGGCCGGTGACTGGCAGTGCCGGGCGAAGCTCGCCACCCAGCGCGGCGACGCCGCCACGGTACGGCTGCGCTACCGCCCGGCCACCACGGCCCCGGAGGTGGCGGCATGACCGGCCAGCGCGACATCCGGGCACGGCTGCCGCACCGCTTCCCGATGCTGCTCGTCGACCGTGTCGTCGACGTCGTACCGGGTGAGCGGCTGACCGCGCTGAAGGCGGTCACCTGCAACGAGCCCTGGTACGAGAAGCTCGGCCCCGAGACCCCCGAGGAGGACTTCGCCTACCCGAAGTCGCTGCTCGTGGAGTCCTGGTGCCAGTCCGCCGGAGTCCTCGCCACCTGGGACGACCCCAACCCGGACGTGCTGGACGGGCAGGTGATGCTCTTCGGCTCCATGACCGGGGTCGAGTTCCACCGGCCCGTGCTGCCCGGCGAGGTGCTGGAGCACCGGGTCCGCCTCGACCGCCGCGTCGACGACACCGTGCTGTTCGAGGGCGAGAGCCGCTCGGCAGGGGAGACGGTCATGACGATCGGCCGGATCGTCATGGCCTTCCGCCCCGCCGAGGCGCTGCGCCCCGCCGCAGCGACCACCTGATGCACGACTCACGGAGAAACATCATGGGAGACACCACGAACCGGGTGGCCCTCGTCACCGGCGGCTCGCGCGGCATCGGCCGGGCCACGGTCCACGCGCTGGCCCGTGACGGATTCGACGTCGCCTTCTGCTACCGCTCGGACGAAGAGGCCGCCCGCACGCTGGAGAAGGAGACCGCCGACCTGGGCGTGCGCGTCACCGGCAGCCGGGTCGACGTCGCCGACGCCGAGTCCGTACGGGCCTGGATCACCGCCGCCGAGGAGGAGTTCGGCCAGATCGACGCGGCCGTCACCGCCGCCGGCATCACCCGCGACAACCCACTGGTCCTCATGGACGACGAGCAGTGGCACCAGGTCATCGACACCAACCTGGACGGCGTCTACCACGTCTGCCGGGCGGTCGTCTTCGGCATGATGAAGCGCCGCTCCGGAGCGATCGTCAACATCTCGTCCGTCGCCGGTGTGTACGGGAACGGCACCCAGACCAACTACTCCGCCTCCAAGGCCGGGATCATCGGCTTCTCCCGCGCCCTGGCCAAGGAGACCGGCCGGGCCGGCATCCGGGTCAACGCGGTCGCCCCCGGCTTCATCGAGACCGACATGGTCGCCGCGATGAACGACAAGGCCCGCAAGGAAGCCCTCTCCTCGATCCCGCTGCGCCGCATGGGCACGGCGGAGGAGGTGGCCGACCTCGTCGCCTACCTGGTCTCCGACCGGGCCGCCTACATCACCGGAGCCGTGCTCCAGATCGACGGCGGCATCACCATCTGATCCACCCGCGAACCCCCTTGGAGGCGGTGATGGCACGACGCGGACCACGCTGGTACTTCTCCTTCCGCAGCCCGTACTCCTGGATGGCCTACCGGGACCTGACCGGCAGCCATCCGGACGTGGCGGACCGGATCGAATGGCTGCCCTTCTGGGAGCCGGACGAGTCCGCCCAGGACCAGCTCGAGCGCAGCGACATCAAGCTGCCCTACGTGGCGATGTCCAAGGAGAAACACCTCTACATCCTTCAGGACGTCCGCCGGCTGGCCAGGGCGCGCGGGCTCGAGATGGTGTGGCCGGTGGACCCCGCGCCGCGCTGGGAGGTGTCCCACCTCGCCTACCTGGCGGCCGAGGAACTCGGCGCCGGACGGGAGTTCATCGACGAGACCTACCGCGCCCGCTGGGAACTCGGCGACGACATCTCCGACCCCGAGACGATGGGCCGGATCGGCAAGACGCTGGGCCTCGACGGGGAAGCGCTCGCCGGAGCCCACCAGGACCCGCGGATCCGGGAGCGCGGTATCGCCGCGCTCGCCTCCCTGCACCGCGACGGAGTGTTCGGGGTGCCCTTCTTCATCAGCGGATTCGACAAGTTCTGGGGTGTGGACCGGCTGACCGACTTCGTCGGGACGGCCCGCGCCCACTTCGAACGACACACAGTGAAGGAAGACTGATCATGGCCACGAACCCCTTCGAGAACGACGACGCCCGCTACTTCGTCCTCGTCAACGAGGAGAACCAGCACTCGCTCTGGCCGGTGTTCGCCGAGGTGCCGGCCGGCTGGACCGTGGTGCACGGCGAGGACAGCCGCCAGGCATGCCTCGACCACATCAACAAGAACTGGACCGACATGCGGCCCAAGTCCCTGGCCGTCGCGATGGACGCCGCCTGACCACCCCCCTCCGGGCGGCCCGGCAACGGGCGTTGGCAGCAATGTGCAACGCCCGTTGCCCGACGACCTCGCCGATGTGACCGTGGCACTGACGCCGCTGTGAGCGTGGCACCCCGCCGCCTCCGGGAAGCAGCACCTTTTCAGAAAGCGATGCCGCTCATGACCCATGCACTGGTGTGCCTCCCCTTCGCGGGAGGCGGCGCCGGTTTCTACCGCGCCTGGAAACAACTGCCCGACCACGCTCCACGCATCGTGCCCCTGCAGCTCCCGGGCCGCGAGGAGCGGTTCATCGACGAGCCGTTCCGGGACGTCGTCGATGCCGCCGACGCGCTGGCACCGCAGGTCGCCGCGCTGGCCGGGGACGACCCCGTGGCCCTCTTCGGGCACAGCCTCGGCGCCGTCCTCGCCTACGAACTCGCCCGCCGGCTGGAGAAGGACCCCGCCGTCCGGCTGAGCCACCTCTTCGTCAGCGGCTCGCCCGGGCCCTGGACCGGCCGCAACCGCCGGGCCACCGGGCTTCCGGACAGCGAGTTCCTCGCCCGGGTACAGGAGTTCGCCGGCTACGAGCACGACGCCCTCGCCGACCCGGACATGCGCGAACTGCTGCTGCCGGTCCTGCGGGCCGACGTGGAGATGCACGAGAACTACAAGCCCGTCTCCGACACGCCGCTGCGCACCCCCGTCACCTCGCTGCGCGCCACCGGGGACGAGCTGGTCACCCGCGAGCAGGCCGAGGAGTGGCGGACCGCCACCACCGGGGACTTCCGCCTGGTGGAGCCCGACGGCGGCCACATGTACCTCATCGACTCGCCGCTGCCGCTCATCGACGCGGTCGCCGCGGCCCTGCCGTCATGACGGCTACCAGCGGCGGCGGGCCCGCCGCCATGACGGCCGGTCGCGAGCAGGCGCCGCGTGCGCTCCTGAGGGGCAAGACCGCCGTCGTCACCGGCGCCGCCCGGGGCCTCGGCAGGGCCTGCGCGGTGCGGTTCGCGGAGGAGGGTGCCGACCTGGTCCTCGTCGATGTCGGCGGGGACCTGGCCGGGGTCCCGTATCCGCTCGGTTCCGGGAACCAGCTCGAGCACACGGCGAAACTGTGCCGGGCGCACGGCGCCGCCGTCGTCACCGTGACCGCCGACGTGCGGCGGCCCGAGGCCGTGGAGGAAGCGGCCCGGCAGGCGCTGGACCGGTTCGCGGCCGTGGACGTCCTGCTCAACAACGCGGGCATCGCCGCTCCCTCCGGGAAGGCCGTGCACGAGATCGCCGAGGAAGAGTGGGACCTGATGGTCGGCATCGACCTCACCGGCGCCTGGCGGATGATGAAGGCCGTGGTCCCGGCCATGGTGGAGCAGCGGTCCGGCAGCGTCATCAATGTGGCGTCCACGGCGGGGCTCGTCGGCTACCGCCACTTCGCCGGCTACGTCGCCGCCAAGCACGGCCTGATCGGCCTGACCAAGGCGGCCGCCCTCGACTACGCGCCGTTCCGGGTACGGGTCAACGCGCTGTGCCCCGGATCCGTCCGCGACGACCCGCTCAACGAGGGCCGGATGCTCGCCGAGATCGCGCGCTCCCTCGACGTCGACGTCGACGAGCACGAGGAGATCTTCGTCCAGTCGCAGCCGATGAACTCCCTCATCGAGCCCCAGGACATCGCGGGCGCGGCCGTCTGGCTCGCGGGGGACGACTCCCGGCAGGTCACCGGGACCACGCTCACCGTCGACGGCGGTTTCAGCGCCCGCTGACCCGCCCCCACACACCTCGCACTGCTTCAGGAGTCCCGCCATGTCGAGAAGTCAGGCCAGGTCCTGCCACAGCCTGGTGGTCCGGGTGCCGGGCCCGGTCGATGCCGCAGAACTGGAGCGCCGCCTGCGTGCCGGAGCCGCCGGCTCCTGGCCGCGGACGGCCGCACGGCTCCGGCTGTGGGAGGAGGCGCTGCCCTTCGGCGCCGGCCACCCGTCCGCCCTGCACCGGGTCGCCGCGGAGGCCGAGCGGCCGCTGCACGCCGGGGGGCCGCCCCTGCGCGCCGTGCTGGTGCGGTACGCCGACGGCGACGCCGACCTCGTCCTGGTGGCCCGGCACGAACTCACCTTCGACGAGCCCCGCTTCACGTTCGGCCGCGGCACCGGGGCGGCCCTGCCGCGCGAGGACGCCGCACCGCCGCCGGAGTGGGGCCTCGGCGATCCGGCCCGCGCGGGCCGGACGGGCGAGGTGCCGGTGCCCCTGCCCGGCACCGCGGGCGCCGACGACGCCGTGCTCACCGGGGCGGCCCAGCTGGTCCTGGCCCGCTACGGTACGGGCCGGCCCGTCGACGAGTCGCAGCGCACCGGCGACTTCCTCGCCCGGCTGCGAAGGGCGCACGGCGAGTCCCTGCCGGGCATCGGCCTGCGCATCGACACGGCCAGGCCCGGGGAGCGGAGACTGCCGCACCTCGCCCCCGCCGGACCCGCGGAACTCCACTTCCGCCGGCACGAGGACGGCACCGTCACCGGTGTGCTCCGCCACGACCTCGGCGCGCTGGACCCGGCCGTCGCGGAACGCTTCGCCGGTCACGTCGCGCACGTGGCCGGTCAGTTGGCAGAGGACCCGGACCGCACGCTCGACGCGGTGGAACTGATGCCTCAGGACGAGGCCCGGTCCGTGCTGCGGCTGGGCGTCACACCGGCCGCGGGCAGTGCCGTCGCCGCCGGCCGCACCCTGCACGGGCTCTTCTCCGACGTCGCCCGAGAGCGTCCCGACGCGGTCGCCCTCACGGCCGGTGACACCAGCCTCACCTACGCCGAACTCGACGCGCGCTCCGAGCGGACCGCCGCCGGCCTCGTGGCCCTCGGCGTGGCCCCCGGCAGCCTGGTCGGCGTGGCCCTCGAGCGGAACGCCGACCTGGTGGTGACGCTGCTCGGCATCCTCAAGGCCGGCTGCGCCTACGTGCCCATGGACCTGCGCTACCCGGAGGAGCGGCTGCGCTACACGGTGGAGAACGCCGGGGCGTCCGTCGTGGTCGGCGGCGCCGACGAGCCGTTCCCCGACATCGCGGGCGTACGCGTCGTCACCCCCGCCGAACTGGGCGACCTCGGCGACGGCGGCGGCGTTCCGCCCCGCGCGGAGGACGGATCGGCGACCGCGTACGTCATCTACACCTCCGGGTCGACCGGGCGGCCCAAGGGCGTCGTCGTGCCGCACCGCAACGTCGCCGCCCTGCTGGAGGCGACCGTTAAGGACTTCGGGCTCTGCGGGGACGACGTGTGGACGCTGTTCCACTCGAGCGCCTTCGACTTCTCCGTCTGGGAGATCTGGGGCTGCCTGCTCACCGGCGGCCGACTCGTGGTCGTCGACTACTGGGTGACACGGGACACCGACCTCTTCCACGACCTGCTCGTCCGCGAACAGGTCACCGTGCTGAACCAGACCCCGTCCGCGTTCGCCCAGATCGTCGAGGCGGACCGGCAGCGGCGCACGGAACTCTCGCTGCGCCTGGTCGTCTTCGGCGGCGAGCCGCTCGACGTGCGGATGCTCGCCCCCTGGTTCGCCCGGCACTCCCACACCGACTGCCGGCTGGTGAACATGTTCGGCATCACCGAGACCACGGTCCACGTCACGGCCCACACCGTGACCCCCGCCGACGTCCTCGCCGCCGGGCGCAAGGTCGGCCCCGCGATCCCCGGCTGGTCCCTGTCGGTGCGCGATCCTCGTGGCAGGCTCCTGCCGCTCGGCGTCCCCGGAGAGATCTGCGTCGGCGGCGCCGGCGTCGCCGACCGCTACCTCGGGCAGCCCGGACTCACCGCGGAACGCTTCGTCACCGACCCGTACGGCGGCGGCCGGATCTATCGCAGCGGCGACCGCGGGCGGCTGCGCCCGGACGGCAGTCTCGACCACCTCGGCCGGCTGGACAGCCAGGTCAAGGTGCGCGGCCACCGCATCGAACTGGACGAGATCCGCAACGTCCTGCTGAGCCACCCCGCCGTCGCCGGTGCGGCGGCCGTGCTGGGCCACGACACCCCGGGCGACTCGGCGACCGCCCGTATCGACGCCTACGTGACGCTGCGCGCGGCGGTCTCCACGGCCGACGTGCTGGCCCACGCCCGCGGTGTGCTCCCCGTGTACATGGTCCCGGCCTCCGTGACCGAACTCCCCTCGATCCCCCTGACCATCAACGGCAAGGTGGACACCGCGGCCCTGCCGGCGCCGGAGGCGGCGAGGCCGGACCGGGACCGCTCGACGGGCGGGTCCGGGAGCGCGGGGGCGGCACAGCCGACGGGACCGCTCGACGGGGAGACCGACACGCTCACCGAGTGGATTCTCGGGCTCTGGGGCCACGCGCTGAACACCGACGTCACCCTGAAGGACAATTTCTTCGAGCTCGGCGGCAATTCACTGCTGGTCATCCGGGTGCTCCGGGAAATGCGCGAACAAGGCCTGCCGAAGGTCGCGACTCAGGACTTCTATCGCAACTCGACGGCAGGCCGGTTCGTCGAACTCGTGCGGGACGCTCAGGGCTGACTCGGGCTGTCTGCGGGCCGCTGTGCTGAGCGGCCTGCAGGCTTCTTACGTTTTCCGTCGACCCGGCGCTTGATGGCGCCGAGGACGGAGATCCTGACCACGCCGCTCGGCATCCGGATAACCGTCCAATAGCGGCCGAAGCTGCGCCGGGTCTGCTCGTCCGTGGCGAGAATCCGGGTCTCCGTGGTCAATATCCCGTCGGCATAGCGCACATTGAAACCGACCTTGGTGCAGCCGGGCTCCGCGTAGTCCCGGAACGCCTCGTGCATCGGCTGCTCCGGGGTCACGGGGCCGGCCTGCGAGCCGATGCCCCCGTACAGGAACTCGTCCTCACCCAGGGCCAGTACGGTGTCACCGCCCATGGCGAAGTCGTCGAGCACCCGGCCGTCGGGCCGCAGCCGGTTCCGGGTGAAGGCCAGCAGGAAACGGGCCACCGGCGCCTCGCGCCAGGTGAGCTCCCGGGCTGCCTGCAGCACTTCCTCGCGCGGCGCCTCCATCGCCACCCAATGGCGCTCGCGAAAATGCCATTCGGGCATGTAGTGATCGAGCAGCGTTGCCTCTGATTTCGTGTCTCCGGTCATACCGGCGACGCTAGCACGCGCCCCTGAAGGGGGACTTGGTGTCCGGTGGCAACTTTCTGCAACTGCCGTTGTCCCGGCCGAAAGCGGACTGTTAGACATGGCCAAGTTGCCATGTTTGGCAACTTTCGTTTTCATCACTGCATTGAGGGTGAGTGGCTGTGTCTGACGTTCGGGGCGCCCTTCTTCCGCTGACCGCCGCCCAGTCGGGTGTGTGGTACGCGCAGCAGTTGAATCCGCAGAACACGATCTTCAACACCGGTGAATTCCTGGAAATCGCGGGCCCGGTGGACGCCGATCTGTTCGAGGCGGCTCTGCGGCAGGTCGTCGCCGAGGCCGAGACCCTGCGGCTGCGCTTCTTCGAGGCGGACGGCGGCCCCGTCGCCCGGATCGTCCCGGCCGACGGCTTCGACCGGTACCTGCACGTGGTGGACGTCCAGGGCGAGCCCGACCCGGTGGCCGCGGCCCGTGCCTGGATGGCCGAGGACTTCGCCAGGCCCCTGGACCCCGAGCACGACCAGCTCTTCCTCTTCGCCCTGTTCAAGATCGACGACGACCGCTACTTCTGGCTGCACCGCTACCACCATCTGCTGGTCGACGGCTTCACCGTCAACATGGTCGCCCGCCGGACCGCGGAGGTGTACTCCGCGCTGGTGGCCGGCGAGGACGTTCCCGCCACCCCCTTCGCGCCCCTGGCCCGCCTCCTCGAAGAGAAGGCCGGCTACCAGGACTCCGAGCGCTTCGCCCGGGACCGCGCCTACTGGATCGACCGGCTCAAGGAGTGCCCGGAGCCGGTCAGCCTCTCCGGCGAGCAGCCGGCCCTGGCCCGTTCCCTGGCCCGCCGCACCGCCCATCTCGCGCCCGCGGACACCGACCGGCTGCGCGACCTGGCCTCGGACGCCTCCGTCACCTGGCCGCCCGCGCTGGTCGCGGCCGTGGCCGCATGGCTGCAGAACCTCACCGGCGCCCCGGAGATCGTGCTCGGCCTGCCGGTCTCCACCCGGCTCGGCCGCACCGGCCGGAGCGTCCCCGGCATGGTCTCCAACGTGGTGCCGCTGCGCATCGCCGTCGCGCCGGACCTGACCGTGGGCGAGCTGCTGACCCGGGTGTCGGCCGAGATGCGCGCGGCGATGAAGCACCAGCGCTACCAGTTCGAGGACCTGCGGCGTGACCTCGGCATGCTCGCCGACGATCGGCGGCTGGTCGGACCGCACGTCAACATCATGATGTTCGACTACGACGTCACCTTCGGCGGACACCCGGCCCAGCCGCACAACCTCTCCATCGGCCCCGCCGACGACATCTCCTTCATCGTCTACGACCGGGGGACCGGCGCCGGGCTGCAGATCGACTTCGACGCCAACCCGGACCTCTACGAGGACGACGCGCTCCGCGCCTACCAGGAGACCTTCCTGGACTTCCTGCACCGGCTCGGCTCCGCCTCCCTGGACGAGCGGGTGGACTCCGTCAAGCTCGCGGCCGAGCAGGTCGCGGGCCTGCCCGTACGCCGCCGGACCACCGAAGCGGCGCAGCAGGAGTCGCCCGGCGTGGTCGGCGGGCACCGGGCGCCGCGCACCGCGCAGGAGGAGGCGCTGTGCCGCCTCTTCTCCGATGTGCTCGGCGAGGACGTCGTCTCCGTCGACGACAACTTCTTCCTCCGCGGCGGAAGTTCGCTCCAGGTGACCCGGCTCGTCGGCCGGATCCGGCGGGAGCTGAACGCCGAACTGACGCTGCGCACCGTGTTCGAGAACGCCACCGTCGCCACCCTCGCGGAAGCGCTCGGTTTCGCGCCGGGCGCCAGGCCGGCCCTGACGGTCCGCCCCCGGCCGGAGCGGCTGCCGCTGTCGGCCGCGCAGAACCGGCTCTGGTTCCTGAATCAGATGGAGAGCGGCGGCGCGGCCTACAACGACGGCCTGACGGTGGAGCTTTCCGGCCGGCCGGACGTCGAGGCGCTGCGCACGGCGCTCGCGGACGTCGTGGCGCGGCACGAGAGTCTGCGGACCGTGTTCCCCGTCCACGACGGCGCGCCGCACCAGCACATCCTCGCGCTCCGGGACGCCCGTCCCGAGCTGCTCACCGCCGACATCACCGACGGCGAACTCGAGCGCGAGCTCGCCGCGGCGGCACACCGCGGTTTCGACCTCGCCTCCCAGATCCCGGTGCGGGCGCATCTGTTCTCCACGGCGCCCGAGCGCCACGTCCTGCTGGTGGTCGTGCACCACATCGCGGGCGACGGCTGGTCGGTGGCGCCCTTCACCCGCGACCTGTCGGCGGCCTACGCGGCCCGGCTCGGCGGCGACGCACCGCAGTTCACGCCACTGCCCGTGCAGTACGCCGACTACACGCTCTGGCAGCAGGAACTCCTCGGCGACGAGAGGGACCCGGCGAGCGTCCTCGCCCAGCAGATCGCGCACTGGCGGACCACGCTGGCCGGACTGCCGGAGGAGCTCGCCCTGCCGGTCGACCGGCCGCGTCCCGCGGTGGCGAGCCACGAAGGCGGAAAGGTCGAGCTCCGGCTCGCCCCGGACGTCCACGCCCGACTGCGGAGCATCGCCCACGAGAGCGGCGCGAGCGTGTTCATGGTGGCGCAGGCGGCCCTCGCGGCGCTGCTGAACCGGCTCGGCGCCGGCGACGACATCCCGGTCGGCACCGTCATCGCGGGCCGGACCGACGAAGCCCTCGGCGACCTCGTCGGGTTCTTCGTGAACACGCTGGTGCTGCGTACGGACGTGTCGGGCGACCCGACGTTCCGTGAACTGGTGGAGCGGGTGCGGGAGACGGACCTGGCCGCGTACGCCAACCAGGACGTGCCGTTCGAGCGGCTGGTGGAGATCCTCAACCCGGTGCGTTCGCTCGCCCGCCACCCGCTGGCCCAGGTCACCCTCGCCCTGGAGGACAACGAGGCGCCCGTGCTGGACCTGCCGGGGATCAGCGCATCCCCCCGCGGACTGGAGACGGACACCGCCAAGTTCGACCTCGCGTTCCGGCTCGGCGAGCGCTTCACCGGCAGCGGAGAGCCGGCCGGGGTCGAGGTCCGGCTGGAGTACGCCCGCGACCTGTTCGACGAGTCCACCGCGGCCGGCGTCGGGCAGCGCTTCCTCCGGCTCTTCGAGGCGGTCACCGCCGACCCGGACGACCGGATCGCGGCCGTGGACATCCTGTCCGGGGAGGAGCGCGAGAACCTCCTCACCGGCTGGAACGACACTGCCCGGGACGTCCCGTACGCCACCGTCCCCGAGCTGCTGGCCGAACAGGTCCGCACCGCGCCGGACGCGGCCGCCCTCGTCGCCGACGACGTGTCCTACAGCTACCGGGAGCTCGACACCCGGGCCGCACGCCTGGCGGCGCTCCTGCGCGACCGCGGCGTCCGCCGCGGCGCGTCCGTGGCCGTCGCCCTCGGACGCTCCGCCGACACGATCGTCTCGCTCCTCGCCGCGATGAAGGCGGGCGCCGCCTATGTGCCCGTCGACCCGGCCTACCCCGCGGACCGCATCGCGTACATCCTCGACGACGCGCGCCCCGCACTCGTCGTCACCACCGGCGCTCTGCGCGGCGCGCTCCCCGACGGCGGGCCCGAGCAGCTGCTGCTCGACGAGACCGAACTGCCCGCCGAGGGTCACACGGCGAGTGGGCTGACGCCGCAGGACGCCGCGTACGTCATCTACACCTCCGGCTCCACCGGACGCCCCAAGGGCGTCGTCGTCAGCCACACCGGTGTCGCCAGCATGGCCGCCGCCCACCGCGGCCGGCTGGGCGGCGGGGAAGGCCACCGGGTACTGCAGTTCTCCTCACCCAGCTTCGACGCGTCGATGTGGGAGATCCTGACCACGCTGCTGAACGGCTCCACGCTGGTGGTCGCGTCCGCCGAGCGGCTGGCCGCCGGCGAGCCGCTGGCCGCCCTGCTCGCCGAGCGGGAGGTCACCCACGCCACCCTGCCCCCCGTCGTGCTCGCCGCGATGGGCGACGCGCGACTGCCCGCCGGGATGACCCTCGTCACCGCCGGAGAGGCATGCTCCGCGGAGCTCGTCGAACGCTGGGCTTCCGGCCGGAGGATGGTCAACGCCTACGGCCCCACCGAGTCGACCGTCTGCGCCACCATGAGCGCCCCCCTGCGCCCCGGCGCGGGCACCCCGACCATCGGCCGGCCCATCACCAACACCCGCGTGTACGTGCTCGACGCCGGCCTGCGCCCGGTACCCGCCGGCGTCCCCGGCGAGCTGTACCTCACCGGCGCCGGCCTCGCCCGCGGCTACCACGCCCGCCCCGCGCTCACCGCGGAGCGCTTCCTCGCCGACCCGTACGGCGCCCCGGGTTCCCGTATGTACCGCACCGGCGACCTCGTGAGATGGACCGCCGACGGTGAACTGGAGTACCTCGGCCGCGTCGACGACCAGGTCAAGATCCGCGGCTTCCGCGTCGAGTTGGGCGAGATCGAGGCACGGCTGCTCACGCACGAGGACGTCGCCCAGGCCGCCGTGATCGTCCGCGAGGACCGCCCCGGCGACAAGCGGATCGTCGCCTACACCGTCGCCGCCGACCCGGCCCGCCCGGCCGCCGACCCGGCCGAACTGCGCGGCCACGTCGCCGCGGCCCTGCCCGACTACATGGTGCCCGCCGCCGTCCTGCTCCTGGACCGGCTGCCGGTGACGGTCAACGGCAAGCTGGACCGCAAGGCGCTGCCCGCGCCCGACTTCACCCACCTCAGCACCGGCCGCGCCCCCCGCACCCGCCGGGAGACCGCGCTGTGCGAGCTGTTCGCCGAAGTGCTCGGAGTCGAGGCCGTCACCATCGACGACGGCTTCTTCGACCTCGGCGGCCACTCCCTGCTCGCCACCCGCCTCATCAGCCGCGTCCGGACCGCCCTCGGCGCCGAACTCACCGTCCGCAACCTCTTCGAGGCCCCCACCGTCGCCGCCCTCGCCGAGCACCTCGGTGACGCCGGTCAGGCCCGTGAGGCACTGACCGTACGCGAGCGCCCGGCCGAGATCCCCCTCTCGCACGCCCAGCGCCGCCTGTGGTTCCTCAGCCACCTCGAAGGCCCGAGCGGCACCTACAACCTGGGGCTGTCCCTGCGGCTCGGCGGGCACGTCGACTCCGACGCCCTGGCGGCGGCGCTCGCCGACGTCACGGCACGCCACGAGGCGCTGCGCACGCTGTTTCCCGACGTGGACGGCCGGCCCCGCCAGCTCGTCCTCGACGCCGGCGACACCGAGGCCCGCCCCCGGCTGCACCTCGCCACGACGGACCCCGACGCGCTCGACGAGACGCTGAGCGCCGCCGCGGCGCAGGGCTTCGACGTGGCCCGCGAGATCCCGGTCCGGGCCCACCTCTTCACCCTCGCCCCCGACGACCACGCGCTCCTGGTCGTCGTCCACCACATCGCCGGCGACGGCTGGTCGCTCGCCCCGCTGGCGCAGGACCTGTCGACGGCGTACGCGGCCAGGATCGGCGGCGTCGCGCCGGAGTTCGCGCCGTTGCCGGTGCAGTACGCGGACTACACGCTGTGGCAGCGGGACGTGCTCGGCGACGAGGACGACCCCCGCAGCGAACTGTCGCGCCAGGTCGACCACTGGCGGACCACGCTGGCCGGCCTGCCGGAGGAACTGCCGCTGCCGGTGGACCGGCCGCGCCCGGCGGAGATGAGCTACCGCGGCGAGACGCTCGGCTTCACGATTCCCGCAGAGCTCCACGCACGCCTCTCGGACGTCGCCCGGGAGACCGGCACCAGCCTGTTCATGGTCCTCCAGGCCGCACTGGCCACGCTGCTGCACCGCCTGGGCGCGGGGACGGACATCCCGATCGGTTCACCGATCGCGGGCCGCACGGACGAGGCGCTCGACGACCTGGTCGGCTTCTTCATCAACACGCTGGTGCTGCGTACGGACGTGTCGGGCGACCCGACGTTCCGTGAGCTGGTGGAGCGGGTGCGGGAGGCGGACCTGGCCGCGTACGCCCATCAGGACGTGCCGTTCGAGCGGCTCGTGGAGGTGCTCAACCCGGAGCGCTCCATGGCCAGGCACCCGCTCTTCCAGGTCTCCCTCCAGCTCCAGAACATCCCGGCGTCCGACCTCGCCCTCCCGGGCGTCGAGGTCCGCCGCCAGCCCGTCCGTCTGAACACCGCGAAGTTCGATCTGTCGTTCACGCTGGCGGAGTCGGTGGAGGGGATCGAGGGGAGCGTGGAGTTCGCGGTCGATCTGTTCGACCGGGAGTCGGTGGAGGTGCTGGCGGCACGGCTGGTGTCGGTGCTCGATGCGGTGGCGGCTGATCCGGACGTGCGGGTCGGTGCGGTCGAGGTGCTGGACGCGGTCGAGCGTGAGCGGGTGCTGGGCGAGTGGGCCGGCGCCGAACAGGCCCTGGCGCCGGTGACGTTCCACGGGTTGTTCGAGGCCGCGGTGGACCGGCGTCCGGACGCGCCGGCGGTGGTCGGTGCCGGCTTCGAACTGTCCTACGCGGAGTTGGAGGTGCGGGCCAACCGCTTGGCGCACTGGCTGACGGGCCGGGGCGTGGGGCCGGAGGGCGTGGTGGCGCTGGTGCTGCCGCGTTCGGTGGACATCGTGGTGGCGCAGCTGGCGGTACTGAAGGCGGGGGCGGCGTATCTGCCGGTCGATCCGGATTATCCGCAGGAGCGGATCGACTACATGCTCGACGACGCCCGGCCGGTACTGGTCCTGCGCGAACTGCCCGAGCTGTACGAGCGGTTGAGTGACGAGCGTCCGGCGGTTCCGGTGTCTTCGTCGGGTCCGGCGTATGTGATCTATACGTCGGGGTCGACGGGGCGGCCGAAGGGTGTGGTGGTTCCGCACGGCGGTCTGGCGAGTTTCGCGGCTGCGGAGGTCGAGCGTTTCGCGGTCGACGGTGACAGCCGTGTGCTGCAGTTCGCGTCGCCGAGTTTCGATGCGTCGGTGCTGGAGCTCGTGATGACGTTCGCGGCGGGCGCCGCGTTGGTGGTGCCCCCCGCGGGTCCGCTGGCGGGTGAGGTGCTGGCCGAGGTGCTGGAGTCGCAGCGGGTGTCGCATGCTCTGGTGCCGCCGGCGGCGCTGGCGAGTGTTCCGGCGGGGGAATATCCCGACTTCCGGTCCCTGGTGGTCGGCGGGGACGCGACGTCGGCGGAGTTGGTGGACCGGTGGGCTCCGGGGCGTCGGATGGTCAACGCCTACGGTCCGACGGAGTCGACGGTGGCTGCGACCATGTCGGCGCCGCTGGTGGCCGGTTCGGGAGTCCCGACGATCGGCACGCCCATTCCCAACAGCCGTGTCTATGTGCTGGACGGTGGTCTGCGTCCGGTTCCGGCGGGTGTGGCGGGTGAGCTGTACATCGCGGGCGCCGGTCTGGCGCGCGGGTATCTGGGCCGGCCGGGGCTGACGGCGGAGCGGTTCGTCGCCGACCCGCACGGACCCGCCGGGACGCGGATGTACCGGACGGGCGATGTGGCCCGCTGGACCCGGAACGGCGAACTCGAGTATCTGGGCCGGGCGGACGACCAGGTCAAGGTCCGCGGGTTCCGGATCGAGCTGGGTGAGATCGAGACCGTCCTGGGCGCACATGAGGCTGTCGCCCAGGTGGCGGTCGTGGTGCGGGAGGACCAGCCCGGGATCAAGCGTCTGGTCGCCTACGCTGTCCCGGCCACCGGCACTAACGCCGGCACCGGCACCGGCCTGGACACGGACGCGCTGCGGGCCCATGTGGCGGCGAGTCTCCCGGACTACATGGTGCCGTCCGCGTTCGTCGCCCTGGACGCCCTGCCGTTGACCGTCAACGGCAAGCTCGACCGCAAAGCCCTCCCCGCACCCGAGTTCACCGGAGCCGGCGAGGGACGGCAGCCTCAGACCGCCAAGGAAGAGATCCTCTGCGGCATCTTCGCCGAACTCCTCGGCCTCGACTCGGTCTCCGTCGACGACAGCTTCTTCGAGCTGGGCGGTGACAGCATCGTCTCGATCCAGCTGGTGAGCCGGGCTCGTAAGGCCGGGCTGGTGTTCTCGGCGCGCGAGGTGTTCCAGCACCGCACGCCGGAGGCGCTGGCGGCTGTGGCCGTCAGCTCCTCCACGGTGCGCGCGGAGGACCCGGAGGCGGCTCTGGGGCT
>NZ_JBSFUW010000045.1:0-51036 GCF_053591995.1 Streptomyces sp. NPDC002835 | reverse complement strand
CCTTGTTTTTTGGGGTTTTCTGGAGTTCTGAGGTGTGCGCTCCGCACCGCCCCCAACCCGCGGGGCGGCCCCCCCCCCCCCCCCGCGCCGGCGATTGAGGCCACCGCGCGGAGCGCGGTACCGGACCCGCCCTGGGCCCGCCCACCCGGCGGCACGGGCCCAGGGCGGGTCCGCCCGGGGCGTACGCCAGGACGGCGGCGAACCGGGACACCCCGCCGCCCCCGCCGCCGCGTCACGGCAGCAGTCGCTGCTCCTTCGCGACGGCGACCGCGCCCGCTCGGGTGTCGACGCCGAGTTTGGCGTAGATACGGCCGAGGTGCGTCTTCACGGTCGCCTCGCTGATGAACAGGGCGCGGGCGATCTCGCGGTTGCCGAGGCCGTGGGCGAGCTGGCCGAGGATGTCGCGTTCCCGGTCGGTCAGCGACGGGCCGGCCGCTCCGCGCATCCGGTCCATGACGCGGCTCGCGACGGGCGCGGAGAGCGCGGTCCGGCCCTGCGCGGCCGCCCGGATCGCGGCGAACAGTTCCTCCGGCCGCTCGGCCTTGAGGAGGTAGCCGGTCGCCCCCGCCTCGATGGCGCGGGTGACGTCGGCGTCGGTGTCGTACGTGGTCAGCACCAGCACGTGGACGTCGGGCGAGGCGATACGGCGGGTGGCCTCGACGCCGTCGATGCCCGCGCCGAGCTGGAGGTCCATCAGGACGACGTCCGGCTTCAGCTTGGCGGCCATGGCGACGGCCTCCTCGCCGCTGCCGGCCTCGCCGACGACCTCGATGTCGGCCTCGCTGCCGATCAGGGCGAGCAGCCCGGCGCGTACGACGGCGTGGTCGTCGCAGAGCAGGATGCGTACGGCGGTCATGGGCGGACCTCCAACGGAATCGCGGCGGACAGCACGGTGCCTTCGCCGGGTGCGGACTCGATGGTGAGGGTGCCGCCGAGCTGGTCCGTACGGGCCCGGATCGCGGGCAGGCCGTGTCCGCGCTGGCCGTTGGGCGGTGCCGCGCCGGGCCGGGCGCCGGGGCGGGCGGCCGCCGGGTCGAAGCCGCGGCCGTCGTCCGCGACGTCGAGGACGACCTGGTCGTCGAGGACGGTGAGCGTGAGCGTCGCGGTGCTCGCGTCCGCGTGCTCCCGCACGTTCGCCAGTGCGCCCTGCGCGATCCGCAGCAGCGCCGACTGGGCGGGCTGGGGTAGCGGCACGTCGGGTCCGTCGAGGTGGAAACAGACCGTGAGGGTGCCGGTCGTCTCCCGCGCCGCCAGGGTGCGCAGCGCCTGCGGCAGGCTCCCGCCCTCCGCGAGGTCCGCCGGGGCGAGGTCGTGGACGAACCGGCGGGCCTCGGCGAGGCTGCGCTCGGCGATCGACTCGGCGGTGCGGACATGGCCGCGCGCGTTGGACGGGTCGGTGTCCCAGGTGCGGTCGGCGGCCTGGAGCAGCATCTGCTGGCTGGACAGGCTCTGCGCCAGGGTGTCGTGGATCTCCATGGACAGCCGCTGCCGTTCCGCGAGGGTGCCCTCCCGCCGTTCGGTGGCGGCGAGTTCGCGGCGGGTGCGGACCAGGTCGTCGATGAGCGCCCGCCGGCGTTCCGCGAGCCGTTCGGCGTGGATGAAGACGGCTGTCGCCACGGCGGCGACGGAGGGCGGGGCGAGGATCAGGTTCGGGTCGAGGCCGCCGTCCGCGAGCCGCAGTTGTGCGGCGACGACGAACAGCGTGAGCAGGGCGACCAGGGCGATGGCCGCGCGGGTCGGCAGGGCGCGCAGCCCGGTGTAGAGGAGGGGGACGGCGCACCAGGCGAAGCTCGGCGCGAGCACCACGAGGACGACCCAGACGGCCACGACGGTGAACAGCCACAGCAGCCGGCGGGGTGTGGCGCGCGGGCCGAACACCGGGCCGACCGTGTAGAGGACCGCGAGGGCCACCGAGAGGCCGATGATCCACGGGGAGCGGAACTCCCAGGGGTGGCGCAGCAGATAGCGGGCGAGGGAGGCGCCGAGCAGCAGGAAGAACGCCGTGTGCATCACCCGGGCCAGCCAGCGGGCGTCGGGGTCCCGCTCGTCGGCGCCCCGATCGTCGGGGTTCCGCTCGTCGGCGTCCTGATCGTCCCGGACGTGCTCCCGCCGCACCACCGTCTCCTCGCTCGTCCTGCCTGGCCCGTCCGTTCATCGTGGCCCGGCGGGACCAGGCGGGCATCAACCGATCGGCCGACCCCTGTGTCGTCCATCATGCGCGGCAGCGGCAGCCGGAGCGTGGACCGGGCGGGGCGCCGCGCGGCCGGAGGATTGATGGCGGAACGACCACCGCGGCGGATCAGCCGCCCTCGTGAAGGAGCCACCCCAGATGAAGAAGACCATGATCGGTGCCGTCACCGCCGCCGTCGTCGCCGCCGGTACGTTCGGCGCGGTGTCCGCGAACGCCTCCGCCCCGGCCGCCGAGTCCAGGGCCGCCGTCACCGCCGACCTCTCGGACCGCAGCCTCCAGCAGTCCACGCATCTGACGATCGACGCCGCGACCAGGGCCGCGCAGGCCGCCCTCGACGCCGCGGAGAAGGAGAACCAGCGCGTCACCGTCGCCGTCGTCGACCGCAACGGCAACACGATCGTCACCCTGCGCGGCGACGGCGCGGGCCCGCAGTCGTACGAGTCGGCGGAGAAGAAGGCGTACACGGCCGTGTCGTGGAACGCGCCCACCTCCGAGCTGACGAAGCGTCTGGAGCAGGCCCCGAACCTGAAGGACATCCCGGGCACGCTGTTCCTCGGCGGCGGCGCGCCGGTGCAGGTCAAGGGCGCGCCGGTCGCGGGCATCGGGGTGGCGGGCGCGCCGAGCGGCGACCTGGACGAGAAGTTCGCGCGGGCGGGCGTGGCGGCACTCGGCCGCTGAGCCGGCGCGGCGCGCTGAGGGCCGGGTCGTGGGGGCCGGGTCGTGAGGGCGCCCGGGGGCCGCGTCCCGGGCCGGCCCCGGCCACGGCACCGGGAACGAGGCTGGCCCGCCTCCCGGGCCGGGCCCCCGGGAACGCGGCCGTCCCCCGGAACGCGGCAGGGCCCCGGCCGGAGCCGGGGCCCTGCTGGGTGAGGCTGCGTCAGAGGTTGACGCCGAAGTCGCGGGCGATGCCCTCGAGTCCGGAGGCGTAGCCCTGGCCCACCGCGCGGAACTTCCACTCCGCGCCGTTGCGGTAGAGCTCGCCGAAGACCATGGCGGTCTCGGTGGCGGCGTCCTCGCTGAGGTCGTAGCGGGCGAGCTCGGTGCCGCCGGCCTGGTTGACGATGCGGATGTAGGCGTTCCGCACCTGGCCGAAGTTCTGGCTGCGGGTGACGGCGTCGTAGATCGAGACCGGGAAGACGATCTTGTCGACGTCGGCCGGCAGACCCGCCAGGTTGACGTTGATCTGCTCGTCGTCGCCGCCGCCCTCGCCGGTGCGGTTGTCACCGGTGTGGACGATGGTCTGGTCCGGCGTCGCCTTGTTGTTGAAGAAGACGAAGTGGGCGTCGGAGGCGACCTGGCCCGCCGGGTTCACACCGATCGCGGACGCGTCGAGGTCGAAGTCCGTGCCGGTGGTGGTGCGGACGTCCCAGCCGAGGCCGACCGTGACGGCGGTCAGGCCCGGTGCCTCCTTGGTGAGCGAGACGTTGCCGCCCTTGGACAGGCTTACTGCCATTGGGAAGTCCCCTTCAATTCGATTCTGCGGGCTTACGGGTCCTCCCGAAGCTACCGTCACAGGTCATAACGCGGGGAGGGGACCGTCAGGTTCCTTCCGGACCCAAAAGAGGATGACGTACCGCGCCGCACACGGGACCATGGACGTCATGTCCGGGCCCTACATCATCCGCGGTTCCGTCTCCCTGCCGGAGGCGGAGCTCATCTGGCGTTTCTCCCGGTCGTCGGGGCCCGGCGGACAGCACGTCAACACCAGCGACTCCCAGGTGGAGCTCCGCTTCGACCTGGCGAAGACCGAGGCGCTGCCGCCGGTCTGGAAGGAACGCGCGCTGGAGCGGCTCGCGGGCCGGCTGGTGGGTGGCGTGATCGCCGTACGCGCCTCGGAGCACCGCTCTCAGTGGCGCAACCGGGAGACCGCGGCGGTTCGTCTGGCCTCGCTGCTGGCCGAGGCGACCGCCCCGCCGCCGCGCCCCCGCCGGCCGACGAAGATCCCGCGGGGCATCAACGAGCGCCGGCTGCGGGAGAAGAAGCACCGCGCGGAGCGGAAGCGCGGCCGCTCGGGCCGCGACTGGTAGCGCGCCCCGCGACCGAGGCCGCCGAACCCGGCCGCCCCACCCACGCCCCGTAGACGCCCCACCAGCGGACCCCCGAGCGCCCCTCACCCCAACTGCCGGTACCGCCCCCGGAAGTAGGTGAGCGGTCCCGCCACCTGGTCGGCCAGGCCCGCCTTCAGGACATGGCCGATCACCAGCGTGTGGTCCCCCGCCTCCACCCGCTGCTCCGTACGGCACTCCAGCGTCGCCAGCGCGCCCACCACCAGCGGCGCCCCGCACACCTCGCCCCGCTCGTGGGCCAGGTCGTCGAAGAGCAGTCGGTCGCTGAACCGCCCCTTCATCGCGAAGCGCCCGGCGATCTGCCGCTGGTTCTCCGAGAGCACGGACACGCCCCACAGCGGCTGCTCGGCGAGCAGGTCGTCCATCCGAGAGCCGTTGCGCAGGCTGACGAGCACCAGCGGCGGGTCGAGTGAGACGGACATGAAGGCCGTGGCCGTCATCCCCACGTCCTCACCGCGCGGCCCGTGGTCGGCGTCGTGCGCGGTCACCAGCACCACGCCGGCGGCCAGTCGGGACATGGCGGCACGGAATTCCTCGTTGCTCACCCCCTCAGGATGGGGGATGGCGGACGCGGTCGGTGCGGAGGTCGTGTGCAACACACAACGAACGCTACTGGCGGCCGCTTCGCCGCCGCATCGGCCCCTGGGACCAGCCGGGTCCTAGGTCTGCGGCCCCACGAGCACGCGTAACCATGGGTACGGACCAATGGTTTTGTGTTCAATAATTGACGCCGGGGTAGCAGGCTGCCAGGTGCCCGACCTTATCTGACCGTTCATCACCTGATGTGACTTGAGTCACAGAGGACAGTATTTGTTGACCCTGTGTACCGAGCGGGCTGCTCGCTGTGATTCAGTGGCCGGGATACCGCTACAAGTACGCCAATCAGACGCCCTGGAGTTTGCTGTCGAGGTCTCGGGGAGAGCGAGCGATGGAGACCGAGTCGGAGCCCTATGTCCGTCTTGCGACCCTGCGGCAGCTGCACCGGGTCGTCGCGGAGCTCAACACGGCCCGCAGCCTGGCCGACACCCTGCAGACCGTCGCCGACGGAATCGTCGTCGGCCTGGGTTACGAACTCGCCTGCGTCAACCTCGTCCGCCCCGACGGTGACCTCGTCGTCGCCGCATTCGCCGGCAGCGCCGCCGCGGAGGCGCTGATCACCGGGCGGGTCGGCTCCCGCCCCTCCTGGGACCGCCGCCTGTCCATGGGCGAGGCGTGGGGCGACCTGCGCTTCATCCCGCACACCGAGGGCTGGGTGCTCATCGAGGACGACGTGCCCCAGTGGCACACCGACGGCCCCGAGCCCCGCTTCGAGGACGAGTGGCACCCGCAGGACCGTCTCTACGCCCCTATGTACGCCTCCGGCGGCGGGCGCGAACTGCTCGGCGTGATATCCGTCGACCGCCCGCGCAACGGCCGCCGCCCCGGCCCCTGGGGCCAGGAGGCGCTGCAGATGTACGCCTCGCAGGCCGCGATCGCCATCAGCAACGCACGACTTCGCGCCAATATGCAGCGCGCCCTCGTCCGCCTCGAGCGCGAGCAGCAGGCGCTGCGGGCCAGCGAGGAGTCCTTCCGCCAGGCGTTCGAGTACGCGCCCAGCGGCATGGCCATCGCCGAGATGGGCGGCGACCAGCACGGCCGGCTGCTGCGCACCAACGACGCGCTCTGCCGGCTGCTCGGCCGCCCCGCCTCCGCGATGCGCCGCTACTCCTTCGCCGACCTCGTCCACCCCGAGGACGTGGGCACGCTGCTGCGCACCTCCGCCGAGGGCGGGCGCGCGGAGATCAGACTCGGCCGCAGGGACGGCTCCTACGTCTGGGTGTCGCTGCGGAACTCGGTCGTCGCCGACACGGCCGACGGACCCCGCTTCCTGCTCACCCACGTCGAGGACATCGAGGACCGCAAGCGCCACGAGCTCCAGCTCGCGCACCGCGCCTCGCACGACGCCCTCACCGGCCTGCCCAACAGCGCCGAGCTGCGCGCCCGGCTCAGCTCCCGGCTGTGCGATCGCCCGCACGCGGCGTACGCGACCGACATCGAGGCGCTCGACGCCGCGTACGACACCGACCACGCCTTCCACAGCGACGGCTTCGACTTCGACGCGGTCGGGGCCCGGCCGTACGACCACCATGTGCACACCGTGGCGCCGGACGACGAGATCGACGACGGCGCCAAGGGGCTCGCGGTCCTCTTCTGCGACCTGGACGGCTTCAAGTCGATCAACGACCGGTTCGGTCACCAGACCGGGGACGCCGTCCTCGTCGAGGTCGCGCGCCGGCTCGCCACCGGGGTGCGGGACGGTGACACGGTCGCCAGGCTCGGCGGCGACGAGTTCGTGGTTCTGGCGGACGGCCTCGGCGCGGCGGACGCCGCGGACCTGGCCGTACGGCTGCGGAACGCGATCATCCTGCCGATCAGGGTCGGCGGCCGCGGGGTCCGGGTGGGCGCCAGCTTCGGCATCGGGTGGGCGAGCTGCGGGATGTCCGTCGAGGAGGTCCTGCAGTCGGCGGACCAGCGGATGTACATCGAGAAGCGGTCCCGCTCGAAGGTCCACCGCCGGGCGGGATGACCGTCCCGTTCTGTGGTGATGTATCACACCTCGGCCGTGCCCGGCCTGGTGACCGGGCGGTCGTCGGACCCGATGAGGCCCATGCCACCCAACGGGGTGTATGGAACCGGGTAGGCTCGCCACGCGTCAGCGTTGTGCTGGCGAGATGGTGAGGAGTGACTGGGATGACGGCCGCGAACAACGGCGCGAGCACGCCCGAGGACGAAGACCCGTTCGGTTACCTGTACGCCGACGGGCAGCAGGCGGGCGCCACGCCTCCCCGCCAGGGTGGCTACGGCTACCCGGGTCCGGCCGCGCAGCCCGGGGTTCCCCGCACCTCGTACAACCAGGTCCGCACGGTCGGCGAGCGCCAGTACGGCCAGAACGTCCCGCAGCAGCAGGCGTACGGCCAGCAGTCGACGGCCGCGTACGCCGCGCCCGAGACCTACCCGGGCGCCGCCGCCCAGACACGTCAGGTGCCGGTGCCGCCCCCGGGCGGCCACGGTCACGGTGGCCACGGCGGTGGCCGGGGCGGCGGCCCCAACACCAAGGGCCTGCTGATCGGCGCGATCGCGGTCGTCGCGGTCGTCGTGATCGGCATCGCCGCGGCGCTGATGTCCGGCGGCGACGAGAAGGAAAAGGCCGGCGGCACCGGCGCGGACGGCACCAATCCGCCGGTGGCGGAGTCGGTCAAGCCCAGCGACGACGCCTCGGACAAGCCGGAGGAGCCCGTCGAGCTGCCCAAGCAGGACGCGGCGACGCTGCGGCTGGAGGGGGCTGCGGCCGCGGCCGACGCCGTGCCGGGCGCCAAGGGCACCAACGGCGCCTATGTGATGTTCCAGGGCGTCGGCGGCTCCGCCTCCTGGTCGGTGGACGTGCCGAAGGCCGGTGCGTACACGATGTACATCACGTACAGCGTGCCCGGCAAGGACGCCAAGACCAGCCTGACGATCAACGGCGGGGAGCCCCGCGAGATCAACATGGCGAACTTCGCGAAGGCGGAGGAGGGCGACTGGGAGAAGGGCTGGACCAACACCTACGCCTACGTGAACCTCGAGAAGGGCAAGAACGACCTCAAGATCTCCTGCGAGCAGGGGAACCAGTGCGAGGCGTATCTCGACCAGGTCTGGCTCGAGGCCGGCCAGAACAAGAAGAGCTGAGGCCCACCGGCCCCTGAACGACCCCTCATCTGAAACCCGTCCCCGTCCCGGCCGCGCCCCGCGGCCGGGACGCGGCGTTTCACCGGGACTTCGGGCGGGTCACTTCCCCGGCGCCGGCGCCGGGTGCTCGACCACCGTGACCCGCGGCAGCAGTTCCTCGTAGGCCGCCGCGTCGAACTCGCCCGCCGCCGGGGCCAGGACCGTCGCCGCCGAGAGGGCCACCGCCCGGGCCAGCCGCTCGGGCCAGGGGAGGCCCGCGACGAGTCCGGAGAGCAGGCCGGCGACCGCCGAGTCGCCCGCGCCCGTCGGGTTGCCCTTGACCTGCTCGGGCGGGGTGGCCTGCCAGGTGCCGTCCGGGGTGGCGGCGAGCAGCCCGTCGGGGCCGAGGGAGGCGGCGACGGTGTGGGCGCCGCGGCGGCGGGCGTCGCGGGTGGCGCGCAGTGGCTCGCGGGAGCCGGTGAGCCGGGCGAGTTCGTCGGCGTTCGGCTTGATCAGGTCGGGGCGGGCGGCGACGCCGCGGCGCAGCGGTTCGCCGCTGGTGTCGAGGAGGACCGGGACCTCGGCGGCACGCGCCCGGCGCACGAGCTCGGCGTACGCGCCGACGTGGATGCCGGGCGGCAGGCTGCCGCACAGCGCGACGGCCTCCGCGTCCCGCAGGAGCGCGTCGTACGAGGAGAGGAAGGCGGCCCACTCGGCGGGGGTGACGGTGGGGCCCGGTTCGTTGAGCTGGGTGGTGTCGCCGGCCGCGTCGTCCGCGACGGCGAGGGTGCGGCGGGTGTTGCCGGCGACCTCGACGAGTGCGTCGTGCGGCGCCAGCGGGGCGAGCATCCGGCGCAGTACGGCCCCGGTGGGCCCGCCCGCGAATCCGGTGACGACGCTCTCGTGGCCGAGCGCGGCGAGCACGCGGGCGACGTTGACGCCCTTGCCGCCGGGGCGCTCCGTGACCTCGCGGACGCGGTGGACGGCGTGCGGGGTGAGGGCGGCGACCTGGTACGTGATGTCGAGCGCGGCGTTGAGCGTGACCGTGAGGATCACCCCTGCACACCCCCGAAGAACGCCGCTGCCGTGTCTGGTACGGGTCCTGATCATGCCAAACGGCAGGCGGTCGGCCCAAGACCCGGTGACCGACCGCCTGCCGTTAGGTGTCGCGTGATCAGCCCACTTGGGGGTCGATGACCCATTCGCCGCGGCGCATGACGCCCTTGAGCGCGAAGCCGGCGTCGAGCACGACGAGGTCCGCGTCCTTGCCGGTCTCCAGTGAGCCGACCTTGTCGTAGACGCCGAGCAGCTTGGCCGGGTTGGCCGAGATGGCGGCGACGACGTCCTCGACCGGGAGGCGGTCGACGGTGACGGCGCGCCGGAAGGCGGTGTCCAGGGTGAGCGTGGAGCCGGCGATCGAGTGGCCCTCGACGAGCCGGGCGACGCCTTCCTTGACCTCGACCTCCAGGGGCCCGAGCTGGTAGCGGCCGTCGCCGAATCCGGCGGCGTCCATGGCGTCCGTGATGAACGCGACCCGGCCGGCGCCCGCGCTGCGGAAGGCCAGCTCCAGGGCGGCGGGGTGCAGATGCGTCCCGTCGTTGATCAGCTCGACCGTGACCCGCTCGTCCTCGAGCAGCGCGGCGATCGGCCCGGGGGCCCGGTGCCCGAGCGCGGGCATCGCGTTGAACAGGTGGGTGGCGACCGTGGCGCCCGCCTCGATGGCCTCGCGGGTCTGCTCGTACGTGGCGTCCGTGTGGCCGATCGCGGCGATCACGCCGTGTTCGGCCAGCAGCCGTACGGAGTCGATGCCGCCGGGCAGTTCGGTGGCGAGGGTGACCATCCGGGCGGCGCCGCGGGCGGCGTCGATCAGCTTGCGGACCTCCGCCGGGTCGGGGTCGCGCAGCAGGTCCTCGCTGTGGGCGCCCTTGCGGCACGGGGAGATGAACGGGCCCTCGAAGTGGATGCCCGCGAGGTCGCCCTGCTCGACCAGTTCGGACAGGAAGCCGGCCCGGTGGGCGAGGAAGTCCATGTCGCCGGTGACGGTGGAGGCGACGAGGGTCGTCGTGCCGTGCCGCCGGTGCGTCAGCACGCCCCGCAGGACGTCCTCCGCGGTGCCCGAGGTGAAGGACGCCCCGCCGCCGCCGTGGTTGTGGATGTCGACGAAGCCCGGGACGACCCAGTGGCCGGACAGGTCGTGCACGGACGCGTCGGCGGACGCCTCCGTGACGATCTTCGTGCCCTCGACGACGACCCGTCCGCCTTCGACGGTCCCCGTCGGCAGCACCACGCGGGCACCGGCCAGGACGGTGCTCTTCGGGTGGCGCGGGCTTCTGGTGTGAACCGTGCTCGTGGCGCGAGCGGCGCTGGCGGCCATCAGGCGGTTACCTCCGTGGCGAGTAGATCCCAGGCGAGCAGCCCTGCGCCCAGGCATCCGGCGGTGTCCCCGAGGGCCGCCGGGACGATCGTGGGCAGCTTCTGGAACGTGACGCGTTCCGCCACCGCCGCCCGAAGGGGTGTGAACAAGGTTTCCCCGGCCTCGGCCAGGCCGCCACCGATGATCAGCGTGCGGGGGTCCAGGAGGGTGAGCGCCATGACGAGGCCGTCGGCGAGCGCGTCGACGGCCTCCTGCCACACCGCGGCCGCCTTCTTGTCGCCGGCCGCGACGGCCTTGGCGCAGTCGGCGGCGTCGGCGTCCGGGTCGCCGCTCGCGGCGGCCCAGGCGCGGGTGACCGCGGCGGCGGAGGCGAGCGTCTCGAGGCAGCCGCGCTGCCCGCAGCCGCAGGCGGGGCCGCCGGGGCGGACGACGACGTGGCCGATCTCGCCGGCGCAGCCGTGGGCGCCGGCCTCGATGGCGCCGTCGATGCCGATCGCGCCGGCGATGCCGGTGCCGAGCGGCACGAACAGGAACCGGTCGGCGCCGCGGCCCGCCCCGATCCGGCCCTCGGCGAGGCCGCCGGTGCGGACATCGTGCCCGAGGGCCACGGGGACGGAGCCGAGCCTCTGGCTCACCAGCTTCCGCAGCGGGACGTCGCGCCAGCCGAGATTGGCGGCGTAGACGGCGATGCCCTGCTCGGCGTCGACGATGCCGGGCACGGCGACGCCCGCGGCCTCGGCGGACGTGCCGAAGTGCCGCTGCCCGTGGGCGCGCAGGTCCTCGGCGAAGCCGAGGATCGACTCGACGACGGCGTCCGCCCCGCGCTCCCGCCCGGTCGCGCGCCGCGCCTCGTACAACAGCGCGCCGTCCGCCCCGACCAGGGCAGCCTTCATACCGGTGCCGCCCACATCGAGGGCGATGACGTGTCTCACGTGAACAGTCTGGCGGGTGAACCCGGAATAGGTCTAGTCCACTGCCCGAGATTGTTGCCACGCCATACAAACCGGCGGCCTCGGCCGAACCCCCGTATCAGGGCCGAACGGGTGTCCAGGCGGGCCCGTCGGAGCGGCCCGGCGGTCAGCCGAGGATCACGCTGCGCGAGAGGTGGCGGGGGTGGTCCGGGTCCAGGGCCTGCGACTCGGCCAGGGCCACCGCGAGGCGCTGGGCGCGCACCAGGTCCGCCAGCGGGTCGGCGTCCTGCCGGGCCACGAGCGTGCCGCCGGCGCGGGCGACGTCGCCCGCCAGGCCCTCCGGGAGCGCGCCGAGGACCCAGGTGACGCGCCCCGGGCGGGTGACGGCGATGGGGCCGTGGCGGTACTCCATCGCCGGGTACGCCTCCGTCCACGCGCCCGCCGCCTCCCGCATCTTCAGCCCGGCCTCGAGCGCCAGCCCGTAGGTCCAGCCCTGTCCGAGGAAGGTCCACTGCTCGGCGGTGACCACGGCCTCCGGCAGCGGCTCGGTCAGCGCGAGCTCCGCGTCCACCGCCGCCTGCGCGACCGGCTTGACGCCCGGCAGCTCCCCGAGCCCCGCCCGCAGAAACGCGAGGGCCGTCGTGGCGAAGCGCGTCTGGACGACGGACTCCTCGTCCGCCCAGTCCAGCACCGCCGCCGCGTCGGCGGCCCGCACGACCGGCGCCGCGGGGTCGGCGGTCAGCGCGAGCGTGGGCACCCGGCCGCCGAGCCGGGCGAGCAGGTCGAGGACCTCGGTCGTCGTGCCGGAGCGGGTGATGACGACCACACGGTCGTACGCGCGGCCCGCCGGGAACTCCGACGCGGCGAACGCGTCGGTCTCGCCCAGCCCCGCCCCCTCCCGCAGCGCCGCGTACGCGAGCGCCATGAACCACGACGTCCCGCAGCCGGTCACGGCGACCCGCTCACCCGGCCCGGGCAGGCCCTCGAACGCCGCGGCGGCCTCGGCCGCCCGGCGCCAGCAGGCGGGCTGCGTGGCTATCTCTGCTGCGGTACGCGACATGCGGTGAGGCTCCTCGGGGGCGGGCGGCCATGACCCGACGTGCATAGCAGCCGTCGTGTCGCGGCGGCAACGGTGCCCGGCGGCGGTCCCGTACCGCAGGCGCGGGCGTTGTGAAAGTGAGACCGCAGTGGTGTAGACCTTATGGGCCGGATGGGGGAGGATCGCTCCTCATCTCACAGGACGTCGCGGGGGACGACTGCGAACAAACGGACAAAACGAGCAGCAGAGGGTGGGGAAGAGCTGTGCAGCGGCGCTTCTTGGGTCTGACCGCGGCAGTCGCCGCACTCGGAATGACGGTGTCGCTGGCGGGCTGCGGCACGTCCGGCGGTTCCGGTGACGGCGTCACCCTCAAGCTGGTCGCCGCGGACTACGACGTCGCCGGCGGCGAGAGCAGCAAGAAGTACTGGGCCGACCTGACGGCCGCGTTCGAGGCCGACAACCCCGGCATCGACGTCGACGTCCAGATCGAGTCGTGGAACGACGTGGACCGCAAGGTCGCCGAGATGGTCAAGGCCGGCAAGGCCCCCGACATCGCCCAGATCGGCGCGTACGCCGACTACGCGGCGGCCGGCAAGCTGTACTCCGCCGACCAGATGCTCTCCATACCCGTCCAGTCCAACTTCCTTCCCCCGCTCACCGACGCGGGCGAGATGAAGCGCACCCTGTACGGCCTGCCGTTCGTCGCCTCCACCCGGCTGCTCTTCTACAACAAGGAGCTCTTCAAGGAGGCCGGGATCACCGGCGCCCCCAAGACCTGGGACGAGCTGAAGAGCGACGCGGAGCTGCTCAAGCTGAACACCGGCGCCCAGTACCCCTTCGCCCTCCCGCTCGGCCCCGAGGAGGCCCAGGCGGAGACGATGATGTGGCTGCTCAGCGGCGGTGGCGGCTACACCGACGAGCTCGGCAGATACGCGATCGACTCCCCGCAGAACATCGAGACCTTCGAGTGGCTGAAGGAGAACCTGGTCGACGCGGAGCTCACCGGCCCGGTCGCCCCCGCGAAGCTCAACCGCAAGGACGCCTTCGCCGCCTTCACCCGCGGCGAGGTCGGCATGGTCAACGGCCACCCCTCGCTGCTCCAGGCCGCCGAGAAGGCCGGCGTCGACGTCGGCACGGTGGCGCTGCCCGGCCGGGAGGGCCCGGCCGAGGCGTCGATGGGCGTCGCCGACTGGATCATGGGCTTCGAGCAGAACGGCCACCGCAAGGAGATCGGCACGTTCCTGGACTACCTCTTCACCGACCGGAACGTCCTGGACTTCGCCGGCCAGAACGATCTGCTGCCGGTGACGGTCTCCGCCCAGGAGGCGATGCGGAACGACGCGGAGCACGCGGACCTCAAGGAGTTCCTGGAGGTGCTGCCCGGCTCCGTGCTGCCGCCGGTGGGCAAGACCTCGTGGGCCGCGGCCAGCGAGGACATCAAGAAGAACATCGGCGAGGCGGTGGGACCGGGCGGCAGCCCCGCCCGCACACTGACCCGGATCTCCCAGGACGCCAGGGCGGCCGAGGCCGCGGAGTAGCGCCGCCGGCGTTGTCCACAGGGGCGGTCGAACGTCAGAAGGCGCCGATATGTTGGATCGTATGACCGAGGACCAGGGACCCGACGACCCGGCGACGGACGACCAGTCGGCCACCGGCCGGGAGCTGTCCGCGCGCGACCGCGCCGTTCTGGCCATGGAACGGCGGTCCTGGCGCGGACCCGGTGCCAAGGAACGGGCCATCAGGGAGCAGCTCGACATCTCCCCGGTCCGCTACTACCAGCTGCTCAACGCCCTCCTCGACGACCCGCGCGCCCTCGCCCACGATCCGGTCACGGTCAACCGGCTGCGCCGTGTGAGGGACGCGAGGAGAGGTCGGCGCTAGGGTCGGAGGCATGGGCAGCTCCCCGTACGCAGAAGCAGCAGACTCCCTGCCGACGCCGTCCACCCCCGCCGGCCGGGACGGCCTCGCGGCACTCCTCGAACGGCCCGGCAGAGCCGTGATCGCCTTCGACTTCGACGGCACGCTCGCCGAGATCGTCCCCGACCCCGAGCAGGCGCGCGCCCATGAGCGCGCCGTCCCCGCGCTCGCCGCGCTCGCGCCGAAGGTCGCCTCCGTCGCGGTGATCACCGGCCGCCCGGCCGGGGTCGCCGTCCGCTACGGCGGCTTCGCCGGCGTCCCGGGCCTGGAACACCTCGTCGTCCTCGGCCACTACGGCGCGGAACGGTGGGACGCCGTCACCGGCTCCGTCCGCGCACCGGCCCCCGACCCGGGCGTCGCGGCGGCCCGCGCCGAACTCCCCGGCTTCCTCGACGGCATCGGCGCCTGGCAGGGCACCTGGATCGAGGAGAAGGGCCGCGCCGTCGCGGTCCACACCCGCCGCGCCACCGACCCCCAGGCCGCCTTCGACGCGCTGCGCGACCCCCTGGCGGCCCTCGCCTCCCGCCACGGCCTGGTCCTGGAACCGGGCCGCCTGGTCCTCGAACTGCGCCCGCCGGGCATGGACAAGGGGGTCGCCCTGTCCGAGTACGTCCGCGAGACCGGCGCGGAAACGGTGCTGTACGCGGGGGACGACCTGGGCGACCTCGCCGCGTACGCCGCCGTCGAAAAGTTCCGCTCCGACGGAATGGCCGGCCTGCTGGTCTGCAGCGGCAGCGAGGTCACCGAACTCGCGGAACGCGCCGACCTGTTGCTCCCGGGCCCCGCCCAACTGGCCGACTTCCTGGCGGCCCTGGCACAGCGCCTCCAGTGACCTGAGCCGGACAGCTCCCGAGGGCTTCCGGCTCGGGTCACCAGCCGTTGCGGTCGCGATACCTGCGCAGTCGTGGAGCGCGTACGGCGGGCAGCCCCGACCAGGGTGTCCACGAAGGCGCGGTGGTGCGGCACCAGCGGCCACCAGGGGTACGGCAGGTTGTAGTCGTCGCGCAGGACATCCTTCGGGAGCGCCCCGGTCGCGGGCAGTGGCGAGGTCTCGCACGGGTGGGCGAGGTACGCCCAGACCCCGCTGTCCAGCGGCACCACGGCGCCCTCGTCGCCGGGTGGCCGCCAGGGTGCGCCGGTGAGCGGGTGGCGGGGAACGAGGAGGACGTCGGGGCGGGGCCGGGGCGTGCGGATCCCCGGGCCGGCCAGCTCCACCGACCGGGCCCCGGGCCCGGTGGGGAGGCACTGGCCGACGGCGTGGCCGAGCAACTCGGCGACGGGGCCATCGGGGAGGCTCACCGGGCGGGATCCGGTGACCGCCACGAGGTGGGCCAGCGCGACCCCGGACTCGGCTAGCCGTCCTCGCGCAGCGCGTTCAGCTGGTCGAGGAACCACTGCCGCGGCGGCAGCGCGGTCGCTGCCGCCGCCAGGCGCTTGGAGCGTTCGGCGCGGTCGTCGGCGGACATCGTCAGGGCCTCGTGGAGTGCGGCCGCGGTGCCGCTGACGTCGTACGGGTTGACGGTCAGGGCGTCGTCGCCGAGTTCCTCGTGGGCGCCGGCCTCGCGGGACAGGACCAGGGCGCAGCCGAGGTCGGTGACGACGGGGACCTCTTTGGCGACCAGGTTCATCCCGTCCCTGATCGGGTTGACCAGGACGACGTCGGCCATCCGGTAGGCGGCCAGTGAGCGGGCGAAGTCGTCCTTCACATGGACGACGACCGGCGTCCAGCCGTCCGTGCCGTACTGGGCGTTGATCCCGTCGGCGACGCGGGAGACCTCGGCCGTGTACTCGCGGTAGACCGCGAGGTCCTGGCGGGAGGGGTAGGCGAGCGCGATGTGCACGACGCGTTCGCGCCACTCGGGGCGCTGCTCCAGCAGCTCCCGGAAGGCCAGCAGCCCGCGCACGATGTTCTTGGACAGTTCGGTGCGGTCGACGCGGACGATCGTCCGCCGGCCCTCGCCCGCCTGCTCCCGCAGCGCGGCCAGGCGCTCCTCGACGTCGGGCCGCGCGGCGCGCTCACGCAGGAAGTCGGCGTCGGCCCCGAGCCCGTGCACCCCGAGCCGGGTCCGGTGGCGGCCGCGGCCTTCCATGTGGAACTCGAAGGCCGGCTCGTTGTCCTTCGGCCACACCGACGTCCCGTCGTACGGGGCCAGTACGGTGGTGGCGCAGCTCTGGAAGGCACGCATCCAGCGCTTGGTCAGGAAGCCGAGCCGGTCCGCGCCGAGCATCCCGAGCATCAGCTCCTCTGCGATGTCGCCCGGGAGCATCGCGAAGTACTCGGGGGGAGCCCACGGGGTGTGCGAGAAGTGCCCGATCCGCAGGTCCGGGCGGAGTTCGCGGAGCATCCCCGGCACCAGCGCCAGGTGGTAGTCCTGCACCAGCACCGCCGCGTCGTCGGCCGCCTCCACGGCGAGCGCCTCGGCGAACGCCCGGTTGTAGAGCCGGTACGCGCCCCACTGCCGCCGGAACTCCTGGCCGAAAGCGGGCTCCAGGGGCGTCTGGTAGAGCATGTGGTGGACGAACCAGAGCACCGAGTTGGCGATGCCGTTGTACGCGTCGTGGTGGACGGCCGCGGGGATGTCCAGCATCCGTACGCCGGGCTCGCCGACCCCGCGCCGCACGGCCTCGCGGTCACCGTCGCCGAGGGCCGCGCACACCCACAGCGACCTGGCGTTCGAGCCGATGGCCGACAGGCCGGAGACGAGTCCTCCACCGCCGCGGCGGGCGTCGAGCTCTCCGTCCTCGTTCAGCGCGTACGAGACTGGGCCGCGGTTGGACGCGACGAGGATCTGGGCTGCGTCGGAGACCATGTGCCGAACCCTAGCCCGTACCGCTGCCGCTAAAACATGCGTACGTCCGGTTCCGGGCAGGGGCCGCGGCGGCTCCGGGACAGCCGGCGCACCCCCCGCGCGGTCCCGTCACGGGTCCCGGCGGCCGCGGGTGGCGGCGAGGGCGACGAGGCCCGCGGCCGTGAGACTCAGGGCGATGCCGCCCAGGAGCCAGAGCTGTTCCGTCGTGGCGCCGGTGCGGGCCATCTCCACTTGTCTCGCCGCCGTCGCGGGGGTCGCCGGGCCGAGGGTCGCGGCGGTCGTGACGGCCAGTACGCCGAGCAGCCGGGTCAGCCGGTCGTGCGCGGCCAGGGGCGTGGGCCTGCGGTGCCTGCCGCGCGCCGGAGCAAGAAATCCGATGAGTCCCATATGTCGGAAATGTAGGCAAAATGACCGGCAGGTCTCGCTTATGCCGCGCGACGCGCCGCGTACTCACTGATCTCGAGCATCGGCGGCCGCTCCTCCGTGTCCACCTGGTAGGTCCGCGGGGCGAAGCCGTTCTCGACCCGGTCGAACTGGGTGATCGACGGACGTACCAAGTGCGGCCGGGAGAGCCGCAGTTGCGCCGTGCGGTAGATCGTCGCGGCCATCCTGCCGAGCGCCTGCCCGTCCTGGTGGCGGTGCTTGCGGGTGCCGACGTCGACCTGGGCCAGCGCGTCGAGGCCGACCAGGTTCAGCGAGTCGACCAGCAGGCCCAGCTCCACGCCGTAGCCGACCGGGAACGGGAGGCGCTCCAGCAGCGAGCGCCGCGCCGCGTACTCGCCGCCGAGCGGCTGGACGAAGCCGGCCAGCTGCGGCCAGTGCAGATTGAGCAGCGGCCGGGCCACGAGCTCGGTCACCCGTCCGCCCTGGGCGGGCGCGCCGTCGGGGCCGGGCCCGGCGCCACCGCCGAGCGGGCGGTCGTACATCGCCTTGACGAACTGGACCTCCGGCTCGGTCAGCAGCGGCCCGACGATGCCGGAGACGAAGTCCGGCGAGAAGTCGCGCAGATCCGAGTCGCAGAAGCAGACGATGTCGCCGCCGGTCACCAGGAGCGACCGCCACAGCACCTCGCCCTTGCCGGCCACGGCGGGCAGGCCGGGCAGGATCGCGTCGCGGTGGACCACCCGGGCCCCCGCGGCCGCGGCGACCTCGGACGTGCGGTCGGTGGACGCGGAGTCGACGACGACCAGCTCGTCGACGAGCGGGACGTTCTCCATCAGCTCGCGGCGGATGATCGTGACGATGTCGCCGACCGTCGCTTCCTCGTTCAGCGCGGGAAGCACGACGCTGACCGTCGTACCCCGCCTGACTTTGGCGGATATCAGCCGGTCGAGGGAGCGGTCGGACGCGGACCAGGAGCGTCGGCTCAGCCAGCGGGCCACCTCATCGAGCACTTCGGGTCTCCCTCGGCAGTCGGCAAACAGGCGGTGAACAGTGGTCTGTGATCCATCTCGCGGTTCGGACGACTATCTCAACCGTCCGGGGCTTCGGTTACAGTCTTGAACAACGCGAACGACCCTCGCATCTCGGGGGGTCCACGCACACAAACGCCCGGACCGCACGTCCGGAGCCATACCGCTCATCCAGAGGGGCAGAGGGAACGGCCCGTTGAAGCCCCGGCAACCCTCCCGCCGACCGCGAGGTCAACGGTGGGGAAGGTGCCAATTCCGTCTTGTGGCGAAATGCGTCACAAGGAAGATGAGGAGAAAGGGCCTCGCCATCATGGCTGCGCAGACCGTCGCAAGCACCAGCACCTCCGCCCCCGCGTCCACCTCCGTGGACCTCGGCCCCGCCGCCGCCCTCGCGTGCCGGGAATGCGGACAGCGTTTCGAACTCGGCCCCATCTTCGCGTGTGCGGAGTGTTTCGGGCCGCTCGAAGTCGCATACGACCTGCCGAGCGGCAGCCCCGAAGAGCTGCGGAAGCGGATCGAGGCCGGCCCGGCCAACATCTGGCGCTACGCCCCGCTGCTGCCCGTCCCCGCCGACGTGGCCGACAAGCCCAACCTGAACCCGGGCTGGACCCAGCTCGTCAAGGCCGACAACCTCGCCCGTGAACTGGGCGTCACCGGCGGTCTGTTCATCAAGGACGACTCCGGCAACCCGACGCACTCCTTCAAGGACCGCGTCGTCGCCCAGGCCCTCGAGGCCGCCCGCGCCTTCGGCTTCACCACCCTGTCCTGCTCCTCCACCGGCAACCTCGCGGGCGCGGTCGGCGCCGCCGCCGCGCGGGCCGGTCTGCGCTCCTGCGTGTTCATCCCGCACGACCTGGAGCAGGGCAAGGTCGTCATGGCCGCGGTGTACGGCGGCGAACTCGTCGGCATCGAGGGCAACTACGACGACGTCAACCGCTTCTGCTCCGAGCTCATCGGCGACCCGCTGGGCGAGGGCTGGGGCTTCGTCAACGTCAACCTCCGCCCGTACTACGCGGAGGGCTCCAAGACCCTGGCGTACGAGATCTGCGAGCAGCTCGGCTGGCGGCTGCCGGACCAGCTCGTCGTGCCGATCGCGTCGGGCTCGCAGCTCACGAAGATCGACAAGGGGCTGCAGGAGCTGATCAAGCTCGGTCTGGTCGAGGACAGGCCGTACAAGATCTTCGGCGCCCAGGCGGAGGGCTGCTCGCCGGTCTCCGCCGCCTTCAAGGCCGGGCACGACGTGGTGCGTCCCCAGAAGCCGGACACCATCGCCAAGTCGCTGGCCATCGGCAACCCGGCCGACGGCCCGTACGTGCTGGACATCGCCCGCCGCACCGGCGGCGCGGTGGAGGACGTGACCGACGAGCAGATCGTCGACGCGATCAAGCTGCTGGCCCGTACCGAGGGCATCTTCGCCGAGACGGCGGGCGGCGTGACCGTGGGTGTGGCCAAGAAGCTGATCGAGGCGGGCGTCCTCGACCCGACTCTCACCACCGTCGTGCTCAACACCGGCGACGGCCTCAAGACCCTCGACGCGGTCGCGGAGACCTCCCAGGCGACCGCCGTCATCCGCCCGAGCCTGGACGCGTTCCGCGACGCCGGCCTGGACCGCTGAGACCCGCCCGAGACCCAAGGAAGGCTGCACACATGAGCGTCAACGTCCGCATCCCCACCATCCTCCGTACGTACACGGGCGGCCAGGCCGAGGTCGCCGCGGAGGGCGCGACCCTCGCCGAGGTCATCGCGGACCTCGAGAAGAACCACACCGGCATCGCGGCCCGCGTCCTGGACGACCAGGGCAAGCTGCGCCGGTTCGTCAACGTGTACGTGAACGACGACGACGTCCGGTTCGAGCAGGGTCTGGAGACGGCCACGCCGGAGGGTGCGGGCGTGTCGATCATCCCCGCGGTCGCCGGCGGCTGATCTCTCCCCAGGGAATTACCCGCAGTTACCTGATTGCCCTCTCCGCCCCAGAAGCGGAGGGGGCAATTCTGCATGGTTGAGCGCGGTAGAGTCTGGGAAGCCCCCTCCGCCGGCTGCTCGTGAATGCTCCGAGTTCCGCAAGAATGCGGCCAAAGTACGTGATCGAATTGCCACTTAGGCGCCTTTTGCCGGGCCCGACTTGCCCCGGAATTCCATGGAATCAGATGGATCGGCCGTTCGGTCCTGCCCAGATTTCTCGTCCGATTGACCTGTTGCAGAGGGCAGTTGGGCAGATACATTCAGCCGCGGTCGACGCGTTCCGGCGCACACCCCTCCTGCTGGGGTGGAGATATGACCCGGGTCCGCGAAGTGCGGTCCTGCGCAAGGGCCAGTAATAGGGGAGTTAGGCATGGCTCAGGGCACCGTCAAGTGGTTCAACGCGGAGAAGGGGTACGGCTTCATCGCGGTCGACGGTGGTGCGGATGTTTTCGTCCACTACAGCGCGATCCAGATGGACGGTTACCGCACCCTTGAAGAAGGTCAGCGAGTCGAATTCGAGATCTCGCAGGGCCAGAAGGGTCCGCAGGCTGACATGGTCAAGCTCGCCGTCTGATCCAACTGATCCAGGCGCGTTCGGCCACCGACGCACTCACGCATGAGGGGCTCGCCTCCCGGTCACCGGGATGCGGGCCCCTCACGCGTGTCCGGACGCCTGCGCGTCGACGCCGCGCTGTCCACAGGCGCTTGTGCCCACCCTCCCCCAGAACTTCGCCTGGGAGGTGCCCCCACCGACCACCGCCCCTCAAGGAGCCTTCTTCGAAGGCGCTTGCACTCTCGGGGGTCGAGTGCTAATCATTGCGTTAGCACTCTCCTAGTGAGAGTGACAGAACTTGGATCGAGTCGGTGAGGTCCGCGGGCCGGGTGGGGCAAGGAACCACATGGCGCGCAGGCCGTCCGTCGCGGGCGCCGGATGCGATCCGAAGCAATCCACCCCAGTCCGGGAGGACCACTTCACATGGCCAAGATCATCGCGTTCGACGAGGAGGCACGGCGCGGTCTCGAGCGCGGGATGAACCAGCTCGCCGACGCCGTCAAGGTCACCCTTGGCCCCAAGGGTCGCAACGTCGTCCTCGAGAAGAAGTGGGGCGCCCCCACGATCACCAACGATGGTGTTTCCATCGCCAAGGAGATCGAGCTCGAGGACCCGTACGAGAAGATCGGCGCTGAGCTGGTCAAGGAAGTCGCCAAGAAGACGGACGACGTCGCCGGTGACGGTACGACCACCGCGACCGTCCTCGCCCAGGCGCTCGTCCGCGAGGGCCTGCGCAACGTGGCGGCCGGCGCCAACCCGATGGCCCTGAAGCGCGGCATCGAGCGTGCCGTCGAGGCCGTCTCCGGCGCCCTGCTCGAGCAGGCCAAGGATGTGGAGACCAAGGAGCAGATCGCCTCCACCGCCTCCATCTCCGCCGCCGACGTCCAGATCGGCGAGCTCATCGCCGAGGCCATGGACAAGGTCGGCAAGGAAGGCGTCATCACCGTCGAGGAGTCCCAGACCTTCGGTCTGGAGCTCGAGCTCACCGAGGGTATGCGCTTCGACAAGGGCTACATCTCGGCGTACTTCGCCACCGACATGGAGCGTATGGAGGCGTCCCTGGACGACCCGTACATCCTGATCGTCAACTCCAAGGTCGGCAACGTGAAGGACCTCCTTCCGCTGCTGGAGAAGGTCATGCAGTCCGGCAAGCCGCTGCTGATCATCGCCGAGGACGTCGAGGGCGAGGCCCTGTCGACCCTGGTCGTCAACAAGATCCGCGGCACCTTCAAGTCCGTCGCGGTCAAGGCTCCGGGCTTCGGCGACCGCCGCAAGGCCATGCTGAACGACATCGCCATCCTCACGGGCGGCACGGTCATCTCCGAGGAGGTCGGCCTCAAGCTCGAGAACGCCGGCCTGGACCTGCTGGGCCGCGCCCGCAAGGTCGTCATCACCAAGGACGAGACCACGATCGTCGACGGTGCCGGTGAGAGCGACCAGGTCCAGGGTCGCGTCAACCAGATCCGTGCCGAGATCGAGAACAGCGACTCGGACTACGACCGCGAGAAGCTCCAGGAGCGTCTGGCGAAGCTGGCCGGCGGCGTGGCCGTCATCAAGGCCGGCGCCGCGACCGAGGTCGAGCTCAAGGAGCGCAAGCACCGCATCGAGGACGCCGTTCGCAACGCGAAGGCGGCCGTCGAGGAGGGCATCGTCGCCGGTGGTGGCGTGGCTCTGCTCCAGGCTTCCTCGGTCTTCGAGAAGCTCGAGCTCCAGGGTGACGAGGCGACCGGTGCCAACGCCGTGAAGCTCGCGCTGGAGGCCCCGCTCAAGCAGATCGCCGTCAACGGTGGTCTCGAGGGTGGCGTCATCGTCGAGAAGGTGCGCAACCTGCCCGTCGGCCACGGCCTGAACGCCGCGACCGGTGAGTACGTCGACATGATCGCCGAGGGCATCATCGACCCCGCGAAGGTGACCCGTTCCGCTCTGCAGAACGCGGCCTCCATCGCGGCGCTGTTCCTCACCACCGAGGCCGTCATCGCCGACAAGCCGGAGAAGGCCTCCGCGGCCGCTCCGGGCGGCATGCCGGGCGGTGACATGGACTTCTGATCGGCCCCTGGTCGATCAACCGTCCTTGACCGAGGGCGGCACCCCACTGAACGGGGTGCCGCCCTCGGGCATTTTCTCCCCGGGGCGTTTCATGCGGAGAAACCGGTACACAGTGTGAGATGCGGCACGACCGGAATGTCTTTTCAGCGGGACGAGGCCCTGGTTAGCTCTCCCAGAGCTTTGAACGGAAGAAGTGCTTCCGCGGCCTGGGGCAGCAGCCGTACGTGACCCGTACGCAGGCGGCCCGAGCCGAGCCCCGACTCACAAAGACCCGGGACGCACCACATCATGAGCACGCTCAACACCTGGATCGTCGACATCAATGATGTCTTCTGGACCTATCTGCTGATTCCCCTGGTGGCCGTGGCCGGCCTCTGGTTCACCTTCCGCTCCAGGGCGGTCCAGCTCCGGATGCTCCCGGACATGTTCCGTGTCTTCAGGGACAAGCCCGCCGACGGCGTCTCCCCCTTCGGGGCGTTCACCATCTCCGCCGCCGCCCGTATCGGCACCGGCAACATCGCCGGCGTGGCCACCGCCATCACCATGGGCGGGCCCGGCGCGGTCTTCTGGATGTGGATGATGGCCCTCGTCGGTGGCGCCTCCGCGTTCGTCGAGTCCGTCCTCGCCCAGCTCTACAAGGCGCGCGGCAGCGAGCCCGGCACCTACCGCGGCGGCCCGGCGTACTACATGGAGCGCGCGCTCGGGAAGCGCTGGCTCGGTGTGCTGTTCGCCGTGCTCATCACCCTGACCTTCGGCTTCGTCCTCACCGCCGTGCAGTCCAACACCATCACCGTGGCCGTCAAGGGCTCCCTGGACGGCGGCGCGGACTCCGGCTGGTTCGCCCCGGTGCTCGGCGTCGTGCTGGCCGTGCTGCTCGCGATGGCCGTGTTCTTCGGCGTGAAGCGCCTCGCCGCGGTCACCAAGGTCCTGATCCCGGTGATGGCGACCGTCTACCTGCTGCTCGGCCTCGTGGTCGTCCTCTTCAACATCACCGCCGTCCCCGGGATGATCGCCGACATCGTCGGCGGCGCGTTCGGCTTCCGCGAGGTCGCGGGCGGCGCGGTCGGCACGGCGATCCTGCAGGGCGTGCGGCGCGGCATGTTCTCCAACGAGGCCGGCATGGGCTCCGCGCCCAACGCCGCCGCCTCCGCGGAGACCACCCACCCGGTCAAGCAGGGCCTGGTGCAGACCGTCGGCGTCTACTTCGACACCCTGGTCGTCTGCAGCATGACCGCCTTCATCATCCTCAGCGCCAACCCGACCCTGGGCGAGCGCGGCGGCGCGGACGTCACCCAGTCCGCGCTCAACCTGGCGCTGGGCGACTGGGCCGGTCACATCCTGACGCTGGTGGTCTTCATGGTCGCCTTCAGCTCCATGATCGGTAACTACTACTACGGCGAGTCCAACATCCGGTTCATCACCGGCAGCAGGTCCGCGATGACCGGCTACCGGGCGGTCGTCCTGGCCTGCGCCGTGCTCGGCGCGATGGGCTCGGTCAGCATCGTGTGGAGCCTCGCCGACATCACCATGGGCGCCATGGTCTTCGTCAACCTGATCGCGATCCTGCCGCTGTCGGTGATCGCCTTCCGGCTGATGGACGACTACACGGCCCAGCGCCGCGCCGGACTGGACCCCGTCTTCACCCGGGACCGCATCCCCGGCCTGAAGGGCGTGGAGTGCTGGGAGCCGGCCGGCACGGACACCGACGGCGAGCAGCCGCTCGCGGCGGCGCACGGCGGGCGGTGACACGGACTTCCTGCCTCTGATCCTTCCCGGATCGGACCTGTCCGCAGGACCGAGGGCGGTACCCCACTGAACGGGGTGCCGCCCTCGGGCGTTCCCCGGCGCGTCCCCCGGTCTCCCCGGTCCGGACGCGGCGGGGAACGACGTGACCCCACCTGTCATGCGCATTGCGGCAAAACCTGCCACGCGCGTTCCCACCATCGGCACCAAGCGGTCAGCGCCCTCGCCCGGCCGGCCCCGGGGCGGCAAGCATGGCTGCCGAGCGGTCGACCGGCCGCCCCCTGTGAGAGAGAGGACTGAACCATGGCGAAGAAGGCTTACGAGACCCCGGAGTTCGTTTCCGCCGGCTCCTTCCGCGACGTCACCGGCTTCGTGGTGATCCTGGGCAACGACGGCACCGGCCGCGGCTGGTTCTGACGGACGCCCGGAGGAACCCATGATGACGAGCCACGGCGCACCGCACTTCTTTGCGCTTCCTGACCGCGAGGACGCGGGCGCCGTGGCCCGTCGCCTCCAGACGGAGGCCCCCGGCCTGCGGGTGCTGCACCACCCCTCGGGCCGCCCCTGGATCATCGGCCACTGGGCGGACGAGGACATCGCCGTCGCCCGGGCCGGCACGGACGCCGTCGCACTGATCGGCATGCTGCCGAAACGGACGGACGAACTCGCCCGCCGGACCGGGAGGCTACAGGGCAGCACCGGACGGCTCCAGGCCCTGTCCGCGGCGATCCCCGGCAGCTTCCACGTGGTCGGCAGCGTCTCCGGCGCCCTCTACGTACAGGGCACGGCCTACGGCATGCGGCGCGTGCACCACACCGTCGTCGACGGCTGCCCCGTCGCCGGCGACCGCGCCGTGGCGCTGGCCGACCTGGCCGGCGCCGAGATCGACCTCACCGCCCTGGCGATGCGGCTGCCCGAACCACTGGCCGTCCAGCTCCCCCCACGCTCCATGTGGCGCCGCGTCACCGACGTGGAGCCCGGTGACTGCCTGCTCGTCCCCGCCGGCCGCGCCGCCCCCCGGCACGTCCGATGGCACACCCCGCCCGCCCCGGTACGCCCGGCGGCCGACGGCGCGGCGGCCGTACGCGAGGCGCTGGCCGCCGCCGTCGCCGTACGGACCCAGCGGGACGGTCTGCTGAGCGCGGACCTGTCCGGCGGACTGGACTCCACCACGCTCTGCTCCTTCGCCGCCGGACAGCTCGGCCCGGGCGAACTGATCGTCGGCGGCATCCCCGGCGACGAGACGATCAGCGACGACGCCCACTACGCCCGCCTCGCCGCCGCGCACTGGCCGCACGTCGAGCACGTGGAGCTGACGCCGGAGCAGACACCGCTGTTCTACCGGGGCATCCTCGACGACGGCTGCCGCACCGACATCCCCGCCGGCGTCGCCATGAGCCGCGACCGCGCCACCGCGGTGATCTCCCTGATGGCGCAGCGCGGCTCCCGGCTGCACATGACCGGCCACGGCGGCGACCATCTCTTCTTCCAGACCGGCGCCTACTGCCACGACCTGATCGCCCGCCGCCCGCTGCTCGCCTGGCAGCGGGTCCGCGGCTACCGCACGCTCTACGGCTGGCGCTGGCGCCCCGTGCTGCGCCAGCTCGCCGACCGGCGCTCCTACCGCCGGGCGGTGGCCGGGATCGACCTGAACGCCCCCGGTGACCTCGGCTTCTGCACCCCGCAGCTCGCCTGGGTCGCCCCGCCGGTGGTCCAGCCCTGGCTCACGCCCGAGTGCCGCGAACTGGTCACCGCCGGGCTGCGCGAGGCCGCGGAGCGGGCCGAACCGTACGCGCCGACACTGGGCCGCCACCGCGAGCTGTCCGCCCTCTACACCGGCACCCAGGAGTGCGCGGCGATCGCCGAGGCCGGGCGCCGGGCCGGCGTCCCCGTCACGATGCCGTACTTCGACGACGCGGTCGTCGACGCCGCCCTGTCCGTACGCCCCGAGGACCGGACCGACCCCTGGCAGTTCAAACCCGTCCTCAAGGAGGCGGTACGCGGCGTCCTCCCCGAGGAGTGCCGGGCCCGCGCCACCAAGTTCGAAGGCACCGTCGACGCGGTCGGCGGCCTCTACCGGCACCGCGACGAGATCCGGTCGCTGTGGGAGGACAGCACCCTCGCCAAGGCCGGACTCATCGACGCCGAGGCCCTGTCCCGGCTGACCGGGACGCCCGGCACGCCCGCCCTCAAGGACGGCGCCGTGGACTCCACCATCATCTGCGAAGCATGGCTGCGCGCGGTCGCCTGACCTGCCCGGCCGGAAGGAAGGAATGCGATGAACCTGCGCAACCGCCCGTATCTCACCGTCACCCGGACCGAATACGGTGCGGTCCTGCTGGACACCAAGACCGGCCAGTACTGGCAGATGAACCCCAGCGCCGCCACCGCCGCCCAGGCCCTGCTGGACGGCGGCGACGCCGAGGACGCCGTCCGCCGCGTCACCGACCACTTCGACGTGGACACGGCGCGCGCGGCCGACGACGTACGGGCCCTGATCGAGGCCATGCGCTCCGCAGGGGTGGTCCAGGAATGAGCATCACCGTCGCCCTGGACCGCGACCGCACCAGACGGCCGCTGCGACTGCGGCTGCTCACCAGGCTGGCCATCTGCACGGCCCGGCTGCTGGCCCTGCTCAAACCCCACCTGCTGACCCGCGTCCTCACCCGGCTCAGCCGGGGCGCCGCGCCCGCGAGCAGTGCGCAGGCCCATTCCGCCCGCAGCTCCGTCCTCGCGGCCAGCCTCAGCCTCAACGGCCTGCGCTCCTGCCTGCCGCGCTCGGTCTCCATCGCCCTGCTCTGCCGCCTCCAGGGCGTCTGGCCGACCTGGTGCGTCGGCGTCCGGGCGGCGCCGCCGTTCGCCGCGCACGCCTGGATCGAGGCGGACGGCGAACTGATCGGCGAACGGGGCCGCCCGGAGAGCTTCGCCCGCCTGATCGCCGTGCCGCCGCACCCCGCCTCCCGCTGACCGGCGAACAGGCCCCCGCTACTGCGCCTCGCGACCGGCCGGCACGGGGGCCGGTCGGGGCGAGCGGCTCAGTGCGGCGGCCACCAGCAGGTACGGCAGCGCCAGCAGGGCGAAGACGCCGCCGTGCGAGACGAACGGGGACAGTGCCGCGTACGCGCCGAAGCCCAGCAGGGAGGCGATGTTGGTGCCCAGGCCGGTCAGCGAGGTGATCGTCGCCCGGCTCCGGCCGGTGATCGCCGACTGGAGCCGTACGTCCGCCAGTACGTCCGCGAGCTGGAACGCACCGAACGCGGCGCCCAGCAGCACGAATCCGGCCGGCACCCCGGACAGCGCGCCCACGGCGAGCGCGGCGGCGGCCGCCGCGACCAGCGCGCCGACCGTGCGGTCCGTGAGCCGTTCGCCCCGGCCCACCAGCAGCGAGCCGAGCGTCACCCCGACCCACACCACCAGCACCAGCAGCGGCACGGTCTCGGTCGCGACGCCCGTGGACGCGGCCAGCAGCGGCACGTACTCGTCCAGTACGCCCCACACCGAGGTGATCACCACCGCGAGCACCATCGCCCGGCGGACCGGCCGACTGCCGCGCACCTCGGTGAGGCCGTCCTTCAACGTCGCGAGGTAGCCAAGGCGTTCGGCGTGCTCGTGGGGGACGGCGGCGCGGTGCTCGGGGAGCGTCGCGCCGACCGCCGCGCACAGCAGGCACGCGGCGATGCTGCCCGCCCACACCAGGGTGTCGCCGCCAAAGGCGAGCGCGGGCGCGGCGGCGGCGGTCGCCGCCGCGGTCGCGGCCATGCCGACGGCCGCCGCCCGGCCCATGACCCGCCCGTACCGGGCGGCCGCGCCGAGCCGTTCCAGCTCGTCGTGGACGAGCGCCTCCATGGAGCCCGAGCGCAGCGAACCGCCGATCGCCCAGAGCGTGAACCCGGCGGCGTAGGCGGCGTACGAGGGGGTCAGCGCCCACAGCGCGAAGCCGCACGCGGTCAGCACCGGGCCGACGACCATCACGGCCCGGCGGGACACCACGTCGGCCCACACACCGGACGGCACCTCGACCAGCAGGCCGACGACGCACCAGATGGCGAACAGGGACGAGATCTCTGCGGTGTTCAGACCGTGCTCGGCGAAGAGCAGGGCGTAGAGGGGGTAGAGGAGGACGAAGTCCTCAAGTCCCGCGTAGGCGTAGAGCCTTCGCTCAAGTCTGCGGACGCGGGGATCGAGCGGGCCGTTGGCCCCGGGCGGGCACGACGAAGCGGTGAGCATGCGTGTGGTCCTTGCGTGGAACGGACGGGGGACGCCGGGTGCTCACCCGCGCGGCGGCCCGCGACAGCCCGTTCCTGGACCTGAGGCGGTGGATCAATGTCGTCGTCGGCTCATGCAGCCGAGTTTACGCCTGGGCGTACTCCTTGAGCTTCTCCGTTTCGAGGGTGATGTCGACGGGGGAGGGGAGGCGGACGGTCTCGCCGTAGGAGTAGGTCTTTGATCGCCTCCAGCCCGCGCCGCAGGTGCCCGGCCCGGATCAGGTGGTTGAGCGTCTTGGAGACGGCCCACTGGCCGTACGGGGTGAACTTCGCCGGCGTCTTCACGGAGATGTCGCTGTTGTCGTCCAGCCGGTCGATGTACGCGGCGACGGCCGCCTCACGCTTGGGCAGGTGTGCGAAGTCGTCAGCCGTGCGGGCGGTTGGCCCGGCACGGTTCGTTTGCCGTAGCCGGGGTTGGCGAGGGGATGAGGGGCAGCACTAAGCTGGCAGTCAGCCATGGATCGAGCTCGATTCGATCTTGTGGTCAGACCCCCGCAGGTGTTCCAGCACCGGGCGGGGGTTGTTCGTTTATCGGAACGCTAGAGCGTGGTGACCGTACGTGGCAAGTCGGTCGCCCCGAGTCAACCTGCGCGTCAAGTCGCCAGGGTGGGCGGGTGGGTTACATGAGACCCGACCGAACCAATCCTTGTTAAGAGCGCTCGAATCCCGGCTCTTGAGCTTCGGGAGGGCTGCTCAGTTGCGCTTGAGCTCGGTGACGAACGCGGACCAGGGGCCGGGCCGGAACGCGAGCTTCGGACCGTCGGGGTCCTTGGAGTCGCGGACGGGGACGACGTCGGGGTGACCGTCGGCGACTTCGAGGCACTGGTTGTCGCTGGCGTCGCTGTATGTGGACTTGCGCCAGGCGGTGGCGACCTCGACGCAGTTGCCGCCGTCGCCGCCGCTGTAGCTGGACTTGTGCCAAATGGCCGTGGTCAGGTCGTACTCAGGGCTGCTCTTCATGTGCGTAATCCTCCGCCACTGACTCGATCAGGGCCAGGGAGTCTTCCGGCGACAGTGCAGTGGCCCTCAGGAGATCGTAGGTGAGTTGGTGGCGGGCGACCGTGGCCGGATCGTCCTCCAACTGGCCTGCTCCGGGGCCCTCTGTGTACGTGAGAGGGGGTGCGTCGGCGAAGGTCATCAGCTTGATGGAGCCGTTCATCGAGGCGTGCGCGCCCGCAGCGAACGGGAGCACCTGCACGATGATCCGGTGGCGCCTCGCCAGGGCCGCCACATGCCGCAGCGCCTCCGCCATCACGGCTGCGTTGCCGACCTCCCGTCGTAGCACCGCCTCGTCAAGCACCGCCCACAACAATGGCTTTGTTGGATCGGCCAGCAGGCGCGCCCGGTCGAGCCTCGCCTCCACCAGCTCGTCGATGACCTCCTCGGGAGCCGTCGGGTGGTATGCGCGGAAGACCTCGCGGGCGTACGCCTCGGTCTGGAGCAGGCCGGGGATCAGCAGCGGCGCGTACTCCTTGATGGTCTCCGCCGTCGCCTCCGCCTCCGCCGCCTCGGCGAAGTGGTCGGGGTAGCGGGACTTCTTGGAGACCTCGCAGTTGCGCGTGAAGAAGTCGTCCGTGCCCAGCGCCTCGTCCAGGCGGGCCGCGTGCTCCGGGAGGATGCGGCGGGTGCCGGCTTCCATCTGGCCGATGTACGAGCCGCTCACGAACAGCGGCCCGCCCAGCTCGTCCTGGGTGAGACCGGCCCTTATGCGGGCGTGGCGGAGCTCCGCGCCGAGCAGGGCGCGTGGTGAGGTCGACGGGTCGAGGTCCTTGGGTCCGGGCATGGTGCAACTCCCTGATCGACAGGTCGCGTTGTTGGGCCGCCGTCTCTTCCCAGGCTAGCCGCGTCCGGACACGCTGGGTGAGGAATCGGAACACTGTGTACTGGAGGTGCGGAGAACATGACGGTGGTGCGATCGGCCGAGCGGCTGCGGACGGCCGAGGAGGTGGTGGACCGGCTCAGGGCCGGGCTCGGGGTGGTGTCGGTGACGTTGCCGTCGTTGCGCGTGGACGTCGTCTCGCTGGCGAGCGAGGCTCCGTACCCGTTGATCGACCTGGGCCGCTGCAATCTGGACACGGCGCTCCGGCTGGCGGCGGTGCTCCAGGAGCTGGAGAAGTGAGCGTGCCTCCCCTCGGCCGGTACGCCGTCGACGTACGGGACGGGCGGGTCGGGATCGTCATGGGGCAGGTCGGTACGTGCGTACAGCTCCGGCCGCCGGGCGGGGGCAGGGAGTGGGACTGCCCGCCCGGGGATGTGCGGTCCGCGACGCCGGGGGAGGTGCTGCGGGCGCGGGTGCGGGAGGTGAACGCGGCGGCCCGGCTGCCCTGAGGCATATGCCTTTGTGTGCACGGCAGTTGATGTTCCTGAAATGATCTGCGGACCACTTCGGGAGGGGACGCGGGCGTGACATTCGGGGGACAGAATCCGTACCGGCGGGACGGGCGGCCGCAGCCGCCGCGTCCGGGAGTGCCGCCGCAGCCGGGGCCGCACCCGGGACCGTACCCGGGTCCGCCTCCCGGTCCGTATCCGGGGCCGCCGCCGTACGTGCCGTACGGGCCGCGCCCGACGCTGTGGCAGCGGTTCCGTGCGGACGAGTGGCCCCCGCTGCGGGAGCTGCTGAACGAGCTGCGGCGGGTGCCGGGTTGCCTCCTGGCGCTCGGCATGTGCTGTGTGTGGCCCGCGCTGGCGGTCCTCGTCGGCTATCCGCTGGCCAGGTCGGCCCGGCGGCAGGCGCGGCGCAAGTTCCCCGCGCACAGCATCCGCCGGTACCACGACCCGGAGGTGTGGCGGGCGCAGAAGACCCGGGCGTGGGCCGCGCTCGCCGCGTCGTTCCTGATCCTGGTCGCCTACGGTACGGAGGCGGACTGGGACGAGGTGCAGGAGCAGTACTTCTTCCGGCTGGCGATCACGCCGTGGCTGCTGCTCCTGACCACCCCGCTCGTGCTGATCGTCCTGTTCCGGCTCGCGCCGCCCGCCGCGCGGCCGGGGATGCGGGCGCGTCTGCGGCCGGCGGTCCGTTCGGTGCTCTGGTACTTCGGGGCGTTCACGGCCGTGCCGCTGCTGTTCGCGGGCGTGATGCTGCTCGCCCAGAGCTACGCGAACAGCCCCGTCAGCCCGCTGATCACGCTCGCGCTGCTGATGCCGGTGCTGTGGGTGGTGTTCTTCGTCGTCTTCGCGTCGACGACGGCCGTGCGTACCGCGTTCAACACGGCCGAAGTCCACGCGGGGCTCCCGGCGCTGCTCACCGGCGTCCTGGTGTGGGAGCTGTCGGCCATCAACCTGGCCACGACTGGGATGCCGCCGGGCCCGCCGCTCGTCCAGATCTGCGCGGTCATCGGCGGCCCGGCGTCGGTGACGGCCATCGCGTGGTGGGAGCTCACCCGCCTGCGGACGCGGTACGGGGTGACGCTGCGCGGCTGAGCCGGCCGGTGCGTCAGCGGGGGCCGTCGTGCACGTTGTGCTGTTGCAGCTCGACCGCGGAGCGTGCGGCGGTCACGAAGTCCCGGTCGCCAGGGCGTGGCGGAGACCCACGGTGCCCGGCGCCCCCTCGTCGCTCCCGCAACCCCGGTGCCGGGCCCTCATGATGCCGCCGCATCCAGGCGGGGCTCACGCCTCGAGCAACGTCTTCAGCCTCTCCTCATTTTTCGGCAACTCCTTCCGCAGCTGCGGACGGAGTACGAGCGGCGCAATCACCTTGCCGATCCCGTGCGTCTCGAAGTCGACGGAGAACGTCATGCGCGACCGCTCCCCGTTGCCGAGCGGCTCGATCGTGCCCGTCACATCCCCTCGGATGGGGCCGTCGACACCGTGGAAGTGCCACCGCCTCGGAGGATCCAGCTCGGTCACCTCCATGGTCATCGGGATCTCTCGACGGCCGACCCGCCGGACCGTTTGGATCTTCGAGCCCACGGCCAGAGGGGCGTCGCCCAACGTCTGGGCCGATACGGCGCTCGCCTGCCACTCGGGCAGATGCGAGGGATCGGTCACGAACGCGAAGACGTCTTCGGGGCGCCGGGCGATATCGATGCTTTCCTTGATCGCAGTCATGTCGTCCCCTTTGGCTAGATTCAAGACCATCGTCCCACCGGTCCCCTTGGCATGCCAGGTAGCCGGCAGGCCGAGCACAGGACCTCCGCGTGCCGCATCGGCGGCGACCCCTCGGCCGTCGTTGCGCTTCGATGAGTGCGAGCAGGTGGCCTGGTAGAGAGCGCGCTACGTGCCCAGGGCCTCATCAGAGCGGTGGCGCACCGGTCGGCTGCCTCTGCTCGGCATCTTCGGGGCGCGAGTGAGGGCGCCGGCCGCGTGTTGATGAGCGCGACAGCTTGTGGAGTCGACGCTGATCATGCTCCATCGATCCGGCCCTCAGCGTCGGCATCGGCCTGGACGGCCCGCAGGAGCCTCTCCCAGGTGCCGTCCGCCGACCAGCGGCGATGCCGTTCGTAGACCGTTTTCCACTTCCCGAAACGGGACGGCAGATCCCGCCACGGAAGCCCGGTCCTCTGCCCGAACCGAGTCCCGTTGACGACCTCGCGGTGGCACTGCCACCGGCCTCCTCGGTCCCTGCGGCGAACGCAGCGCACCGCAGGAACGGCTCCGCTCGGAACCCGTGCCAGAGTTGGTTGGCTGCGGTGGGGCCACAGGATCGGGTGATCACGTTCGTGTCGGTCATGGCCAGACAGGTGTCGGTGGAGACGTTCTTGAGGGTGGTGCCGGAGGACGTCTTGGAGTTGACGCGCCGGCTCTGGAGCGAGGAGCCGTCGCAGGACTTGACGGACACGATGAAGGGGTCAGGGTGAAGGCGCCGATCCGCCTGGGGTCGCCCGGGTTCATCGACTTGGGCCGTGCTACTCGCGGGTGAAGGTGCCGAGTCCGTTTCCGTCGAGGCTCTCGACGCGGACCTCGGACGCCTTGCCGTCCGGGGCGACGGTGAACATCGCGCCCGAGCGGCCGACCGCGTTCTCGCCCACCGTCGTGAAGCTGTAGGTGTTCCCGTCGTAGTGGGTGAGGGGCAGCCGCAGGGGTTTCGGGCCGAGTTCCATGGTCAGCTCGCCGTCCCTGGCGGTGATCCTGAGAGGTCCGTAGTAGTCGTTGCGGTAGGTGCCCGTGTAGGTGTCGGTCGGCCGCGCGCCGGCGGCGTCGGACGGAGGCTTGGCGTAGTCGGTGGGGGAGCGGGCCTCCTGCTCCTGCTGCTCGTAGACCTGGGCGATCCTGGCGAGCCAGTCGGCGGTGGGCTTCCCGTACTGGGCGGTGTCGTAGAAGTTGAAGGCGATCGAGTCGGCGAGGCCCACCGGCTCGCCGTTGGTGAGGACCACGATGCCGAGCTGTTCGGCGGGCAGCATGGTGACGTTGGTGTTGGCGCCGAGACCGAACGCGCCGGAGTGGTTGAGGCGGAGCCGGCCCTGGTCGTCGTAGCCGACGTTCCAGCCGAGGCCGTAGAAACCGGTGCGGTCCGCCGGGGAGGCGGGGGGCTGGGAGACTGACGCGGGGACGTGGGTGCGGTTGAGCGGGTCGGCCGGGATGATCTGGTCGTCGCCCAGCTTGCCGTCGGCGAGCTGCAGGCGCATCCAGGCGGCCATGTCCTCGGCGGTGGAGCTGACACCGCCCGCGGGGGACTGCGCATCGGCGTCCCGCACGTACTTGGCCTTCCAGGTGTCGCCCTCCTTGACGTGCGTAACGGCCTTGTTCTCCGCCTTCTCGTAGTCGTCGAAGCGGGAGCTGGTGGAGTTCATCCCGGCCGGTGTGTAGAGGGTGTCCTGTGCCAGTTTCTCCCAGCTGGTGCCGCTCGCCTCGGCCACGGCCACGCCGGCCGCGGTGACACCGAAGTTGGTGTACGCGTACGAGGCGCGGAACGGAGACAGGGGCAGGTGGCGCAGGTGGGAGAGGATGTAGTCGCGGTCGTAGCCGAGGTCCTCGAGCAGGTCGCCGCCGTGGTCGGGCAGGCCGCTGCGGTGCGAGAAGAGGTCGGCGACGGTGACGTGCTCCGTCACCCACGGGTCCTTCAGCGCGAAGCCGGGGACGTGCTTCGCCACGGGGTCGTCCCAGGCGATCTTCTTGTCGCCCACGGCTCCGGCGACCACGGTCGACGCCAGCGGCTTGGACAGCGACGCCACTTGGAACACCGTGTCCGGCGACACGGCACCTGGCTTGCCGGTCTCCCGCTCGCCGAAGCCCTCCGTGTGCACCACCCGGTCCTTGTGGACGACGGCGACGGCGACACCCGGGACGCCGGTCTTCTTCATGCCGTCGCGGACGATGCCGTCCAGCTTCGCGACCGCGTCGTTCACCTGCTTGTCGGTCAGCTGGGGCGGGGGCGGTGGTGGGGGTTCGGCCGCACCGGCCGCGGTGACACCGGTGGCCACGAGAAGGGAGACCAGACCCGCCACCGTGAATGCTCTGCGTCGGCGGTGTCCCACACGTCGCTGGAGAGCCATGCTTTCATTCAACGCCCGGGCAGCGACTCTGTCGCGGCGGGCCGCCCGTCCACCGCCGGCGCGGCTGCCCGTACGGGCTTCACCCGGCGGGTCCACAGCAGCGCGCCCAGCAGCAGCGCGGTGGCGGCCATCAGCCACGGCAGCGGGCCGATCGGCAGGGAGCCGGCGGCCAGGCCGGCCATCGCGCCGAAGAACTGGAGCGCCAGGGACTTCACCGACAGGGCGGTCGCGCGGTGTGAGCCGTCGACGCGGTGGTGGAGCAGGTCGTTCTGGTTCGGGCCGGAGGCGCCGAGACCGAGGTAGACCAGGCCGTAGCCGACGGCGGCGAGGACCAGAGGCGCGGTGCCGCTGTCCCAGGCGGCCGTCGCGCCGAGCAGCACCAGCCCGGACGCGCTCACGCCGAGCGCGGTCATCGAGGCGCGTTCACTGCTGCCCGTCAGCCGGGCCAACAGGGGCGCGCAGTGGCTGCCGAGCGCGGTGCACAGGAAACCGGCGCAGGCGAGCGAGGCGTAGAGCACGGCGCCGGACTCCGGAGCGCCGGTGAACCGGGCGGCCCGTCCGGGGGTGAGGAGTTCGACGGACGCGAGCGCCGCGCCGGCGGCCGCGGACGTCAGCATGACCCGGCGTACCAGCGACTCGGTGACGCCGAGCCGCAGTCCGCCCAGCATCGTCGCCGGGACGCCCCGCAGCACCCCGCGCAGCGTGGCGGGCGGCCGGGGCGGCTCCGGCAGGGCGGTCAGCACGTACGCCACGAATCCGACGCCGACGGCGGCGCCGAGCAGGCCCGGGACCGACAGGGGCAGTACGAGCCCGCCGGTGGCGTCGGTCAGCCGGGCCCCGGGGTCGGTGCCGAGGCTCAGCAGGAGCGGCAGGGCGCCGCCGACGAGGGTGCCGACGGCGAGCGCGGCGGCGGAGGCGGTGCTGCCGCGGGCGAGTCCGGTGCGCAGTTCGGTGGCGGGGCCGGAGTGGGCCTGGACGGTGTCGACGTACCAGGCCTCCGCGGGGCCGCTGGAGAGCGCGCGGCCCGTGCCCAGCAGGAACATCGCGACGGCCAGGGCCCAGACGGTGGTGCCGAGGGCCATCACGGTCAGCGCGGAGAGGTTGAGCAGGCCCGAGGCGGCGAGGACGGCGCGGCGGCCGATGACGTCGGACAGGCCGCCGGTCGGCAGCTCCATGACGGACACGGTGACCGAGTGGACGGCGAACAGCCCCGCGACGACGGCCAGGCTCATGCCGCGCTCGCCCAGCAGCAGCACCTGGGACGGTATGTAGAGGCCGACGGGCAGCCAGAAGAGGAACATGACGGTGGCGAAGCGGCGCCGGGCGGTACGCGGGTCCAGCGGCCGGTCCGGCGTCCGGTCCAGCGGCCGCTTCACGAGCGGTCCTCCGCCCGGACGGCGAGGCCGGCGGCGAAGAGCACGACCTGCTCGGCACGAGGATCGTCCTCGTCGCGTGCGGCCAGCTCGGTCACGGCACGGGCGAACGTGTCGAACAGCTCCGTGACCGACTCGGGCGTCAGCCGCGCCACCAGGTCGGTCATTCCGGAGGGCTCGCGCCATTCGTCGCCGAGGCGGCCGGCCGCGAGGTCCTCCCGGTGCTGGGCGAGGGACCGCTCCAGATGGTCGAGTTGGGCGCGGCGGACCACGTCGACGAATGCCTGCGCTTCGGCGGAGCCGGCCATCGCGTCGTTGCTCCAGCTGGTGACCTCGTGCACCGCCTTCCAGCGCCGCTCCCGGTCGTCGCGGTGCTCGGCCTCGGCGATGAAGTCGTACTTCGCCAGCACGCGCAGGTGGTAGCTGGTCGACGCCGACGACTCGCCCGTCCTGACGGCCAGTTCACTCGCGGTGGCGGGACCGTCCATGCGGAGCAGCCCCAGCATGCGGATGCGCAGGGGGTGCGTCAGCGCCTTGAGCGCGGCGGCGTCCTTACCGGGGTCGAGGTCGCGGCTGCGGTAGCCGGAGGGCTTGGGGGAGGGGGTCTCGTCGGGCATGAGGGGAGCGTAGAAGGACCGGCGCGGTTTGCCAAAGGATTTTTGCAAAAAGAATTCGGTAGTCCGGTCGTTCCGCTCCCGCCGCGTGCCGCGGTGGCGGCGGACAAGGGACCTGCGACGGAGCCGGGCCGCCCCGCGTCTCAGGAGGACGAGTCCGGGACCGCGGCATCGGGCCGGGAGGCGCCTCGCGGTTCAAGTGGCGGCGGGGCGGGACCCGGGCCTGTCGGGGGCCGAGTCGCCGGTGGGCGCGGCCCGGACGTCCTCCAGCGCGGCGCGGAGGTTGCCGTTGGTGTGGGAGAGGAGGGCGGCGGCCGTCGGGGCGTCCACGGTGCCGAGGATGACCAGGATCGCGTTCTTCACCTCGCCGTCCGTCGCGTCGAGGGCCGACTCGATCTCCTCGTCCGACGCGCCCGTCGCCAGTGCCACGATCCGGCGGGACCTGGCGTGGAGCTTGTCGTTGGAGGCGCGGACGTCGACCATCAGGTTTCCGTAGGTCTTGCCGAGGCGGATCATCGTGATCGTCGAGATCATGTTGAGCACCAGCTTCTGTGCCGTGCCCGCCTTCAACCGGGTGGAGCCGGTGAGGAGTTCGGGTCCGGTGACGACCTCGATCCCGTGGTCCGCGGCGGCGGCGAGCGCGCTGTCCGCGTTGCAGGACAGGCCGATGGTGAGCGCGCCCAGGCCGCGGGCGTGTTCCACCGCGCCGACCGCGTACGGCGTGCGGCCGGACGCGGAGATGCCGACCACCGTGTCGTCCGCGGTCAGCTCCAGGCCGTCCAGGTCCGCGGCGGCCAGCTCCTTGCTGTCCTCCGCGCCCTCCACGGCCCTGAGCATGGCGGTCGGGCCGCCCGCGATCAGGCCGACGATCTCCGACGGGTCGGTGTTGAAGGTGGGCGGGCACTCGCTGGCGTCCAGGACGCCGAGTCGGCCCGCCGTGCCGGCCCCCGCGTAGACCAGCCGGCCGCCGCGGGCCATGCGCTCGGCGGTGGCGTCGATCGCAGCGGCGATGACGGGCAGTTGCGCGGCGACGGCGGCCGGGACGGATGCGTCCTCGCCGTTCATGGTGCGGGCGATCTCGAGCGTCGGCAGCCGGTCGATGTCGGCGAGCTCGGGCCGGAACGCCTCGGTGGTCAAGGCGGCCAGCTGGGCGCGGAGTTCACCGTACGTGGAGGTCATGAAGAGCGGCTCGGCTTTCTCGGTCGGCGTCGGCGTCAGCCTCGGCGGCGGCGTGCGCGTCAGCGGGTCCGCGGGTTGTGGCGGTGGGCGAGGGCCTCGTACGAGGCGGCGAGGGCAGGGGCCGCCGACTCGTACGTACGCTGCGCCACGCCTATGAACAGGCAGTCGACGACGAGGAGTTGGCTCGTCCGCGACGACATCGCCGCCGGCCGCAGCTCGCTCTCGCGGGCGGTCGAGGTGGTCAGGACATGGTCGGCGTACTGCGAGACCGGCCCGTCCGGGCGGCCGGTGATCGCGACGGTCGTCGCGCCGCGGTCGAAGGCGACCCGCAGCGGCTCGATCACGTCCCCCGTGGAGCCCGAGTGCGTGATCGCGATGGCCACGTCGCCGGAGCGGAGCTGCACCGCGTTGGTGATCGCGAGGTGCGGGTCCGCGTGCGCGTGGGCGATCAGGCCGATGCGGAGCAGCTTCTGCGCGAGGTCCATGCCGACGAGCGACGACGCGCCGACGCCGTAGATGTCGATGCGGCGGGCCGTCGCCGCGGCGGTCACGGCCGCGCCGAGCTGGACGGTGTCCAGGCCGGCCGCGGTGTCGGCGAGGGTCTGCTGTTCGTCGTAGGCGAGCTTGGCTACGACGTCCGCGATCGGGTCGTCGACGGCTATGTCGGTGGTGAGGGCGGGGGCCCGCCCGGACTCCTGGTGCGCGGCGAGACCGGCGAGCGCGAGGCGCAGGTCGCGGTAGCCGGGGTAGCCGAGCAGTCGGGCCGTACGGACCACGGTGGCCTCGCTGGTGCCGGTGAGCTCCGCGAGGCCGGTGACCGTGAGGGCCGCGCAGCCGGCCGGGTCGTCGGCGACGGCTTCGGCGACCCGCTGCATGGATCGGGTCATGGACGGCGCGAGGGTGCGCACCTTGGCCGCGAGGGCGGCAGGAGCGGGAGCGTCGCCCATGAAAATTTCCTTCACTGGATTGGTCACCCTTGAAAGGTATTTTCGCGTTTCGGCTGCCGTCAAGACCCGGAGACAATGGGTGCATGGACGACTCGAACCCACTGGAGCAGGCGCTGCACACGGCCCGCGCCCTGGTCCTCGCCGATCTGGCCGCCCGCGACGTCGCGGAGGCGACGGTCGTCTCCATGGTCGAGGACTCGATCACGCATCGGCGCTGGTGGGTCGAGCAGTGGCCGGACGGGGTCGAGTACGTCGCCGGTCTGGTCGCCCAGGACGTCCAGGACGCCCTGCTGGAGCGGCACGGCCGCTGGCCGCTCTGCCCGGTCTGCGACGCTGGAGACCCGCACGCCCTCGAGGTCGAGCCGGAACTCGGCCCCGACCCGCACTGGGTGTGCGCCAAGGCGGGCGTGGTGGTCGCCCCCATAGGCGGGCTGCGGTGACGGTCTACATCGACCCGCCGACCTGGCCCGGCCACGGGCGGATGTGGTCCCACCTGGTCAGCGACGTGTCGTTCGAGGAGCTCCACAGCTTCGCCGTACGCATCGGCTGCCCGCCGCGTGCCTTCGAACGCGACCACTACGACATCCCGTCGCACCGCTACGCGGACGCCGTGGCGGCGGGCGCGGTGGAGATCGGATCCAAGGAACTGGTGCGCCGGCTGACGGCCGCGGGGCTGCGCAGGCCGAAGGGGCGGCCCGCGTAGGTCCGCGTCACGGCTCTTCTCCGTAACGGCTCCCTCCCGCGGCCCCCGTGCTCCGCGCCGCGGTTCGTGTCGAGGCCGCCCGGGTGTTCCGCGGCGGTGGACGCCGGCTGCCGCCGGAGCGGGAGGTTGATTTGGGCCGGATCTCCGACATGTAGCAATTTGGCGGCCGGGATCATGGCCGGAAACTTCGGCGCTCCGGTCGTTTCGTGTTGGTAAAAGATGCGTACTTGACAGTTCTCGGTCATCTGAAATCGCGTGATGGTGGCGGTGCGGCTGCGGAGTTTATCCTTCCGGTTCCTGCTTTCCGCCGTTCAAACCTCACCCTAATTCCGGCCGTACTTCGATGCCGTGTTGCGCGCCCCGCGGGGGGTGATGTTGGCTATGTCCCGGGCCGAGCGAATAATGACCGATGAGAGGACAGGCTGGTTATGGCGGCGATCAAGATTAATCCGGCTCGGTACAGTCAGTTCGGGCCGGCGGAAGGCAGCGTCTTCTGTCTGATCACGAACCGCGAGCTCGAGAACGAGCTCGAGATCGTCAAGGAAGCTCCGTACGCGGAATACCGGACGATCTTCATCGGCAAGGGCGACGACTTCGAGGCGATGCTTGCTGAAGGAACGATTCCGCAGCAGTCGCACTCCTTGGTCATCTCGCCGTACCGGTTCTTTGAGTCACCCTCGGAAGAAGCTCTCGGTCAGAATCGCAAGCTGATGGGGATGGCCTGCAACTCGACGCCCGCCGATCTGGAAATCATTCGGCATTTCATCGGCGTCATCGAAAATACTTCCGCGCAGGAGCAGGGGGAGTTCAGTGACCGCTTCTTCGAGCTCGCCGAGTCCACCGACCGCCTGATCTACGTCGACGAGCGCCACGGCACCCGCGCCGAGCTCGACCACCTCGCGGACGGTCTGATCTGGAACCAGCAGGCCGGCCCGCTCGAGTGGGGCGAGCAGCAGATCGTTCCCTCGGGGGAGATCAGCGTGCTGCCGATGCAGATCGTCGAATTCGACGAGAAGCTGCACCTGCCGCTCGAAGGAAGCATCGCGTTCCGCGGATTCCCCATTCTGCACAGCGGCACGCCGTCGTTCATCCGCAAGGACCAGGCCCGCCTTTCCGGCAAACTCGCCGGCCTGGAACACGAAGCGGTGGTCTGCGACGTCACCAAGGGGACGATCTCCTCGCTGCGCCCCTTCCGAAAGGAAGGCGCCGAGGTCGCCAAGGTCTTCGAGGCAATGTTCGAAATCGACTCGCGCTATACGCTGGTCTGGGAGATCGGACATGCCCTCAACACCAGCCTGGACATTCTTCCGGGCAACCATGCCATGAACGAGGTGTACGGCGGCGAACGCGGCTGCCTCCACTGGGGATTGGGCCTGACTCCCTTCACCCAGTACCACCTCGACATCATCTCGCCCGACACCACCGTGTACACCGAAAGCGGTGACGTGGTCCTGGGCGACAAAGGCGGCGCTCCCAGTGTTCGCATGGCCGCTGTTGCCTGACCGGCCATGAGCGAATCGCGCGAGCGCGAAATCCATTACGGAAAGGAGGTGTCAGCCATGAAGAAGACCATCAAGGTTCGCAAGAACAGCAACTACCTGGGCACGCTGCTGGGCTGAGGCCGGCCGGGCCGGTGGTGAGGCCCGTCCGCCCGCCTGTCGGATCGAGCAACAGTTGGGGGGTGTACGCCGTGAAGAAGACCATCAAGGTCCGCAAGAACAGCAACTACCTGGGCACGCTGCTGGGCTGAGCCGGGTCCCGGGCCGCTGCCGCGGGCCCGCCCGCTCGCCTGACGGATCGAGCAACAGTTGGGGGGTGTTCGCCATGAAGAAGACCATCAAGGTTCGCAAGAACAGCAACTACCTGGGCACGCTGCTGGGCTGAGCCGGGTAGCAGGCAGCCACGCGCGAAAGGCTCGAGAAGCATCGCGCCGGGTGTGCCGTAAGCGAGGCGGGCCGAGGTGATAGCTCGGCCCGCCTCGCTGACACACCGGCACAAACGATCTGGGAGTGTCACAGTGATTATCGTCCGTCCTGAGGCCTGTCGCCAGTACCCGGTGGGCCGGAACCGATTCATGCTCGTCCTGGAACAGCGGTTCTCGGACTCCTTCCGGATCGAGCCACCGAGCCGCTACGCAGCATGGGACACGGTCACGGCCGGGGCGGGCCAGTCCCTGACCGACGTACTGCGTTCCGGCGTCCCCGAGGACAGTGACGTCCTGATCGTGGCCCAGGACGACCGGCTGCTGACCGCCCCCGGCCTCGAGGTGGGCCCGCGCCGTACCGTCGCCGCTCTCCGCGCCGGTACCGGCCCCCTCGCCCTCGACCAACTGGGCAGCCTTCTGGCGTCACTGGAGAAGACCGACCCCGAATCCCTCGGCCGGACCGGCGCCGCGCTCGCGGACGCCGTGGCCGCGGCCGGCGGACTCGTCCTCGAAGAGGCGCTGACCGAGTCCGTGGCCAAGATGACCTTCGCCGCACCGGAGTGGTCCCGGACCGACACCGGCTTCTTCCGGCCCGGCGCCGTGCAGAGCGCGCCCACCGGCCTGCTGAGGCTGGACTTCACGGACCCCGGCACCACCGTCACCGGGCAGATCGCCGTCAAGGGCTGGTCCGTCGTACGCACCCGCACGCCCGGCACGGCCTCCTGCCGGGAACTGTTCGAGAAGCTGTCCGGACTCTCGCACTACCCGCTCGTGCTCACCGTCGAGGACGGCGCGGTGACCGGCATGAAGGCGACGGAGACAGGGTCCGCGACCGCGGCGGCCGCCCTGACGCAGCTCTTCACCACGGACCCGGGCCACCGCGCGGTCACCGGAGTCGAGTTGGGCATCAACCCGGCCGCCCCGCGGCTGCCCTTCAACTCCGAGTCCAACGCCGTCGGTACGGGCAGGGCCGCGGCCTCCGTCCACCTGGTGCTCGGCTCGCTGCCGCTCAACGAGTTCCAGATCGTCCTCGACTGCGCCACCAGCTCCCTCACCGCCCTCGACGGCGCCGCGCCCCTGGCGGGAGCGGGCACCACGGCCGCCGGTTCGGGCCCCCGCCGCCGGATGAACCGCGTCACCGCGGCCAGTTGCGGTTGCCACTGACATGAGCGCCCCGGACACACCGCTGTGGGAACAGCGTTTCCGAGCCCCGCGCCACACGCTCCCCGCCTGGGCCAAAAGCTCCCCGGAGCGCTGCGTGTTCGTCAGCGACCGCTCCGGCAACGCCCAGGTCTACTGCTGGGACCGCACGGCCGGCACGCTGCGGCAGGTCACCGACCGCCCCTCCGGCGCCCGGCACTGCGCCATCGAGGCGTCCGGCGAGGCCGTGTGGTGGTTCGCCGACACCGACGGCGACGAACGCGGCCAGTGGATGCGGCAGCCGTTCGGCGGCGGACCCGACGAGCCCGCCGTACACGATCTGGAACCGTACTGGCCCGCGGGGCTCGCCCTCGGCCTGTGCGGACACAACCTGCTCGGCCACAGCACCGAGCACGGCACCGACGTCTCCCTCGTGCTGCCCGGCGGCGCGTCCCGCCGCCTCTACCGGCACGAAGAGCCCGCGTACGCCGTCGATCTGTCCCGCGACCTCACCCTCGCCGTCATCGCGCACAGCGAGCGCGGCGACCTGTGGGATCCGGGCGTGCGCGTCCTGACCACGGACGGCCGTGCCGTCGCCGACCTCGAGGGCGAGGCCGTCGGCTTCTCCCCGGTCCCCGGGGACAACCGGCTGCTGGTCCTCCAGCCGCGCGAGGACCGCTGGGAGCCCGCCGTCTACGAGCCGCGCACCGGCGAGCGCGTCGGCCTGGACCTCGGACTGCCCGGCGAGACCTCCGTCGAATGGTCGCAGGACGCCACCTCTCTGCTGGTCGTCCACGACCACCAGGCCCGCTCCGAGGCGTTCAGCTACGACCTGGCCGCCCGCGAGCTGACCCGGCTGAAGATCCCCGACGGCACCATCGAGCACGCCCGCACCCGGCCCGGCGGCGACGTGTGGTTCCAGTGGTCGGACTCCGCGCACCCGCCCGTCTTCCTGGCCCTCGACAGCGACCCGCGGTTCCCCGCGGCCGACCGTCCGCCGCGGACCGCTCTCGTCCGCGACATCTGGGTCGACGGCCCCGGCGGACGCGTCCACGCCCTGCTGAGCCTGCCCCGGACCGGTACCGAGCCGCACCCCGCGGTGTTCCTGCTGCACGGCGGGCCCGACGAACACGACCGGGACGCCTTCGACCCCGAGGCCGCGGCCTGGACGGACGAGGGGTTCGCCGTCGTACGCGTCAACTACCGCGGCTCCACCGGCTACGGGCGGGCGTGGACGGAGGCCCTGCGGCGCCGCGTCGGCCACACCGAACTCGAGGACGTCACCGCCGTACGGCAGTGGGCCGTCGACCACCGGATCGTCGACCCCGGCCGGCTCGTACTCGCCGGCTGGTCCTGGGGCGGCTATCTGACCCTGCTCGGTCTCGGCACCCGGCCGGACGACTGGACCGTCGGCCTGGCCGGCGCCCCGGTCGCCGACTGCGCCGCCGCCCACCGGCAGGCCATGGACGACATCAAGGCGCTCGACCGCAGTCTCTTCGGCGGCACCCCGGAGGAAGTCCCCGAGGTCTACCGCGACGCCTCGCCCGCCACCTACGCCGACGCCGTCCGCGCACCGGTCTTCATCTGCGCCGGCGTCAACGACCCGCGCTGCCCCATCGACCAGGCCCGCGCCTACGCGGACCGGCTCGGCGCCCGCGGCCTGCCGGTCGAGTTCCACGCCGTGGACGCGGGCCACAGCCTGACGGCCGTGGAGGAACGCGTCACCGTCTTCCGCCGCCAGGTGGAGTTCGCCCGTACGCACATCGACGCCGCAAGGAGGCTCCCATGACCTGCCGGTGCACCCCGGGGGACACCACCCGCCGTGAGGACATCGTCGTCCACCGCCCGCGGGGGCGCCGCGACCTCCTGCTGCGCTGGCGCACCCCCGCCTGAGCCGCCCGGCTCCTACTCCAGCGCGCCGCCCACCCGGGCCATGTGCATACGGAAGGTGTACGACGGGTCCTCCCGCCGGCGTTCCTGGAACTCCGGCCAGGCGAGCTGCTCGCGCAGACTCACTCCGCGCAGCGCCTGCTCGGCCTGGCGCTGCTCGGCCACCACGATGGTCCGGGCGACATCCGCGACCTCCGAGTGAATCCCGGCGGGGACGACGACCAGGCCGTCCGAGTCGCCCACCGCGATGTCGCCCGCCTCGACCGGGAACGTCCGCTCCGCCTCGCCGCCGGTGTCCGGACGCACGGTGGGCGACGACGGGCACGGCCCCAGGCTGAACACCGGCAGCCTGATGACGGCCAGCTCGTCGGAGTCGCGGTGGCAGCCCCACACCACCAGGCCCGCCACGCCCGCCAGCCGCGCTTCGATCGCGACGAGATCGCCCACGCACGCCTCGTCCGTGCGCCCCTCGTTGTCGATGAACAGCACGTCCCCCTCGCGGGCCTCGTCCAGGCCCTCGAAGATCGAGGCGACCCCCTCGGTGTGGTGGATCCGGCGCAGCGGACCGGCCAGCCTCATCCCCGGCGCCACCGGCCGCAGGGGCAGCGGTGGCAGCGTGAGCCGGTGGCCCAGCCGGATGCCCGCGTCCCACAGCGCCGCCGTCGGCCAGGTCTGCCCGTCGGCCGGATCTACGCCCATGACTGCGATTCCTCTCATCCTGCGACCAGCCGGGTCACTGCCGCGGCCGCCGCGCCCAGGAACACCACGAGCAGCGTGGGCCAGTTCCGCCAGACGCCGAACGCGCCCACGAGCAGACCCACCACGCGGGCGTCGACCGTCAACGCCTCGCCGCTGCCGAAGATCTGAGTGGCGATCAGCGCCGCCAGCAGCGTCGGCGCCATCAGGGCCACCACGCGCTGCATGGCGTCCGGCAGTTCCTGCCCGCCGAGCAGCACCGGCCCGGTGGCCTTCAGCGCCATCGACACGGCGCCCACGAGGAGCACCGCCAGCCATACTCCGCTCATCACTTCTTCCTCAATCCCAGCAGACAGGCGACGGTGGAGGCGATCAACGGCACGCCGGGTGAGGCGAGCGGCGTCAGCGACAGCGCGATCGCGACCCCGAGGATCGCGCAGACGAGCGCGCGCCGGTCACCGATCTGCCCCTTGAGCAGCGCCAGGAAGAGGACGGGCGACACCACGTCCAGTCCGAAGCGCAGCGGGTCCCCGACGTACTGCGCGCCCAGCACGCCGACGGCCGTGCCGCCCACCCAGGCGCAGTAGACGACTACGCCCGCGCCCAGCAGCCGGCCGCGCGAGTAGCGGCCCTCGCCGAGATGCCCCACGGCCCAGGACTCGTCCACCACGAGCTGCGCGGCGAAGAAGCGCTTGACGGCGTTGCCCGTCATCGCCGGGGCGACGCTGATCCCGATCGGGAGATAGCGGGAGTTGAGCAGAACGGCGGCCACGATGGCCGCGGCGATGCCCCCGCCGGTGCCCACCACGGACGCGGCCGCGAACTGGGCCGATCCGGCGAAGGTGGTCAAGGACATGGCGATCGGCGCCATGATCCCCATGTCGGCGGCCCGGGCCACCACGCCGAACGAGACGGCGAAGCCGAAGACCGCGATCGCCAGCGGGATCGCCATGCGCGCTCCGCGCAGCCATTCTTCTCTGAAGCCGACCGGGGGATAATGCCCTTCAGGCGCGTCGGCGGGAGCGGGTAATGCCTCTTGGGAGTCCATCGACCCTCCATGTCGAGACGGTCCAATGCGACAGATAATACGGAGCCATGATGAGATTTACTAGTTACTCCGAGGATCCGGCAACATGGGCCGAGGACCTGGTCAACACGTACAACGTGGTCCGTGAAAAGGAAAAGATGCCGGATTCGGCCGCATTGGCGGAACTCCTCATCACCCACGGAATCCGTATCAAGGACGTGCCCACGCGTAAGGACCTCGACCGGGCCCGCGCCCTGCGGACGGCCCTGCGGGAAATCTTCGCGGCCCCCGACGAGGCGACCGCGGTCGCCCTGCTCAACGGCATCCTCGCCGAGCACCACGCGGTCCCGCACTACACCAATCACGACGGCGAGTGGCACCTGCACGTCACCGGCCCGCACGCCCCGCCCGTCGACCAGTACGCGGTGAACGCCGCCATGGGCCTCCTCGGCGTCATCACCACCACGGGCATGAGCCGGCTGCACATCTGCGACGGCAACCGCTGCGAAGAGGTGTTCGTGGACATCTCCCGCAACCAGTCACGCCGCTACTGCAGTCCGCAGATCTGCGGAAACCGCGCGAGTGCGGCGGCCCACCGCGCCCGCCGACGAGGCGCCCCCGCCGACCGGTGAGGGGCGGACGGGTGGAATCAGACGTGCTCGATGCGCAGGGCGCCCGCCCCGGCGTCCGTCGTCGTGCCCGCCACCACCCGTGACCTGCCGTGCAGCCGCATCGCGATCGCCACGAGGCCGATCGCGACGAGCATCATCGCCGCGCCCGCCCAGGCCGTCGACGCGTAGCCGAGGTCCGCGTCGATGACCACACCGCCGAGCCAGGGGCCGCCGGTGTTGCCCAGGTTGAACGAGGCGGTCGTCGTCGCGCCGGCGAGGGTCGGCGCCGCGCCCGCGACGTTGAACATCCGGGCGTTGAGCGCCGGGGCCGTGAAGAACGACGAGAAGCCGAGCAGGAACGACAGCGCCACCGCGACGGCGGCGTACGAGGAGAACAGCGCGAGCGCCGCCAGCAGCACGGTCGACGCGGCGATGCCGCCGAGCATCACACCGAACAGGTGCGCGTCCGCCACCCGGCCGCCGATCGTCGAACCGGTCAGCGCACCGATCCCGAACAGCGCCAGCACCGTCGGCACCCAGCCGGCGTCCAGCCCGGCCACGTCCGTGAGCAGCGGGCTGAAGTACGTGAAGAGGCAGAACACGCCGCCCGCCGCGAGCGCGGTGATCGCCACCGCCAGCCACACCTGGCCGTCGCGGTAGATCCTCAGCTCCTCGTTGAGGCGCGGCTTGCGCTCCGGGAGCGGGATGCGGGGGATACGGGCCACCACACCGACGAGCGCGACGCCGGACGCGGCGCCGACCGCCCAGAACGCGGAGCGCCACCCCAGGTGCTCGCCGAGGAACGCGCCCGCCGGTACGCCGAGGACGTTCGCGATCGACAGCCCACCGATCATGACCGCCATGGCCCGGGCCCGCTGGTTCACCGGCACCATGGCGATCGCGACGGCGGCGCCGACGGCCCAGAAGCCCGCGCACGCGAGCGCGCTGATCACCCGGGACGCGAAGAGCACCTCGTACGTCGGGGCCAGCGCGCCCGCGACCTGCCCGACGCCGAAGACCGAGATCAGGGTGACGAGGGTGGTCCGGCGCGGCAGGCGCAGCGTCGCCACGGCGAGCAGCGGCGCACCGACCACCATGCCCACCGCGAAGGCCGACGTCAGCAGCCCGGCCTGCGGAATCGAGACGTCCATGTCGCGCGCGATCGGCGGCAGCAGCCCGGACAGCATGAATTCACTGGTGCCGAGGGCGAACACGGACAGGCCGAGTATGTAGACGGCGAGGGGCATACGGGTGCGGGACGAGGCTGCGGGCATGACAGCTGCCAACAAGTGGTTGAAGCCCGAAATTCCCCGCCGGACACCCCCCGGCTCCCTCCCCGGGCCGCTCAGGACGCGGCGAGCAGCTCCAGCTCGACGGTGAGGTTGTGGCGCGCCCGCTGCTCCCACTCGCGCTGCCCGTGCGGCGTACGGAACAGCTTCGGCAGCCCGAGCAGGTGCCGCAGCACCCCCGCGCGGCCGTCGCGGAACGCCTCGTCCGGGACGAAGGCGTACTCGTCGCGGACGGCCGCCGCATAGGCCGCGTACGCCTGCGGGTCGGCGGCCAGCACCGCCAGGTCGGCGTCACACAGCACCTGGCCGTTGCGGTCGGCCGGGTCCGGGTCGTGGGTGACGGTGAGACGGACCAGGCGGGCGACCTCGGCCGTGGCCCGTTCGCCCACGCCGGCCTCGGGGAGCGCGCGCTCGGCGAGACGCGCGGACCGCTCCTCGTTCTCCGAGCGGTCGGGCAGATAGACCGCATCGTGGAACCAGGCGGCGAGGCGTACGAGCGCCGGGTCGTCGGCGTACTGCTCCAGCTCGTCGATGCGGTCGAGGACGGCGACGAGGTGATCGGTGGTGTGGTACCTGCGCTGCGGCTCGGCCCAGCGGGCGAGCAGATTCTCCCCGTACGCGGAGGGATCGGCCCCGCCGGTCCCTGCGGCCTGGCTGTCACGGGCGGTCTCGCGGGCGGCGAGCAGGGTCCGGAGCCAGCGGCTGCGGAGGTCCTCGTGGGCGGGGTGCTGCTGCGGAACGGCGGCCATGGTCCTCATTCTGCCCGCAGCCATCTTCCCGTCTCCTTCGGGCCGGTGGCTGCCGTGGGACGCCGCGGGCATTAGGCTGACCAGTGGACTAGACCTGTCGGAGCCCCTGGAGGAATGGGTCCCATGAGCAGCAACCGTGCACTCCTGGAGGTGATCGCCCTCGACGCCGAGGACGCGGTGGCCGCCCAGTCCGGAGGGGCCGACCGGCTGGAGTTGGTCACCGACATGGCGGCGGACGGGCTGACCCCGCCGGTCGCCGTCTTCGCGGCGATCCGCGCGGCCGTCGACATCCCGCTGCGGGTGATGCTTCGCCTCGCCGACGGCTTCTCGGCCGGCGGCCCGGCCGAGGCGGACGCGCTCGTACGCGCCGCGGAAGAACTGCGGGAGGCCGGCGCGGACGAGTTCGTCCTCGGCTTCCTCGACGACCACGGCCAGCCCGACCTCGTCACGGTCGAGCGGCTGCTGGCGGTACTGGACGGCTGCCGGTGGACGTTCCACCGCGCGATCGACCGGGCGGCGGACCGGGACGCGCTGCGCAAGCAGCTCGCGGACCTGCCCGGGCTCGACACGTATCTGACGGCGGGGTCCGCGGCCGGCGTGGACGACGGCCTGCCGACGCTCCTCACGGAGGCGGCGCGGGCGGGCGAACCGGGCTACGAGCCCCGGCTGCTGGTCGGCGGCGGGCTGCGCCTGGACCATGTGCCGCGCCTGCTGGCCGGCGGCGTGACGGCCTTCCACATCGGCGGAGCGGCCCGCCCGGAGGGCTGGTCGGGACCGGTGTCGGCGGCGTCGGTGCGGGGATGGCGGGACTCGCTGGACGCGTAGCGGGGTGCCGCCGTGCGGCGGCGAGGCCGGTGGAGGGCCTGGCGGCACGCCCCGTCCGGCCCGGCCGGGCGGGAGAGCACCGGGCGCGGACACTGGCTGTGGGAGCGGTCCCGTTGTCGTCCCTTCGGGGGAGCTGAGACCGTCTCGTGCGCGTTCCCGGCCCGTGGGGGCACCTCTTGATGGAACGAGGAGGAGACACGATGCCGCTCTATCTGTCGAGATTCAGCTACACGCCGGAGACCTGGGCCAGGCTGATCGGCCACCCCGAGGACCGCGCGCAGGCCGCCCGGACCTATATCGAGTCCGTCGGCGGGAAGCTCCACGGCTTCTGGTACGCCTTCGGCACGCATGACGGCTACAACCTGTGGGAGGCCCCGGACAACGTGTCCATGTCCGCGGTCGCGCTGGCGATCAGCGGAGGCGGTGCGCTCAGCTCGTTCGAGACGACCGTCCTTCTGTCCGTCGACGAAACCCTGGAAGCCCTGCGCAAAGCCGAGCGGATCCAGTACCGGGCTCCGGGCTCGTAGCCGCACGCGCCCGCTCACCCACGGCGAACCGCGAGCGGGCGGCCCTACGGCCGTGTCGACCTCAGCTCGCCCACCCCCGGCCCGCTCAGGTCGTCCAGTGCCGCGCGTCGGCCCGAGACGGCCAGGAGCAGGGAGAGC
>NZ_JBSFUW010000044.1:0-55600 GCF_053591995.1 Streptomyces sp. NPDC002835 | reverse complement strand
GCTGACCCGTGCGCCAGTGCGGGTCTAGAGCAGTCCAGAGAAGCGATTCCTCCCGGGCCTGAAGGCCCGGGGTTCCTCGCTAGATCACGCTGAACCGACGACGGCCGGGGCGCGGGCGAACGCGACGCCGGCCGCCGCCGGTCCCCCGTGGCCGGCGGCGGCCGGAGTCTGTCAGGTCAGGAACGGCCGGGACGACGCGGGCGAGGGCCCCATGATCGGCCCCGTCGCCGGCCTCCCGGCGGCCCTGAGGTCAGGACGCCGGCTTGACGTCCGGGATGCCGCTGGCCGGCGGGGCGTCCTTGGCCGCGGAGTCGTCCTCCTTGATCGGCGCGTCGCCGACGTCGGTGACCAGCACCGGGGTCAGCGGCTCGCCCTTGCCGCCCTTGAGCTTCACGACCTGCATACCGGAGATGCCGAGGTGGCTGTCCGCGGAGTAGCGGAACGGCGCCAGGCCGGGACCCTCCAGCTCGCCGCCGACCTTCTCGAGCGCCTTGACGACGCCCTCGCGGGTCGGGTTCTTCCCGGCCGCCTGCAGCGCCTGGACGAAGGTGTACGCCTGCGACATGCCGTAGACCCGGTAGTTGGTCAGTTCACCCTTGGCGCCGTGCTTGTCCCACACCTTCTGCCACAGCTTCACCCACTCGCTGTCGGTGGCGTCGGTGCCGGGGATGTACTCGGTGGTCAGCACGTTGTCGAGCAGGCTGTCGCTGCCCTTCACCGCGCCCTTGGAGAACCGCGCCAGCAGCGAGCCGACGAGGGCGGGGTCGGAGCCGACGTTGCTGTAGAACCAGGTCGGCTTGAAGTTGAGTTTCATCGACGTCAGTTGGCTCAGCGCCGTGTACGACGGCACGTTGAACCCGAGGACGATGTCGACCTTCGCGGCCTGCAGCGCGGCCAGTTGCGGGGCGACGTCGGTGTTGCCGGGGGTGTACTTGACCGTCTCCACGATCTGGTCGTCGAGGTACTTGTGCGCGCCGGCCGCGCCGTCACGGCCGAAGTCGTCGTCCTGGAGGAAGAGGCCGACGCGGGCGTCGGGCATGTTCTCCTTCACCCACTGACCGACGATCTTGCCCTCGATCATGTAGTCGGGCTGCCAGCCGAAGGTCCACGGGTGCTTCTTCGGGTCGTCGCCCCACGCCAGTGAGCCGCTGGAGACGAGCAGGTCGGGCACCTTCTCGGCGTTGAGGAAGTCGACCACCGCGCTGTGCGTCGGGGTGCCGAGGCCGGCGACCATGCCGAAGACCTCTTCCTTGAGGACGAGTTCGTTGGTGACGGTGCTCGTGTTGGTCGGGTTGTAGGCGTCGTCCTTGACGACGTACTCGATCTTGCGGCCGTTCACCCCGCCGTTGGCGTTGACGTAGTCGTAGTAGGCCTTGTGGCCGCTGGGGATCTCGCTGTAGCCGGGAGCCGCGACGCCGGTCAGCGGGAAGTGCGCGCCGATCTTGATGGTCTTCTCGGTGATGCCGACGTCGGGCGCGCTGTTCTTGTCGCCGCCCTCGTCGGGCCGCCCGCCCGCGCCGCACGCGGCGAGCAGGGCGGCCGCGGTGAGTACGCTGACGAGCGTTGTCGCGCGGTGGGCCGTTCTGTGCACGGTGGTGCCTCCTTCGTGGGTGCGCGGCCCGATTGGCCGCCGCGCCGGTGGGGTCGTTGCCGTCATGCGGCGCGCCGGCGCCGCCGCCAGGCGTTGCGGAGGGTGCCGGTGATGCCCGCGGGCGCCACGAGGACCACGATGATCATGGTGAGCCCGTAGACCAGCGGGGCGAGTTCGGCCGCTCGGACGTCGGTGAGTCCGGCGTCCACGCCCAGGTCGGTGACCAGGTGCGGCAGGAAGGTCAGCAGCGCGGAGCCGATCAGCGCGCCGGCCAGGCTGCCGAGGCCGCCGAGGACGACGGCGCTGAGCAGTGCCAGGGACAGGTTGAGGGAGAATCCGCTGGGTGCGGTGATCCTGACGACCATCGCCATGACGGCTCCGGCGAGCCCGGCGCAGGCGGTGCTGACCACGAAGGCCAGCACCCGGGCCCGGCCGAGGTGGATGCCGGCGATCTCGGCGGACACCTCGTCGTCGCGGACCGCCCGCCAGGTGCGGCCGACCCGGCTGCGCATCAGATTGGCGAGCAGGACGTAGGTGGCGATGAGGCAGATCCAGCCGATGTAGGCGACGTACTTCGTGGAGTTCAGCTCGCTGCCGGTGACGAAGTACGCCGCGTCGAGCACCCACACCGGGATGTCCGGGACGCGTACGCCCAGGCCCTGTTCGCCGCCGAGGCGTTCGAAGTAGAGCGCGGCGCCGGGCACCGCGATCGCGAGCGCCAGGGTGGCTCCCGCGATGTAGGGGCCGTGCAGCCGGGCGGCCGCGACACCGACGGCGGCTCCGACGACGAGCGCGACGAGGGTGGCCGCCGCCAGCACGCCCGGCAGCGGCAGCGCGGGCCCGGCTCCGTCGAGGAGCAGCGCCGTGGTGTACGCGCCAATGGCCATGAAGGCGCCGTGGCCCAGCGACAGTTGGCCGTTGAGCCCGGTGAGCACCGTCAGGCCGCCGGCGGCGATGCCGAGGTAGGCCATGGACGCGAGCTGCGAGTTGGCGAAGGAGCCGGTGGACTCCATGACGGCGGTGACCGCGGCGAGGCCGAGGACGGCGAGCGCCAGGTGCCGCAGCAGCACCGAGGAGTCCCAGCGGCGCCGGATCCCGGCGAGGGGTCCGCCGGGGCCGTCCTGCTTCGGTGCGGCGGTGGTGCCCTCGCTGGTGGGTGAGGTGGTCGTCATGTCAGACCCTCCGTTCCGCGAGGTGGGAGAAGAGGCCGCCGGGTTTCAGGAGCAGTACGGCCATGAGGATGGCGAGGGCGGCGAGCGGGACGAGTTCGGAGCCGACGTAGCCGCTGACGGCGCTCAGCGACAGGCCGAGCAGCATGCCGCCGATCACCGAGCCGACGGGGCTGTCGAGGCCGCCGAGGACGGCGGCGACGAATCCGTAGACGACGACGGAGTCCATGTACGCCGGGTGCACCAGGCTGCCGCCGGCGATCAGCAGCCCGGACAGTGAGCCGACCAGTGCGGCCAGCGCCCAGCCGAGGGTGAGCATCCTGCCGACCTTGACGCCGAGCAGCCGGGCGACCTCCTGGTTGAAGGCGGCGGCCCGCATCTTCAGGCCGACCTCGGTGTAGCGGAAGAGCAGGACGAGCAGGGCCATGACGATCACGACGGCGATGACGGTGAAGATGCCGAAGCCGGTCAGCGCGATGGTGGTCTCCCCCACGGTGAAGCCGCGGAGCCCGAAGGGGGCGGGGAAGGAGCGGTAGCGGGAGCCGAAGATCATGGCGGCGAGCGAGTGGAGGAGGATGAACAGGCCGAGGGTGAGGATCACCGCGTTGATGTGGGCCTTGCCCTCGACGGGGCGGATCACGACCCGCTCCACGACGGCGCCGAGGAGCAGTCCGCAGAGCAGTGCCGCGGCGAAGCCGAACCAGTACGAGTGGCCGGCGTCGATGATGACCAGGGCGACATAGGTGGTGATCATGGCCATCGGCGCCTGGGCGAAGTTCACGATCCGGGTCGACCGCCAGATCAGGCAGAGCGCCAGCGCGAACGCCGCGTAGACCGCGCCGAGGGTCAGACCGCTGAGCGCGGTGGTGAGGAGCTGCTGCACAAAGTCTCCCGTGGTCAGAATCCGAGGTAGGCGTGGCGGAGTTTCTCGTCCGCGGCCAGGGCCGGTGCGTCGTCCTGGACCACGACCTTGCCCAGGTTGAGGACGACGCCGACGTCGGCGATCGACAGGGCGCTGCGGGCGTTCTGCTCTACGAGGACGACGGTGAGTCCCTCGCTCGCCACGAGCGACCGGAGCAGGTCGAAGATCTGGGCGACGACCCGCGGTGCCAGGCCGAGCGACGGTTCGTCCAGCAGGAGGACCTTCGGGGCGGCCATCAGGGCACGGCCGATGACGAGCATCTGCCGCTCGCCGCCCGAGAGGACGTGCGCGGTGGCGTCGTACCGTTCGCCGAGCGCCGGGAAGAGACCGCAGATCCGCTCGATGTCGGCCGGCCGGGACCGGCCGGGGCGGTGCAGGCCGCCGAGCCGGAGGTTCTCCTCGACGGTGAGTTCGGTGATGACGCCGCGCCCCTCCGGGACATGCGACAGACCGAGCGGGGCCATGCTCTCGGCGGGCGTCCGGGTGATGTCCCGGCCGTCGAGGAGCACCTGTCCGCGGTCGGGCCTGACCAGGCCGGAGGCGGTGCGCAACAGGGTCGTCTTGCCCGCGCCGTTGGCGCCGAGCACGGCGGTGACCTTGCCCTGCGGGGCGGTGAACGACACCCCGTCGAGGGCGGGGACGGGGCCGTAGCTGGTGGTGAGGTCGCGTACTTCGAACATGGTCAGGTTCCCGTCCGCTCGTGATCCACCTCGTCGCCGAGGTAGGCGGCGACGACGGCGGGGTCGCGCCGTACCTCGTCCGGCCCGCCGCGGGCGATGACCCGCCCGAAGTCGAGGACCGTGATGTCGTCGCAGACGCTCATCACCAGGTCCATGTGGTGCTCCACGAGCATCACCGCCATCCGGTCGGTGAGTCCGCGGATCAGCTCACCGAGCTCCGCCATCTCGTCGTTGGACAGGCCGCTCGCCGGCTCGTCGAGCAGCAGCAGTTCCGGTTCGCCGACGAGGGCGCGGGCCAGGGCGACCCGTTTGCGGACCGGGTAGGGCAGGCTGCCGGGGTAGCGCTCCGCGTACTGCTCGACGCCGAGGTCGGCCAGGGCGGCCCGTGCCCGGCCGGCGAGCGCGGTGTCGTCCCTGGCGCTGCGGCGGGCGCCGAACAGAGCGGCGAAGAAGCCGGTTCCGGCGTGCCGGTCGGCGCCGACCATGACGTTGTCCAGCACGGTCATCCTGTCGAACAGGCCCAGGCCCTGGAGGGTGCGGCCGATGCCGAGGCCGGCCAGCTGGTGGGGGCGCAGTCCGGTCAGTTCGCGCCCCTTCCAGAGCAGCCTGCCGGTGTCCGGGCGGACGAAGCCGCAGGCGACGTTGAACAGCGTGGTCTTGCCGGCCCCGTTGGGGCCGATCACCCCCAGCACCTGTCGGGGCGCCACGTCGAGCGCCACCTCGGACAGCGCCTGGACTCCCCCGAACCGGACCGACACGTCGGTGATCGAGAGGACTGCTGCGGGTTCGCCGTTCCGGACCGCGGGTCCGGTCGCTGCTCCGCTCACTGGGGCTCCCTGTCTGGCCCTGGCCGGGCTCCTCGTCGGCTGTGACGAGCCCCTACGGTGGGCGCTGAGCACAGAAACCGACATGGGCGGAGCGCACAAAACTCCTGGTGCGCATCGCCCTGCACGTGTACGCGGGTCTGGTGCGGCTGTGCGCTGCGTGCGATCCTCCCCGGCATGGGCATGACCTCCACAGCGTCGGTGCCCCCCGACGACGAAGACCTGCAGCGCGACATCGAGCGTGCCTGGGCGTCACTGCTGCCGCGCGCCGACGCGATCGCCGACGACATCACGCTGACCCTGCTGGCCAAGGACTGGCTCGACGTCGCCGGTCCGGAGCTGCGGGCCGACATCCGCTCCAGCACCCGGGAGCACATCCACCGCGGCATCCGGACCATGGCCGGTCTCGCCCAGGACGGCGAGCGGGCCATCCACGTCTGGCGGGAGACCGGCCGGCGCCGGGCCCGGCAGGGTGTGCGGATGGAACATGTGCTCAACGCCTACAGCCTCGGCACCCGGGTCCTGTGGGAGGCGCTGCTCACCCAGCGGGGCCACCCCGACCACGACTTCGACGACCGGGTGCTGCTCATCGCCGGCCAGCGGATCTGGGCGGCCCTGGACGTGCAGAACGCCACGCTGGTGGAGTCCTACCGCCGGGAGTCCGCCCGGCTGCAGAGTCAGGACCTCCGGCGCCGGCAGCGGCTGCTCGACGGCCTCGTCGAGGGGCGGGGCGCCGACCCGGTCTTCGCGGCGGAGGCCCGGGAGGTGCTCGTCATCCGCACCGACGAGCCGGTGGCCTGCGTGGTCGCGCACTTCGACGGGATGCTCGACGGACCGATCCGCGGGGCGGAGGACCGGCTCGAGCGCCTGGGGCTGACGTCCTACTGGCACGTCCGCGGGGACATCTACTTCGGCCTGGTGGCCACCGGGGCCGCCGGTGTGGAGGGCGTGGTGCGCGCGCTGCGGCCTGCCGTCGCCGGCCGCGCCGGGGTGGCCGCGTCCCCGGACGGCCTGGCGGGCTTCGCCACCGCCTACCGGCTCGCCGCCGGAGCCGCCGACACGGTGTCGAGCGGCACGCCGGAGGTGGTGCCGGTGACCGACCGGCTGCCCGAAGTGCTGCTGCGGGCGAGCCCGGAGGCGACCGCCGTCCTGGTGGAGCAGACCGTCAGCCCGATCCTGGCGCAGCCGCCGCACCAGGCGGCCGTACTGCTGGAGACGCTGAGGGCGCTGATCGCCCACCACGGGTCCCCGACGCACGCCGCCGAGCAGTTGTTCTGCCACCGCAACACGGTGATCTACCGGATGCGGCAGATCGAGCAGCTCACCGGCCGGAGCCTGCACGACCCGCGGGACCGGCTGCTGCTCACCCTGGGCGAGATGGCGGCGCCGGCCCCGGTCGGCGCGGGATCGGGGGCTTCGTCGGGGGGACAGGCGACGGGCTGACGGGTAATCCGGGTGCGGGCCGGCCGTCCCGCCTGATACCGATCCTCACCATGGGCGATCTTGTGACAGCACGACTGGTACTTCATCCGATGACCGCGGCCGAGGCTGAGCGCGTGGTGGCGAGGGAGCCGGACGACGGTGTCCGATGGGCGCCGGGGTACCCGACCGACGGGGACGTGGCCGCCGCCGGGCGCTTCCTGGGAACGTGCGCGGAGACCGGCGATCCGCAGCCGTTCGGCAACTACGAGATCCGCGAGAGCGGCCGGGCGATCGGCGGCCTGGGCTTCCACGGACCGGCCGACGAGAACGGCACGGTCACGATCGGCTACGGCCTCGCCCCGTCGGCGCGAGGCAGGGGATACGCCTCCGAAGCCCTCCGCGGACTGCTGCTGTTCGCGCGGACGCGCGGCGTCACCCGTGTGAGGGGCGACGCCGACCACGACAACATCGCATCCCAGCGCGTCATGACGGCAGCCGGTATGCGGCCGGCCGGACAGGACGAGCGCGTCAGGCACTTCGAGACCGTGTGGACCGACGCGAACTGACCGGCCGCCGGGCTACGCCTGGAACTCGGTGAGGTCGATGCTGTGGACGCGCAGCGGGTAGCCGTGCACCGGATGGGTCGTCTCGAGCTCCGGCTCCATGCCGAGCTTGCGGATGACGTTCTCGGAGGCGTCGTCCCCCGGCCGGGTGATGCTGATGACGCGGTCGAGCCCGCGGTCCTGGAGCGCGAACTCCAGTGTCGCGTGGGCGGCTTCGGACGCGTATCCCTGGCCCCAGAAGTGCGGGCCGAACCGCCAGCCGATCGCCACGGCGGGCATCACCTCCGGCAGGTACTCGGGCACGGACAGCCCCGTGAAGCCGGCCAGTTCGCCGGAGGCGAGGAGTTCGACCGCGAAGAGGCCGAAGCCCTCCTCGTCCCACTCCTCCTCCCACTGCTCGATCTCCTCGGCCGTGCGCTCCAGGTCGTGCACGGAACCGTCGTCGACCCAGCGCATGACCTGAGGGTCCGCGTTGATGTCCGCCATGGGCACGAGGTCGTCGTCGTGCCAGCGGCGGAGCAGGAGGCGGGGGGTGCGGATGTCGGTCATGAGCCCCATCCTGCCGGACACCAGGAGACCACCGGTAATCGGTGCTCAGCCGCCGGGGCGGCAAGCTGTCGAGGGACCGGTCGCCGCGGTCAGTGGCGGACCACGAGGAGGGCCGCGGTGTCGTCCTCCAGGCCGTGGAAGCCGAAGTGCTGGAGGTCGCGCTTCAGGAGCGAGGTGATCTCGCCGGCGGGGCAGCCGGCCCACTGGCGGAAGCGTTCCTCCAACGGGTAGAAGTCCCCCTTCCGGTTACGTGTCTCGCTCACCCCGTCGGTGAACAGCAGCAGCCGGTCCCCGGGCTCGAAGGGGAGCTCCCGTACGTCGTGCTCCTGCTCAAGGAGCACCGGCAGGTTGACGGGCAGTGAGGGTGCGGGGAAGTCGATGCCGGTGACCGTGGTGCCGTGCTGGATCAGCGGTGGCGGGTGGCCGAGGCTGAGCAGCCGGACCACCGGGGCGTCGTCGGGGATCTCCGCCAGGACCACGGTGGCGAAGCGGTCGGCGCCCTCCGCGTCGGGGGCCCGCTGCCGGTACCGGCGCATACTGAGCTCCAGCCGGCGCGCGATCTCGGGCAGTCCGGGCTCCGAGTACGCGGCCTCACGGAAGGAGCTCAGCAGCAACGAGGCCGCCTCCACCGCGCCGAGCCCCTTGCCCTGCACGTCGCCCAGGATGAGGCGCACCCCGCCACCGACCGGCAGCGCCTTGCAGAAGTCCCCGCCCACATGGGCGCCGTGCGCCGACGCCTCGTACAGCAGATGCAGGTCCACCGGGCGGAGCCGGGAGGGCATGGGCCGCTGGACCGCCCGCTGGGTCACATCGGCCAGCGCGACGAGGTCCTTCCATTCGCGCTCCCGCCGGGTGCGGACCCGGCTCACCCACACCGCCGCGGCCACCACGAGCGTCAGTGCGAGGAAGCTGAGCCCCGTGTCGCCGGAGGTCAGAGCGTCGCCGCGGGTGCCCAACGCCGCGAACAGCGCCATGGAGAGCAGGCCGAACCCCAGGGTGCCGAGGACGCCCCAGGTGACCGCCGCGAGGGCGGGCACGGCGAACAGGAAGTTCTCGAAGTGCTCCGTGTCGGGGGTGATCAGGTCCAGAGCCACCGCCAGGACGAGCAGGACGCAGGGCAGCGCACGGCCGACGATCAGCGCGGCGTCGGCCGGGAGTCGGAAGTGCGTACGGTCGGGCATTCGTCCCATTAGGCACGACGTGCGCGACCGGATCCACCGCTGGAAACCGTGTCGCCGCACGCTTCACCCCGCTGCGCGCCCGGACGCCGCGAAGTGGCCGCCCGAACGGGGGACGGTACGGCGACGCCCGCCCCGGCGGGCCGGGGCGGGCGTCGGAGCTGTACGGGTCAGGCGGGTGTGATGTTCTCCGCCTGCGGGCCCTTCTGGCCCTGCACGACGTCGAAGTTCACCTTCTGGCCTTCCTGGAGCTCACGGAAGCCGGAGCTGGCGATGTTCGAGTAGTGGGCGAAGACGTCCGGGCCGCCGCCGTCCTGCTCGATGAAGCCGAAGCCCTTTTCCGAGTTGAACCACTTGACTGTTCCACTGGCCATTTTGTCCTCCAAGGGGACTGATGAATCGGTTCCCGCACGGTGCGGGACCCGGAGGTGATCGCCCTGGTCCTCAGAGGCTTTGAACAGCGAAACGCCCGTGAACTCGCGCTCACGGGCGACCGGTACTTCGGAACCATGACAGCTGGCACTGACGCTACACGGCCTGTCAGCTCTTCACCATGGAAAACCGCCGCGTGCCCTGATCAAGGCTCGATCGCGACGGCTGGAAAGCGCCGTCCGGATCCCTCCGGTCAGGGTGCGGCGGTCCCCCGCCACCCGTGTCCCGGGCCGGAGTCCGAGGTCGCGATCCGCAGCTGCAGCCAGCAGGAGAGCCGGTCGTCCGGTGCGTCGAGGTCGAGCCCGAAGATTTTTCGGGTACGCCGGAGGCGGTACTTGAGGGTGTTCGGGTGAACGCTGAGCCGCTGTGCCGCCTCGCCGACGTTCCCGACGGCGTCCAGCCAGGCCGCCACCGATTCGGCGTAGCGCGTGTGACGGGTGCGGTCGTGTTCGAGCATCGCCTGGACGCCGGGGTGCCGCAGCCGCGGCCGGCGGTCCAGGGCGTCCGAGAGGTGGGCCAGGAGCACCTGGGCATGGACGTCGGTCAGTGCGGCGACCTGGGGGCTCTGTGGGGCGCCGGTCTTCACCCGGAGCACGTCGTCGGCGTCCGACCGCAGCTCGGGCAGGTCGGCCAGGTCCGCCGTGAGCCGGCTGACGGCGACGCGCAGCGGCTGCGTACGGGGGGCGGCGGACGGTGGCCATCAACGGCTCGCTGCGGCACAGCGTCTCCAGCCCGTCCGGCGACTTCTACGACAAGTTCGGCGCCTACCGCACCAGCAGCGGCAGCGGGCCGGTCAGAGTCGACTGGAGCGGTATCCGGTTCTGGCGCAAGTAGGCCCCGCCAGAAGGACCGTCAAAAGGTCACCATCGCGTGATCGCGTCCCACCCCACCCCCCGCGAGGCAGGTAATGACCGCCAGAACTTGGATCCCGGCGTTTCTGATGCTCGTGGGGTCGCTGGCCGGGTGCTCCGGAGCTGCGCACCCGCAGCCCGGAGCACCCCCGCAGCAGGACGCCACCCCTCCCGCCGACGACCTCTCGGCCGTCCCGGTGACGCCGACCGACATCGGGCTGAAGTGGCGGGCGCGTGACAAGAAGGCCGCCGGCCGCGTCGTCGAGTTCGCCACGGAGCGGCAGGGCCCCTACACCGCGCTGGAGTTCCTGACTCCCCGGCAGACGAGCTACACCCACCCCGAGCTGATTCCGGACACGCCGTTCTTCTACCGGCTCCGCGCCTTCTACGGTCCGGTCTCGAAAGCGGTCGAAGTGACCCTGCCCGAAGGGTCGTTCGACGGGATGACGCAGCAGAGCGACCACGACTGGACGGCGCCGACGACGACTCCGGGGCAGCCGGCTGCCACCACCTCGGTCACAAGGGGCGGCGGGGAGGACGCCGCCGCGCCGGCGGACCTGAGCGCCGTCGTCATGCACGCCAACGGCATCCGGTTCCGCTGGACGGACCGGGCCACCGATGAAGAGGGGCAGCTGCTGGAGGTCAAGCCGGTGGCAGCCCGGAATTCCGGGTGGTCGCCGTCCTCGACCCGGACGTCAACTCGTTCGGCCTGGTCACCCTGCCCCACGAGAAGCGGGCCTCGTACCGCGTCCGCGCCTTCTTCTACGGGCCGCCGTCCGGCGTCGCCCACCAGCACACCGGTTCCGACCCCGCCGCCGGCACTGACGAGCCCGCGCCGTAACCGACCGTGGCTGTTCGCGCCGCGGATATCGGGGTCATCCGGAGCTTTCGGGTGACCCCGTCCCCCTCGCCGCATCGTCCGCCGCGCATCCGGCCATACTGGAGCGGCCCGCGACCGCCCCAGAGAACGACTCCATGCCAAAGACAAGCATCTCCTCGACCGCCGCCCCCGACACGACGTGGCTGGGGCACGGGCGCCACCTCGGGCCCGCCCCCGAGCAGGACGTCCGGCGCAACCTCATCGCACTCAAGGCCGCCGGGGTCATCGACGACTTCCTCGATCTCGACCCGTCAGGCCCCGCAGGCCCCTCCGACTCCACCGGACCCTCGACACCCTCCGCCCCCGGCGTGGGCGGCCTCTCCCCCGTGCTCCCCGCCCAGGGGAGCGCGCCGCCCGCGCCGGACTCCTCCGCGCGCCGCCTCTTCGAGGCCCGCTGGCGCGTCGCCGGGGATGTCGTCGTGCGCGCCCAGCTGAGGTGCTACGACACCCAGGGGCGGCAGGGTGACGGCGAGGCCGTCGCATGGACGCTGGCCGCCGAGGCGGAACGCAGGTGGGACCAGCAATGGCCTTCCCCCGCCACGATGTTCTGGCCGGACAACAACCGTGTCGCCTGGGACCACGACCCCGCCGGCGGTCTGCGTCTGCGGACCACCAACCGGCTGCCGGCCGACGACAAGGAGATGCGCCGTCTCCTCAGGGACTGCGCCCGCGGGAGCTGGAACATTCACGTCGTCGTGCACGAGGCGATGACCCCCGACGCGCGCGGCCGCCGGTCCGTGACATCGTTTCTGCCGCCGAGCCTGCGCCATCGGGTGGTGGAGCACCGGGCGGCGCCGGAGCAGTTCCAGATCGTCAACTGGGCGATCAAGGACCTGCACGTACGGGTGCCTCGGGGCGGCGCCGTGGTGCTGCCCTCGGCGCCGGCGCGCCCGGAGTACGACGCGGAGCGCTTCACCGTCCGCAGCGTCTTCCTGGACGGCTCGGAGCCGACGGAACTCGTCGAGAAGGTGGCGGCCTTCGCCGAGCTGCCGCGGACCTTGACCGCAGAGGCGGAACAGGCCCTGGACAGCCTGCGGCACCGCTGGCATCTGCTCACCGTGGAGGAGGAGTTGGCCCACGCCCGGGAGCTCGTCGCCACGTACGCCGAGGCGCTGGAGGCCATGACCCGCTCCCGTGACCTGTACCGGGAGGCGGCCGAGCTGGCCCAGGCCGCACTGGCCGAGGTGACCGGACCGGACAACCTGCCGCGGCCGTCGTCCCCCGAGCCCGCCGCCAAGGCGTCCGGCTCCGGCCCCGGTTCCCCACGCGGCCTGCTGACCAAGGCGCTGGGACGCTTCAAGGACGCGTCGAGACAGGAGCCTTGAGCACCGATGCCCTCCCCGCCCCGGAGGCGGGGAGGCCCTGACCTTCCGGGCGCGCGGCCGTGATCAGGCCTCCGGGTGCAGTCGCCCCAGCAGCTCGTAGAGGTTGCGGCGGCCCTCGTCGTCCAGGCGGTCGAACGCCGCCGACGTGGAGCGCATACCCGCACGGACGAGGCGGACGGCCTCCATGCCCTTCTCCGTGGCGACGACGTTCTTGACCCGGCGGTCCGCCGGGTTGTGGTGCCTGGAGACCAGCCCCTGGGCCTCGAGCCGGTCGACGAGCCCGGTGATGTTGGACGCGTCACAGGCGAGCAGTCCCGCGAGAGCCCGCATGGGCAGCGGCTGCCGCAGCAGGATCAGCACCTTGGCCTGCGTCATGGTGAGCCCCTGCTCCGCGGCGGACGCGGTGAGATCCCGGTAGTAGCCGGCGGCGGCCCGCGCCAGGCGCTCGAGCAGGTCGACGTGGGTGGGGTCGACGCCCTTGTGGTCAGGGGTCTCGGGGGCGGCGTGCGGCGCGGGGGTGCGGGACATGGCTCCAGTGTAGGTGAAAGTCAACGTTTGACTTCCTCAACCATTGACGTCTACGGTCCTTCTCATTGCTTGAGTTCATCAAGCACTTTTCTGTTCCGGTCGAACCCCCGTCTCCGGGCTCCCCCGGCCCACGCCCGCCCTGCCCCGAAGTGAGCACCCGTGTCCCGAACCACTGCCGTCGCCCCGCCCCCCGGCCGACACCGGCATGAGACCGCAGTCGTCCTCGTCCTGAGCCTCGCCGCCATGGTCGTGTCGATGATGCAGACGCTGGTGATCCCGATCCTCGGGCTGATCGGAACCAGCCTCGGCAGCAGTGCCGCGGAGGTCAGCTGGGTCACGACCGCGACGCTGCTCTCCGCCGCCGTCTTCACGCCCCTGCTCGGCCGCCTGGGCGACCAGCACGGCAAGAAGCCGACCCTCGTCGGCGTGCTGGCGGTGATGATCGCGGGCTCCGTGCTGGCGGCCACCACCGACTCGCTCCTCTGGCTGATCGTGGGCCGGGTCCTGCAGGGCGCCGCCACGGCGATCTTCCCGCTAGCGTTGTCCGTGCTCCGCGAGGAGATCCCCGCCCACCGGCTGCCCGGAGCGATGTCGCTGGTCAGCGGCACCCTGGCGTTCGGCAGCGGCTTCGCGCTCGTCACCACCGGACTGCTGACCCGCGGCGCGGACGCCGACTACCACCGTGTCTTCTGGCTGGCCGCCGGTCTCGCGCTGGTCACGCTCCTCGCCGTCGTCCTCTTCGTACCGGCGAGCCGCGCCAAGAGCGGCGGCCGCACCGACCTGCCGGGCGCGCTCACCCTCGCGCTGTTCCTGGTGCTGCTTCTGCTGCCGATCACCCAGGGGCACGAGTGGGGCTGGACCTCGGCCCGCACCCTGGGCAGCTTCGCGGCGGCGGTCGTCATGGCCGGTGTCTGGGCGCTCACCGAGAACCGCGTGCGCGAACCGATGGTCGACATGAGGATGTTCGTCAACCGCCCGGTGCTCTTCAGCAACCTCGCGGGCCTCTTCGTCGGGTTCGGGATGTTCGCCCAGTTCCTCGGCGTCTCCTATCTGGCGCAGATCCCGCAGGACGTCGCGGGCTACGGCTTCGGCGCCTCCGTGCTGCGCGCCTCCGTCCAGTATCTGCTGCCCAGTACGCTCGCCTCCCTCGTCGCCGCCCAGTTCGGCGGCGTGCTGATCCGCCGGATCGGCCCCCGTCTCACCCTCGCGCTGAGCGCGGTGACCGGTATCGCGGGCTTCGCGTGGCTGGCCGCCGCACACTCCTCGACCGCCTCGGTCGTCGGCGCGGGAATGGCCGTCGGAACAGCCATCAGCCTCGGTTACGCCGCGATGCCCGCACTGATCGTCGCGGGGGTGCCGCCCCACCAGACGGGCGTCGCCAACGGCATCAATTCCATCTCCCGCTCGGTCGGCAGCTCGATCGGCAGCGCGTTGATCACGACGCTGCTCGTCTCCAGGACCATCGAGAACCTGCCGGCCGGAGTGCCCCCGCTGCCCGCAGAGAGCCAGTTCACCCTGAGCTTCACCATCGCCGGCGCCGCCTTCGCCGCCGTCCTGGCCATCGCCCTGTTCGGCCTCAAGCCGCGGCGGCAGGCGCCCCGTACGGAGCATCCGCCCGCCGCCGCGACGGCCCCCGAGCCGGCCGCCGCCACCGCCTGACCCCCCCATCCGCGTACGCACCACCGCACCGCATCAAGGAGCACCCCATGAAGGCCATCACCTACCGCACCTACGGCGGCCCGGACGTCCTCGAATACGGCGACGTCCCGGACCCGAAGCTCGGCCCGGACGCCGTCCTGATCCGGGTGAAGGCCGCCTCCGTCAACCCGGTCGACTGGAAGATCCAGGCCGGGTATCTGGACGGCGTCATGGACACCGTCTTCCCGGTGATCCCGGGCTGGGACGTGGCGGGCGTCGTCGAGGAGGCCGGCGTCGGGGTCACCGAGTTCGCGCCGGGTGACGAAGTGATCGGCTACGCCCGGGAGGACTTCGTCTCCCGCGGCACCTTCGCGGAGTACGTCGCCGCCCCGGTCCGCACCCTCGCCCGCAAGCCCGCCAACCTCTCCTTCGAGGAGGCCGCCGGCCTGCCGCTGGCAGGTCTGACCGCGTACCAGGCGTTGACCCGCGCCCTGAACGTCGGCAGTGGCGACACCGTGCTGGTCCACGCCGCGGCCGGTGGCGTCGGCTCCCTGGCGGTGCAGATCGCCCGCGCGCTCGGCGCCCGCGTCATCGGCACGGCGAGCGAGCGCAACCACGACTACCTGCGCGGACTCGGCGCCGAGCCGGTCGCCTACGGCGAGGGCCTCGCCGAGCGGGTCCGCGCCCTGGCGCCGCAGGGTGTCGACGCCGTGCTCGACCTGATCGGCGGCGACGCGCTGAAGATCTCCCCCGAACTGCTCGCCGAGGGCGGCCGCCTGGCCTCCGTCGCGGACGGCGCCGTCCTCGCGCTCGGGGGCCGGTACGTCTTCGTCCGCCCCGACGCCGGGGACCTCGAGGCGCTGACCGCCCTCGCCGAGCGGGGGCAGCTTCGGGTGGACGTGGCCGCCGCGTTCCCGCTGGAGCGGGCCGCCGACGCCCAGCGGCTCAACCAGGAGGGCCACACCCGCGGCAAGGTCGTCGTCACCGTCGCCTGAGCAAGCCACCCCGTCCGCCCACCGCACCTGTGAGGGAAGCCTTGACCACCACCGCGCCCGCGCAGCCCGCCGAGCTCGTCGCCCGGCTGCGCGCCACCTTCCGCACCGGCACCACCAGGCCCGTGGACTGGCGTACCGGACAGCTGCGGCGGATGCGCACCCTGCTCACCGAGCACGGGGAGACATTCGCCGCGGCGCTCCACGCCGACCTGGGAAAGAGCCGGACCGAGGCGTACCGCACGGAGATCGACTTCGTCATCCGCGAGATCGACCACACCCTGGAGCACCTCGACGGCTGGCTGCGCCCCGAACCGGCCCCGGTGCCCGCGTTCCTGGGGAAGGCGAGCGCGTGGACCCAGTACGACCCGCTGGGAGTGGTGCTGGTCGTCGCCCCGTGGAACTACCCGTTGCAACTGCTGCTCGCCCCGGTGGCCGGCGCCCTGGCCGCGGGCAACGCGGTGGTCGCCAAGCCCAGCGAACTGGCCCCGGCCACGTCCGCCGCCGTCGCGCGTCTCCTGCCCCGGTATCTCGACACCGACGCGGTCGCCGTGGTCGAGGGCGGGGTGCCGGAGACCACCGCCCTGCTCGAGCAGCGCTTCGACCACATCCTCTACACCGGCAACGGCACCGTCGGCCGCGTCGTGATGGCCGCGGCCGCCCGGCATCTCACCCCTGTCACCCTCGAACTGGGCGGAAAGTCACCGGCGTTCGTGGACCGGGACACCGATCCCGACGCCGTCGCCGCCCGCCTGGCGGCGGGGAAGTTCCTCAACGCCGGGCAGACCTGTGTCGCGCCCGACTACGTCCTCACCGACCCCGGGACCGCACGGGCCCTCGAAGGCGCGCTGGCCAGGGCGGTGGAGGGCCTGTACGGAGCGGACGCCGCCGCGTCCCCCGAGTACGGCCGGATCGTCAACGAGCGCCACTTCGACCGGTTGACCGCCCTCCTCGCGTCCGGCCGCCGTGTCGTCGGCGGCGAGCACGACCGCGCGACCAAGTACATCGCGCCGACCGTGCTGGCCGGGGTGTCGCCGGACGCCCCCGTCATGCGGGAGGAGATCTTCGGCCCGATCCTCCCGATCGTGGAGGTGTCGGGGCTCGACGAGGCCATCGCCTTCATCAACGACCGCGACAAGCCGCTGGCCCTGTACGCGTTCACCGAGTCGGAGACGACCCGGGAACGGCTCGCGGCCGAAACCTCCTCCGGCGGCCTCGGGTTCGGCCTGCCGCTGGCCCATCTCACCGTCTCCGACCTGCCGTTCGGCGGTGTCGGCGAGAGCGGCATGGGCAGCTACCACGGCCGGTACTCCATCGAGACCTTCAGCCACCGCAAGGCCGTCCTGGCCGAGCCGCGCCGCTGATCCACCCGCCGTCGGCCCGGCTCGCGCCGGGCCGGCGACGTCCTCTCAGCCCGCCACGGCCGCGGCGGTGTCGCGGTACTGCCGCAGTTCCTGCCTCGCGATGGCCCGCTTGTGGACCTCGTCGGGACCGTCCGCCAGGCGCAGGGTGCGCAGTTGCGCGTACATCATGGCCAGCGGGAAGTCCTCGGTGACCCCGGCCGCCCCGTGCACCTGGATCGCCCGGTCGACGATCTTCAGCGCGATGTTCGGCGCGGCCACCTTGATCGCCGCGATCTCGGTGCGCGCCTCCTTGTTCCCGACCGTGTCCATCAGATACGCGGCCTTGAGGGTGAGCAGCCGGATCATCTCGATGTCGATGCGCGCTTCCGCGATCCAGTCCTGGATGTTGGACCGTTCGGCGACCGGACTGCCGAACGTCACCCGCGACTGGGCGCGCCGGCACATCAGCTCCAGCGCCCGCTCGGCGACACCGATCGCCCGCATGCAGTGGTGGATACGGCCGGGCCCGAGCCGGGCCTGGCTGATCGCGAAGCCCTCACCCTCGCCCTTGAGCACGTCCTTGGCCGGCACCCGCACGTCGGTGAAGTCGATCTCGGCGTGCCCCTCGCGGTCCTGGTAGCCGAAGACCGGCAGTCCGCGCATCACCGTGATCCCGGGGGCGTCGATGGGGACGACCATCATCGACTGCTGCCGGTGCGGAGCGGCGTCGGGGTCGGTCTTCCCCATGACGATGAGCACCTTGCAGTTGCGGTGCAGGGCGTTGGACGCGAACCACTTGCGGCCGTTGAGCACGTACGCGTCGCCGTCCCGCTCCATCCGCAGCTCGATGTTGGTGGCGTCGGAACTGGCGACGCGCGGCTCGGTCATCGCGAAGGCCGAGGCCATCGTTCCGTCGAGCAGGGGCCTCAGATACTTCTCCTTGTGCTCGTCGCTGCCGAACAGCGTGAGCACCTCCATGTTGCCGGTGTCGGGAGCGTTGCAGTTGCACGCCTCCGAGGCGATGTGACTGCGTCCCATGATCTCCGCCAGCGGCGCGTACTCGAGGTTCGTCAGCCCCGGGCCCCACTCCGGGTGCGGGTGGAAGAGGTTCCACAGCCCGCGTTCGCGTGCCGCCGCCTTGAGGTCCTCCAGGACCGGCGGGTGGAAGTGCGGGTCGCCGGAGGCGCGCATCTGCTCGTGGTAGACGGCCTCCGCAGGGTAGATGTGCGAGTCCATGAACTCGAGCAGATCCGCCTGGTACTTCTTGGCGCGGTCCGACGTCTCAAACAGGGACATCTGAACTCCTGACGGGTAGGGAGGGGAAACTCGGTGGGCGCTTGCCGAGATGGCTCGCCACGCCTTCGACGAAGTCGGCGCCGCGGAAGGCCTGGAGCATGACGGCTTCCGCGCGGGCCACGGAATCGGCGTAGGCGCCGTCCGCGTCGTCGCGCAGCTGGCTCTTGATGGTGGCCATGGAGGCCGGGGAGCAGCGCGTCGCCAGATCGGTGGCGTACGCGACCGCGGTGTCGACGACGCTGCCGGTGGGGACCAGGTGGTCGAGGAGTCCGATGCGGAAGGCCTCTTCGGCGTCCACCATGCGACTCGACAGCAGCAGGTCGGCGGCCCTGCTGTGCCCCACCAGGCGGGGCAGCAGCCAGGAGATCCCGTATTCGGCGATCAGTCCGCGCTGGGCGAACGCCGTGGTGAACCGGGCCGCGGGCGAGCCGAAGCGGACGTCGCAGTAGAGCGCCTCGACCATGCCGAGACCGGCGGCGACGCCGCCCACCGCGCCGATCAGCGGCTTGCGCAGGGTCAGCGGCAGGTCGCGCGGGCGGCGCCGCGCCATGTCCGTGCCGGCGACCTCCGCGACCTCTGCGACTTCGCCGACCGACCGCAGCCGCTGGAGGTCGGCGCCGGCGCAGAAGCCGCGTCCGGCGCCGGTGACGACGACGGCTCGGACGTCCGGGTCGTCCTCTGCGGCGTCGAGGAGGGTGAAGTAGCGGTTCTCGAGTTCGTCGGTCCAGGCGTTCAGCTTGGCGGGGCGGTTGAAGGTGAGCACCAGCACGGGCCCGCGGTGTTCGGCGAGGACGAGCTCGGCGGGCGCGTCGCCGTCTCCGCCTTCCGGGTTGGTGGCGACTCTCTGTGCAGCGTTCACAGGGAACCCTCTCCGTGGTGGACTCCCAGTTGTAATTGAATCCGACTTCAAGTTCAAGTGGTGGGCACACGGCGGCACGCGGTGAGCCGGTTCAGAGGGACGGCAACGGCCGGGAGCGCACGAGGAGTCGGGGGGCAGGCCCGCGGGACGGACGCCAGGGCGGCGTTCGCCGAAGGGCCGCAGCAGCCAGGGTCAGGCGTGGCCGGGGAAGCGCAGGGCGTTCGCCCAGAGCCGGGTGACCGTGGACACGAGCTCCTCGAACTCCGCCGGCGTACCCTCCCCCTGCTTCTCGCCCAGCACGAAAGCGCTGTAGGCCATCACGCTGACCATGCCGGACAGCGCCCGGGAGGCCATCATCGGGTCGATCTCACGGTCCGCGACCCCGCGCGCCTGGAGGTCGGCGATGCCGCGGGCGTTGCGGCGGATGAAGGCGTCCGTGCGCCGGCTGCGGAATTCGCGGAACTCCGGCTCCACTTGCGCGACCTGCTCCAGCAGTGCCATCAGCTTGGCGTTGCGCCGGTACGCCTTGAGGTAGGCGCGATTGCTCGCTTCGAGCACCGCGTACGGATCGTCCGCCCCCGCCACCCGGCCCATGCCGGGGTGCAGCATGTCCTCCTGCGCCTCCAGGAGGACGGCGGCGAGCACCTCTTCCTTGTTGGTGAAGTAGGTGTAGAAGGAACCCGCCGCGCACTGGGCCTCTTTGGTGATGTCGGCGAGCCGGGCGTCGAGGTAGCCGTCCCGCTCGAACACCTTCCGCGCGGCCTTCACCAGCGAGGCGCGGGTGCGTGCTCCGCGCTTCGTCGTCGGCGGCTCGCGGTGGGACGAGAGCGGCGCCATCGGCGGGGCCTGCTCGCTGTCGTTCTCCCCGAGCGCGGTGGTGTCCATCCCCGGGACCTTACTTGAATCCGACGCCGGAGTCATGAACGCGGAGGGCGCCCGCGCACCCCGGTCCGGCCGGCCGGTCAGGGGGTGATCCCGAAGCGTTCGGCGAGCCGGCGGCGGGTGTCGGCGGCACCGGTGTGCAGCACTCCCCCGATCCCGAGCCGTGCCGCTCCGTCGAGGTTCTGCCGCAGATCGTCGATCATGACGGCCTCTTCGGGGGCGACGCCGAGGCGTTCACAGGCGATCGCGTAGATGCGCCGGGACGGCTTGCGGATCCCGACCTCGGCGGAGATGACCCGCACGTCGGCGACGGCGGCGAGGTCGACGCCGTCGTAGGTCCCGGTGCCGAACGAATTGGACACCAGCGCGACGGGATACCCGGCGGCGCGGAGACCGCCGAGCAGGGTCAGCATGTCCTGGTCGATCGTCATGCCGGCCTGCATCCGCGCCGCGAGTCCTTCCGCCCGCACGTCGGCGCCGTGGGCGCGCAGACGCTCGGCGAATCCCCGCTCGAACGCCGCGGCGTCGATGCGGCCGCACTCGTGGTCGGCCAGCAGGGCGCGTGACGGCTGGTCCCGGCCGAGGAGGTCCAGCGGCAGGCGCGGGTCGCCGCCGAGCGAGGCGCCGAAGTCGGTGAAGGCCCGCAGCACGCTGGATGTGATCACCCCGCCGAAGTCCACGAGGACCGCGGTCCGGGTCTCTTCCGCTACGTCCGGCACAGTGCCCACGCCCTCTCTCACGACCGGCTCTCCGCCGGCCTCACGCCACGCTGTCCATGCCTCACGGTTATAGTTGAATCCGGCCTCATGTTCAACCGCAGCCTCGCGGGGCCTGGCGCGGCAGCCTGCGGGCCGCGGACCCGCTACGCCTGGCGCCCAGTCCGGCCAAACACGCGGCGCGCGACCCCGATTGAGGGATGTCCGGCCTTGACAATCCAATGCCCCGACTGGAGGCTGACCGACCAGTCGGTATGAAGGGGTGGGTCGTGACCGAGCTGAGTATCTCCACTGCCGCGGGCGTGTTCGACGCGACCGCGGCGGGTCCGTCCGACGGCCGCCCGGTGCTGCTGTTGCACGGCTTTCCGCAGACGCGGCTCGTGTGGAAACGGCAGCTCGCGGCGCTCGCCGCGAGCGGCTGCCGGGTGGTGGCGCCCGACCAGCGCGGGTATTCCCCCGGGGCCCGCCCGGAGCGGCCCGAGGACTACCGCGTCGGCGCCCTGGTCGAGGACGTCGTCGCGATCACGGAGGAGCTGGGCTGGGCGTCGTTCGACCTGGTCGGCCACGACTGGGGAGGCGCGGTGGCGTGGTGGACCGCCGACGCCCACCCCGGCCGCGTACGCACCCTGACGGTGGTGTCGACCCCGCACCCGGGCGCTCTGGCCACGGCCCTGCGGACCGACGAGGACCAGCGCGAACGATCCCGCTACATGATCGACTGGCGCGAGACGCCCGCGACCGAGGAGCGGATGCTCGCGGCCGACGCCGCGGAACTGCGCGCCTCGTACGCCGGAAAGGTCCCGCAGGAGAGCGCGGACGCCTACGTGCGGCACCTGTCCCGGCCGGGCGCGCTCACCGCGGCGCTGAACTGGTACCGGGCGGGCCGCCCCGACGGCGCGATCGGCGTCGTCGACGTGCCGACGCTGTACGTGTGGAGCACCCGGGACAGCGCGTTCGGCCCGGCGGCCGCGCGGGAGACCGGGCAGTGGGTGAGCGGGCCGTACCGGTTCGAGACGCTCGACGGCGTCAGCCACTGGGTCCTGGAGGAGGCGCCCGAGACGCTCAACTCCCTGCTGCTCAGCCACCTGAGGGCGCACGGCGAAACCGGAACCACAGCGAAGTCCCCGTCCGTCGACTCCCGGAGAAGGTGACCTGAGATGAAGAGCGCACGAGAAGCCTGGCGCCGGCTCGAACCCCTGCACGCCATGATCTACTTCGTCCCCGAGGCACGGCAGCGGTACACCGACCTCGGACTGGGCGCCCACGCCGGATACTTCGCGTCCCGGAGCGCCGCCTTCGGCCGGGCCTCCGCCGAGCTGGTCGCCTCGACCTTCTACAATTTCAACCCCGCTGTCGTACGACGGGCGATCGACGGCGTCTGGGACAAGGCGACGCCGCAGCAGGTGCTGGACGCGCGGCACGCCGCCGCGCAGGAGGCCCTGCGACGGGCGGAGGTCCACGAACTCCCCGCTCTGCCCGAGGTCCTGACGCTGACCCGCAGGGCGGCCGAGGCGGCCCGCGACCACGTGCAGGGCCGCCCGCTGTTCGCCGCGCACGCCGCGCTGCCGTGGCCGGACGAGCCGGTGCTGGAGCTGTGGCACGCGCAGACGCTGCTCCGGGAGTTCCGCGGCGACGGCCATGTCGCGTGTCTGCTGAGCGAGGGCGTCGGCGCCCTGGAGTCCCTGGTCCTGCACGCCGCCACCGGTGACGTCCCCGTCGACTTCCTCAAGGCGAGCCGCGCCTGGCCGGAGGAGGAGTGGGCCGCCGCCGAGGAACGCCTGCGTACGCGGGGTCTTCTCGACGGCGAGTCCCTCAGCACGGAGGGCGCGCGGCTACGGAGGCACATCGAGGACCGCACCGACCGACTGGCCCTGCCCGCCTACGCCGCGCTCGGTGACACCGACTGCGAACGCCTCGCCGAACTCGCGAGCCCGTTCCGCCGCGCGGTCCTCGACGCCGGTCTGCTGACGATCGGCTGACGGGGACTTCGAGTTTGAGGTCGCGGGCCGTCGTCGGCCGACCGGGCCGTGATCTGACCCCGAGCAGGCGCGGGACCACATCGTCGGCCACACGAGCTTCAACAACTGGTGCGCCCGCGACCTCCAGTCCGCCGAGATGCGGGTCGGCCTCGGGCCGTGCGCGGCGAGCGGACGCCCTGAAGCCGGGTGACACGGTCACCCTGACCGTCGAAGGCATCGGCGCGGCGTCCAACACCGTGGTGCCGGGCGTGGACCCGGTGCCGTTGCCCACCGCCGTGTCCGGCCCCGGACCCGGCCCTGACGGCGGCGGGCGCCACCGCCGTCGGGTCCGCCCGTCGATTCCCTTTCGATTCCTCGTTTCGTCCCCCGATGAAACGATCACTCGTGTGCATGGGCGTGTCGGCTGCACGGCGGGCCGCGCAGCCGTGACGATCGCCTCGCACCCCCGACGCGGGCCCGCTCCCGCGTCCGCACGAAGGAGAACAAGCACGATGGCTACCGGCACAGTGAAGTGGTTCAACCCTGAGAAGGGCTTCGGCTTCATCGCCCAGGACAGCGGAGGCCCGGACGTGTTCGTCCACTACTCGGCCATCGCCACCACCGGATACCGGGAACTCGCCGAGGGACAGAAGGTGCAGTTCGACGTCACGCAGGGCCCGAAGGGCCCCCAGGCCGAGAACGTCACCCCCGCCTGATCCTCCCCCTCCCGTCGCCCCGCGTCCGCCCGGCGCGGGGCGACGACTCGTTCGGCGCTGGTTCGGTGACGGGTTCGGCGGCTGGTTCAGCGGCTGGCGAGAATGGGGGCATGGCAGACAACGACACCCCGGCCGCGTCCATGACCCTCGACGACCAGTTGTGTTTCGCGCTGTACTCCGCGTCGCGGGCGGTGACGGCGGCCTACCGGCCGGTGCTGGCCGCGCTGGACCTCACGTATCCGCAGTATCTGGTGATGCTCGCCGTCTGGGAGCGCGGTCCGGTGCCGATGAAAGAGCTGAGCGGGGTGCTCGGGCTCGACTACGGCACGCTGTCGCCGCTGCTCAAGCGGCTGGAGAGCGCGGGGCTGCTGCGCCGGGAGCGGCAGCCGGACGACGAGCGGGTGGTGACGGTCGATGCGACGGAGCGGGGCCGGGCGCTCCGGGAGCGCGCCGAGGAGGTGCCGGGGTCGATGGGCCGGGCCTATGGGCTGACGGCCGAGGAGGCGGCGCAGCTGCGTGACCAGTTGCGCGCCCTGACCGACCGGCTGGGTACGCCCGCCGGCTGACCGGAGTTCCGTCATTCTCGTGGGCTTCCTCACAAGCAGTTACATCGTGCACGATTGAATCGTGCGCTATGTTTCTTTGGGAACGGAGAACACGGCCTCGAGCGGTGAACACGAAGAGGAGAGACCCGCGATGGAATTCGTCCGGTACGAGCAGTACACCCCCGTCGAACGCCCCACCTACCAGCAGGAACTCGACGAGGTCGTCAGCACCGTCGGCCGCCGCACCCGTGAGTCCGTGGAGCGGCAGGGCGTGGGACGCGCGGTGCGCACCGCCCACGGCAAGACCTACGGCCTGATGAAGGCGACGGTCACGATCGGTGATGTCCCGGCCCCCTACGCCCAGGGCATCTTCGCCACCCCCGCGACGTACGACGCGGTCGTGCGCTACTCCAACGGGCTCGGCCATCTCCGCGCCGACTCGCTGCTCGGCGCGGCGTGCGGCATGGGCGTCAAGATGTTCGGCGTGCCCGGCACGACGCTGCTCGCCGACGAGTCCGACACCGGCACCTTCGATCTGAACCTGATCAACAACACGGTGTTCTTCGCCAACACCGCGTACGACTACATGGTCATCGAGGACCTGTTCGCCGAGCTGCCCGACGCCCTGGTGAATCCGTCCCGGCGCAAGTCGTGGATGGGCGAATTCCTCACCCGCCGCGGGACGCTGGCGAGCGCGGACGAGTGGCTGTGGGACGAGCTGTTCGCCATGCTCTCGTTCACCCAGGTGCAGCGCCGGAACCTGCTCTCCTACACGTACAACAGCATGGGCGCCTTCCGGTACGGCGATCACATCGCCAAGATCCGCACGGTCCCGGTCTCCTCCGTCGCGCACCTCGACGTCGATGTGCAGGCGGACGGCGAGGCGTTCCGCAACACGCTGGTGGCGGAGGCCGTCGAGCGCGACCACGCCTTCGAACTGCAGGCCCAGCTCAACGCCGATCTCGCGCGGATGCCCGTGGACAACACGTCGGTCCAGTGGCCGGAGCGGCTCTCCCCGTGGGTCACGGTCGCCCGGATCGACCTGCCGCGCCAGGACATCGGCGGCGAGGAGAACCTCACGGCGGCGGACGGAACGTCGATCACACCGTGGCGCACGCGTGAGGACCACCGGCCGATCGGCGAGATACAGCGGGTGCGCGAAGAGGTCTACCGCCGCTCCTCCATCGAGCGCCACCGCATCAACGACCAGCCCCGCCGGGAGCCGGCGAGCAGCGCCGACCTTCTCTGACCGGAACCGCCCTGGCCGGCCGCCCGCACGGGCGGCCGGCCATGTGTGCGTGGCCCGGGACAGGACCGGTCAGTAATCGAGAAGCGCCCGGGGCGGGGCCGCGCATAGCGTGGTCGGGCATGGACTTCACCCCTTCATTTGCCGCCATGAGGTCGCGGTGCACGGCGCCTCGGCTGTCAGTGGGGCCGGATAGGGTGCCGCTGTCCTTCGACGGGGGCGGCGGGGCACTGCTGACGGCCGCGGCGACGGAGGGCAGCCGGACGTATGGATCGAAGCTTGGTCGGATCGAGCCGGGCGACGACGGCGGAGGCCGCGCAGGCGGGCCCGCCCCACGGATGGAGAGACGATGAGCAAGGCCACGAAGACGGACCAGCAGTCGCCTGCGCCGCACGCTGCCGACAGCCACGACCTGATCCGCGTGCACGGAGCACGCGTGAACAACCTCAAGGACGTCAGCATCGAGATCCCGAAGCGCCGGCTGACGGTGTTCACGGGCGTCTCCGGCTCGGGCAAGAGTTCGCTCGTGTTCAGCACGATCGCCGCTGAGTCGCAGCGGATGATCAACGAGACGTACAGCGCCTTCGTGCAGGGCTTCATGCCGACGCTGGCGCGGCCCGAGGTCGACGTACTCGACGGGCTGACGACCGCGATCATCGTCGACCAGCAGCGGATGGGCGCCGACCCCCGTTCGACTGTCGGCACCGCCACCGACGCCAACGCGATGCTGCGCATCCTCTTCAGCCGCCTCGGCAGGCCGCACATCGGCCCGCCCAGCGCGTACTCCTTCAACACCGCGTCCGTCCGGGCGAGCGGCGGGATCACCGTCGATCGCGGTGACGCCAAGACCAGGACCGTGAAGGCGACGTTCCACCGCACCGGCGGCATGTGCACGCGCTGCGAGGGCCGGGGCTCGGTGTCCGACATCGACCTCAGCCAGCTCTACGACGACTCCAAGTCGATCGCCGAGGGCGCGTTCACCATCCCCGGCTGGAAGTCGGACAGCCAGTGGACCGTGGGGCTCTACGCGCAGTCGGGCTTCCTCGACCCGAACAAGCCGATCCGCAGGTTCACCAAGAAGGAGATGCAGGACTTCCTCTACCGCGAGCCGGTCAAGGTGAAGGTCAACGGCATCAACCTCACCTATGAAGGTCTGATCCCCAAGATCCAGAAGTCCTTCCTGTCCAAGGACAAGGAGGCGATGCAGCCGCACATCCGGGCGTTCGTGGAGCGGGCGGTCACCTTCACCACCTGCCCCGAGTGCGACGGCACCCGGCTCAGCGAGGGCGCCCGGTCCTCGAAGATCAAGAAGATCTCCATCGCCGACGCCTGCGCGATGGAGATCCGCGACCTGGCCGAATGGGTCCGCGCCCTCGACGAGCCGTCGGTCGCGCCCCTGCTCACCGCGCTGCAGCGGACCCTGGACTCGTTCGTGGAGATCGGCCTCGGCTATCTCTCCCTCGACCGGCCGGCCGGCACCCTGTCGGGCGGCGAGGCGCAGCGCGTCAAGATGATCCGCCACCTCGGCTCCTCCCTCACCGACGTGACCTATGTCTTCGACGAGCCGACGATCGGCCTGCACCCCCATGACATCCAGCGGATGAACAAGCTGCTGCTGCGGCTGCGGGACAAGGGCAACACGGTCCTCGTCGTGGAGCACAAGCCGGAGGCGATCGCGATCGCCGACCATGTGGTCGACCTCGGACCCGGCGCCGGTACGGCGGGCGGCACCGTCTGCTTCGAGGGCACCGTCGAGGGGCTGCGGGCCGGGGACACCGTCACCGGCCGCCACCTCGACGACCGGTCCACCCTCAAGGAGGACGTCCGCAAGCCGACCGGCACGCTGGAGATCCGCGGCGCTTCGACGCACAACCTGAAGAACGTCGACGTCGACGTCCCGCTCGGCGTGCTGTGCGTCGTCACCGGCGTCGCCGGCTCCGGCAAGAGTTCGCTGATCCACGGGTCGGTTCCGGCCGGGGCGGATGTCGTCTCCGTCGATCAGGGGGCGATCAAGGGCTCGCGGCGGAGCAACCCGGCGACGTACACCGGACTGCTCGACCCGATCCGCAAGGCGTTCGCGAAGGCCAACGGTGTGAAGCCGGCCCTGTTCAGCGCCAACTCGGAGGGCGCCTGCCCCAACTGCAACGGCGCGGGCGTCGTCTACACCGACCTGGCGATGATGGCCGGTGTCACCAACCCCTGCGAGGAGTGCGAGGGCAAACGCTTCCAGGCGGAGGTGCTGGAGTACACCTTCGGCGGCAAGGACATCAGCGAGGTGCTCGCGATGTCGGTCGCGGAGGCGGAGGAGTTCTTCGGCGCCGGCGAGGCGCACACTTCCCCTAGCTCTTCGAGCGGGGGATACCCCAAGGCGGCGCACAAGATCCTCGAGCGGCTGGACGACGTCGGGCTCGGCTACCTCACGCTCGGGCAGCCGCTGACCACGCTGTCGGGCGGCGAGCGGCAGCGGCTGAAGCTGGCCACGCACATGGCGGACAAGGGCGGCGTGTACGTCCTGGACGAGCCGACCACCGGCCTCCACCTCGCCGACGTCGAGCAGTTGCTCGGCCTGCTCGACCGGCTCGTCGACTCGGGCAAGTCGGTGATCGTCATCGAGCACCACCAGGCGGTCATGGCGCACGCCGACTGGATCATCGACCTCGGCCCCGGCGCCGGTCACGACGGCGGCCGCATCGTCTTCGAGGGCACCCCCGCCGACCTGGTCGCCGCCCGCTCCACCCTCACCGGCGAGCACCTCGCGGCCTACGTCGGCGCCTGACCGCGCCCGGCGCGAGCCCCGCGCGACTCCGTCGGCCTGCGGGCCGGCGGAGTCGCCGTCACGTGTGCCCGGAGCAGCCCGTCAAGACGGTCAGGACGGGAGCGGGCGCTCGATGGCGATCATCGCGGCGTCGTCGCCCAGGTGGCCGCCGACATGGTCCAGGAGGTCGCGCCGCAGATGGCGCAAGAACGCGTCCGGGTCGCTCCCGGTCCAGCCGGAGATGCGTTCGGTGAGCGGGTAGAAGGCGCCGGTGGAGTCGCGGGCCTCGAGTACCCCGTCGGTATAGAGCAGCAGGAGGTCGCCGGGCTCGAACGTGAAGGTCTCGACGTGGTAGCGGGGGTGCGCCAGGTCGCCCAGGCCGAGCGGAGGCGCGGGCTGGTCGGCGTCGATGGTCCTGACGCGGCCGTCGCGCAGGACGACCGGCGGCGGGTGTCCGCAGTCGACCATGTCGACCGTCAGGTCGTGGTCGGGGATGTCCAGGATCACGGCGGTGATGAAGGTCTCGCCGGACCGGTCCGTCTCTCCCGGTTCCGCCATGTCCCAGCACACGCTTCCGTCCAGATACGTCACCAGCTCGGGCAGTGTCGCCCGGCGGTGGGCGGCGGCCCGGAAGGCGCCGAGCAGCAGCGCCGCGTCACCGACCGCGGTCATCCCCTTGCCCCGTACGTCCCCCACGATCAGCCGGGTGCCGGAGCCGGTGCGTGCGGCCGCGTACAGGTCGCCGCCGATCTGGGCCTCCGCCTCGGCGGCGAGGTAGAGCGAGGCGACGCGCAGCGGTCCGATGTGCTTGGGCAGCGGCCGCAGGACGACGCGCTGGGCGGTCTCTGACACGTATCGCACCTGTATCAGCTCTCTGGCGCGGCGCTCCCGGAGCACACAGAAGATCACGAGGCTCGATCCGACCAGGACCAGGGCGGCGATCTGCGCCTGGTGGTTCGCCGAGAACAGCTCGTCCCGGTCGCGCAGGACGGCGATGAACGCCTGCGCCGCCACCGCGAGGGCCGCGACCAGCCCCGTCGTCCAGGCGCCGGCGAACGACGCGGTGATCGCCGGGGCGGCGACCAGCAGGGGGCCGAGGTGGATGTCGGGCGGCGCGAGAACGTCGATGACGACGACGGCCACCATCAGCGCGATCGGGACGGCCACCATCGCCCGGCCCGCTCGCGCCGACGGGCGAAGTCCTTCGAGGCGCTGCGGCACACCTCCTCTCTACACCTGCCACGCCCGGCGTGCAGCGCCCGCCGGTCGCGCCCCCGGGTCAGAGGTCCGCCCGGGCCCCGCGTGCGGGCCCGGGCGGATGCGGCTGCGGACTCCTCACGGCTCCGTACGACTCGTTACGGCAGGGTCCATTTCTGGTTGGGGCCGGTGTGGCAGGTCCACAGATGGACCCAGGTGCCGTCGTTCCAGGTGCCGCCCTCGGCGTCGAGGCACTTGCCCGACTGCGGATTGCGCACCGAGCCGTCGGCCTGCGCCGACCACTTCTGCGCGCCGGTCCCGTTGCAGGTCCACAGCTGGATCTTGGTTCCGTCTGCGCTGCCCCCACCGCTCACGTCGAGGCACTTGCCCAGCGCGCGCACCGTGCCGTCACCGGGCACCGTCCAGCGCTGGGCGGCGCTCCCGTTGCAGCTCCACAGCTGCACCTGCGTGCCGTCGGCCGTGCCGCCGTCGGCGACGTCGAGGCACTTGCCGTTCACCCCTCGGATCTCGCCGGTTCCGGAGCCGGTGCCCGCGGCGGCGAGGCGGATGTTGCGGAAGGACACCTGGTCGCCGTCGCCGTGGTTCTGGATGCCGATGTGGCCCTGGCGCAGGCTGCGGGCCGGGTCGGTGTTGGTGAAGTCGTTGATCTTCCTGCCGTTGAGGAAGACCTCCAGACGCTCGCCGGTGACCCGGATCTCGTAGGTGTTCCACTCCCCCGGAGGGTTCAGGGCGGCGTCGCGGGCGGCGATGTCGGCGGACTTGAAGCCGTACACCGCGCCCGTGGTCCGGTCGGCGGCGTCGGTGGCGTCGATCTGGATCTCGTAGCCGTTGTTCACCGCAGACCAGGGGTCGGAGGACGCGGGGAAGCCGATGAGGACGCCGGAGTTGTCGTCGCCGTCCATCCGCCAGTCCAGCTTCAGCGAGTAGTCGCCGGTCACCTCACGGGCCGAGTGCCAGAGCATTCCCAGGCCGCCCTGGGAGGTGAGGGTGCCGTCGGCCAGGGAGAACGAGCCGGGGCCCGCCTGCTCCCAGCCGGCCGTCCCGCTGCCGTCGAAGAGCGCGGTGTATCCGGTCTCCGGCCGGCAGTCGGCCTCGGTCATCCCGGCCGCCCACCGGACTCCGCCGAGCAGATGCCGGCGGAACGCGGGCTCGGTGTACGACTCGTCGGTGTGGCCGCCGCCCGTGTAGAACGCCCGGCCGCCCTCGTAGTCCTTGCACCAGGCGATGGGGTGGTCCCCCGCCATGTTGCCGCCCGAGTAGCTGCCTTCGTCGAGCGAGGCGAGGACGTGCGCGGTGGTGCGGGGGTTGGACCGGTAGTTGTACCACTCGTCGAACCGCTGCCAGGTGCTGCCGAGGTGGGCGGTGGCGTCGTGGGCGCGGTCCTCGACGCGTACCGTCGCGCTCTGGTTGTGCGGGTGCGAGTGGAACAGCGCGCCGGCCAGTCCGGCGTAGAACGGCCAGTCGTACTCGGTGTCCGCGGCGGCGTGGATGCCGACGTAGCCTCCGCCGCCGCGGATGTACTGCTCGAACGCCGTCTCCTGCGTCCCGTTCAGCACGTCGCCGGTGGTGGAGAGGAACACCACGGCCCGGTATCTGCCGAGGTTGGCCGGGGTGAAGGCGGTCGGGTCCTCGGTGGCGTCCACGGTGAAGTTGTGGGCGCCGCCCAGTTCGCGCAGGGCGGTGAGCCCGTCGTCGATCGACGAGTGGCGGAAGCCGGCCGTCCTGGAGAAGGCGAGGACCCGGTACGCGGGGTCGTCGGCGGCCGTCCGCACGGCGGAGCCGGGGGCGGTCTCCGAGGGAACGGGAGCGGCGGACGCCACGGCGGGCGCGGTGCCGGCGCACAGGAGCAGCCCGGCGAGCAGGGCCCCGGTGCGGGTGATGAGGTGTCGTCTCATGTCGGTGTCGCCTCCTTCCTGCTAGGGCAGGGTCCATGTCTGGTTGGGGCCGGTGTGGCAGGTCCACAGATGGGCCCTGGTGCCGTCGTTCCAGGTGCTGCCCTCGGCGTCGAGGCACTTGCCGGACTGCGGGTTGCGCACCGATCCGTCGGCCTGCGCGGACCACTGCTGGGCGCCGCTTCCGTTGCACGTCCACAGTTGCACCTTCGTACCGTCGGCACTGCCTCCGCCGCTCACGTCGAGGCACTTGCCGAGCGCGCGCAGCGTGCCGTCGCCATGCACCGTCCAGCGCTGGGCGGCGGTCGCGTTGCAGGTCCAGAGCTGCACCTGCGTGCCGTCGGCCGTCGCGCCGTCGGCGACGTCGAGGCACTTGCCGTTGACGCCCTTGATCTCGCCGGTCCGGGCCCCGGTGGCCGAGGTGGTGAAGTGGAAGTCGTCGACATCGAACAGGGAGCCGCTGCCGCCCTTGAAGACCAGGTACAGGGTCGTGGTGCCGGACGGCTGGTTCGACAGTGCGGTGCCGACCTCCTCGAACGTCTCCCAGCCGCCGGTCACCGGCACGGTCACGGTGCCGAGCAGCGTGCCGGTGGGTGACCCGGCGCGTACCTCGACGATGCCTCCGGAGCCGCCGGAGGAGACGCGGGCCGTGAAGCGGGTGGCGTTGCCGAGGACGTACGGCTTGAAGGAGATCCAGTCGCCGTTGTCGATGTAGCCGACGGTCTTCCCGCCGTGCGCCGCCGCGTGGCTCACGACCTGCACGCCGGCAGAGTCGCCGTAGTGCTCGCCCTGGCGGTGGGTGGGCTGGCTGATGTGCTGGTCGTGGGTGGTGAGGGCGGGCTGCCCGTTCGCGCCCTTGTCGGTGTACTCCGCGTCCCAGACGCCGAAGATGTTCGCGTTCGGGTCGTGCTCGCCGTCCGCGATGGTCTGCACGGTCCCGGAGCAGCCGGTGGCGGAGGTCTGCGGATGGCCGTGGCTGTCGTGGCCGATGATGAAGGTCACCTTGACGCTGGAGCAGTCGACGGCGCCGTCCTCCGGGTCGCTCACGGTGACGCGGAACGGCACGGCGGCGCCGGGGTCGATGATGCTGCCGTCGGCGGGCAGTTCGAGGCGCACGGTGGGGGCGGTGTTGCCGACGGTGATCTGTACGGAGACGGTGGCGGTCCGGCCGGTGCCGTCGGAGACGGTCAGTTCGGCGGTGTAGCGGCCGTTGGCAGTGTACGTGTGCGAGGGGTTGGCCGCGTTCGACGTGGCGCCGTCGCCGAACTTCCAGGCGTAGGACAGCGTGTCGCCGTCGGGGTCGGAGCTGCCGGCAGACGAGAACGCCACGGTCAGCGGCGCCTGCCCGGAGGTGCGGTCGGCCTTGGCCCGGGCGAGGGGCGAGCGGCCGCCGGTGACGTGCTCGATCCGGTACAGGGCCGAGTTCTCGTCGCCGCTGAAGTAGCCGGTGCCGTAGTCGAGGACGTACAGCGCGCCGTCCGGGCCGAAGGCCATGTCCATCACCTGGGTGCCGCTCCAGGGGAAGGCGTTGATGGACTGGACCGTGCCGTCGCCGCTCTGTTCGATGCGGCGTATCCACTTGCGGCCGAACTCGCCTGCGAAGAAGTCGCCGTCGTACGCCTCAGGGAACTTCACCAGGGAGTCGAGCCCTGCGTCGTAGCGGTAGACCGGTCCGCCCATGGGGGACTCGGAACCGCTGCCGAACTCGGGCACCGAGCCGCCGTCGTACGGCAGCCAGGCCGGCTCGGCGGGCGGCAGGTCGGTCAGGCCGGTGTTGCGCGGCGAGGTGTTCCTCGGGGCGGCGCAGGAGAACTTGGCGCCCGAGGTCCCGGCGGCGAAGTCGTAGTCGCTGTAGGCGTCGTTGGCGCCGGTGCAGTAGGGCCAGCCGTAGTTGCCCGCCTTGGTGATCCGGTTGAACTCGACCTGTCCGGCGGGGCCGCGGGACGCGTCCGCGGTGCCGGCGTCGGGGCCGTAGTCGCCGAGGTAGACGGTCCCGGTCTGCTGGTCGACGCTCATCCGGAACGGGTTGCGGAAGCCCATCGCGTAGATCTCGGGCCGGGTCCTGGCGGTGCCGGGGGCGAAGAGATTGCCGGCGGGGACGGTGTACGAGCCGTCCGCGGCGACCTTGATCCGCAGCACCTTGCCCCGCAGATCGTTGGTGTTGGCACTGGAACGCTGGGCGTCGTAGGCCGGGTTGCGCGAGGCGCGTTCGTCGAGCGGCGCGTAGCCGTCGGAGGCGAAGGGGTTCGTGTCGTCGCCGGTCGTCAGATAGAGGTTGCCCTGCGCGTCGAAGTCGATGTCGCCGCCGACGTGGCAGCAGATGCCGCGGGAGGCGGGGACGTCCAGGATCTTCTTCTCGCTGGCGGTGTCCAGCTTTCCGTCGGCGGCGAGGGTGAAGCGGGAGAGCCTGTTGACGCCGTCGAAGGGGGCGAAGTCGGCGGCCGTGCCGTCGCCGGGGGTGTCGCCGGCCGGGGTGGTGAGCTTGGGCGCGTAGTAGAGGTAGATGTGCCGGTTGGAGGCGAAGCCGGGGTCCACGCCGACGCCTTGCAGACCCTCCTCGTCGTGGCTGTAGACGTCCAGCTTGCCCGCCACCCGGGTGGTGCCGGCCGCGTCGGTGATCCGCACGGTGCCGTCGCGCGACGTGTGCAGCACGGACCGGTCGGGCAGTACGGCCATCGTCATGGGCTCGCCGGTCTCGGCGACGCCCTTGGCGAGCGTGACCTGCTGGAACTCCTCGGCGGCGGCCTGCTGGGCCGCGGGCGGTCTGGGTGGAGTGGGTGGTGCGGGCGCCGCGGCCGCGGGCGCGGCGGGAGTGAAGAGTGCGGCGGAGAGCAGGGCGGCGAGAAGGCCGGCCGCTGCCCGTCGGAATCCTAAGAGCCTTGGGCGCACAGGTGTCTCCCGAAAGAGGTGGGGGGTGCCCGAGTGGCCCCGGGGAGGGCCACGTCGTGAAACCGCAGGCGTGCGCCGTCACGCCGACAGGTCGTTCTGGGCCGCAACTTGGGTGGCCCGTAAGCAAGTTAGCGGCCCTCTCGCGACTCCGTAAGCCCTTTGGCGTCGACTTCCCCCACTTCCTCCAGGGCCAGGACAAAGCCGCTGTGCGCCAGGACGGGCGCTCCCCGCGGCGAGCCCGGCTGGGACTTGCCGAGCGGCCCGCACCGTTCCGTCCTGGACTCGGACCCCGCGCGACACAGGACTTGAACATGTTCAATAATATGGCAAGCCCAGCTCGTGCTTCTCGGTGCGCGGGCATTTCGCCCCATGCCCCCGCGGAGGCCCGCATGTCCCGTCCCTGCACCCTGTGTCGCGGCGTCGGGCCGTGCCGCACCGCGGCCGCCTGCTACCTGGCCCTCGTGGCGGCCGGCGCGCTGGTCGTGGAACATCTCGGCCGCACCGAACCGGCCACGGCAGTACTCCAGTTGGCGACCTTCCCGGGCTCGGTCCTGGTCGCGATCCTGCTGCTCCACATCCTCGCCCCGGCCTTCGGAGCCGAACCCGACACCACGGATCAGGAACCGTCCGCGCTCGACCTGGTGCTGCCATTCGGCCTGGGGTCGATGGCGAACGTGCTCCTGCTGTGGGGCGCCGTCGCATGCACCCGCGCCGTGGTCAGGGAACTGCGCCGGGGCCGGTGACACCGTACGGCCGCCGGTCACGCCGGGCGGCCGGTGCGGGCGGAACCCGCGCCGGCCGCTTCCGGACCGCCCGCTGCCGCTACCGGGTCAGGGCTTCATCTCGTACGCCCCCGAGAGGGCTTCGACGCGCGCCCACACCCGCGCCGCCCGGCCCTCGTCGACGACGGAGCGCCGGACCGCGGCCATGGCCCAGCTCTGCTGCTGAGCCGTGGCGGAGTCCTTGCCGTGCAGCTCGACGGCGTGCACGGAGAAGTCGCGGACCAGGACGGCGAACAGCTCGTCGAGCACGTCCTCGTCCGGGCCGGTCAGCCCGGCCTGCTCCAGGATCAGCTGACCGTGCACGACGAGCGAGAACAGCTGTCCCACGGCGAGGAGCAGGTCGAGGTCACGGCTCTGCTCCTCGTCGGGGGCGGCGGTGGCGACGAACTCGCACAGCGCCTCCGCCTGCTCCCGGAAGCGGGCGACGTTGGGCAGGTGGGCGTAGGCGTCGAAGGCGGGACGCCAGTCGTGGAACCGTACGGAGCCGAGGCCGCGGGCCGGTCCCTGCCGGAAGAGGAAGTCGTCGTCGGCCGCGTCGAGCCGGGTGGGCACGGGCGCGTACTCGGCCGGGTTCAGCAGGTGGTTGCGCATGAACTTGAGGATCAGCGCGAGATTGACGTGGACCGTTCCCTCGAGCTTCGGCAGGCCCCGGATCTCGACGGCGGCCTGGGCGAAGTAGGTGTCCTTCTCGAAGCCCTTGGCCGCGATGACGTCCCAGAGGAGGTCGATGACCTTCTCGCCCTCCGTGGTGACCTTCATCTTGGTCATCGGGTTGAAGAGCAGGTAGCGGCGGTCGTCGGGGCCCGCGGAGCGGAAGTAGTCGACGGCGCGGTCGCTGAACAGCTTCATCCCGACCAGCCGGACGTACGCGTCGGCCAGCTCGCGGCGCACGTGCGGGAAGGCGGTGACGGGGCGGCCGTACAGGATCCGGTTGTGGGCGTGGGTGACCGCCTCGTACATCGCGTGCTCGCAGATGCCGATGGAGGCGGTGCACAGGTTGAACTTGCCGACGTTGACGGTGTTGAGCGCGGCGTCGAAGGCGGCACGGCCGGTGTGCAGCACGTCCTCGGGGGCGACGGGATAGTCCGCCAGCCGGAACTCGCTGACGTACTTGGAGGAGTCGACCACGTTCTGCACGACGTGGTAGGCGGGGTGGCGGCTGTCCGCGGCGAAGAAGACATAGCCGTCGGGGCCCTCGACATCGGTGCGGCGGCCGAAGACGGAGACGAGTCCGGCGGCGTTGCCGTTGCCGATGTAGTACTTGGAGCCACGGGCCCGGAAGCCGCCCTCGCCGTCGGGCTCCAGCAGCATGTCGGTGGAGTAGATGTCGGCGCCGTGGGCCTTCTCCGAGAGGCCGAAGGCGAACACCTCGCCCTGGTCCAGCAGTTCGGCGGCACGCGTCCTGGCCGCGGCGTTGTCGCTCTGCCAGACCGGTCCGAGGCCGAGGACGGTGACCTGCCAGGCGTACCAGTAGTCGAGCCCGTAGAAGCCGAAGATCTCGTTGAGGGCGGCGATCCGCGCCGTGTCCCAGCGCTTGTCCTGCTGCTGCGCCCCGGCCTCGGCGGCGGGGGTCAGGAAGGTCGCGAACAGCCCCTCCTCCGCGGCGAACGCGAGGAAGTCCGCGAGCCAGGCGCGGGTGCGGTAGTCCTCGATCAGCCTGCGCTTGCCGCGCGCCTCGAACCAGTCGACGGTGGCGCGCAGCAGCCTGCGGGTCTCCGGGTCGAAGTGCGCGGGGTCGTAGGTGCGAGGGTTGAACAGCAGCGGGTCAGCCATGAGGGGTGCCTTTCCGGCTCGGGGTGTCGAGGGGCAGGAAGAGGGGTGGTGCGGGCCGACGAGGGCCCGGGGGGTAAGTGCGTGGGCTACGGACGCCTTCATCGGTCGCGGTCGAGGCGGCGCAGGGTGGCCAGTACGTCGTCGAGCCAGGCGATCATCATCCGCTCGTACGCGATCCCGCCGCGGAGGACGGCATGCTGCAACTCCCGCCCGGCGTCGGGAGCTTGACCGCCCGGGGGTCGGTCGTCGACAGCCTGGCCGCCGGACGCGGCGGGTTCACTCCGCCCGAAGTCCCGTCGCTCGCCGGCGAGGTAGTGCTCGAGCTGGTCCCGGTGCATCCGCTGATGCCGCTCGACCTCGCCGATCAGGGCGTGCGGGTCGTCGAAGGCCGCCCCGCGGATCTTCACGGCGAGCTCGTGCCGAACGCTTTCCGGCTGGATCGGCTCGTGGAGCCACTCACCCAGGGCGGACCGGCCGTGCACCGAGACCGAGTACTCCTTCTTGTCCGGCCGGCCCTGCTGCGCCACTTCCCGCACATCGATCCATCCGTCGGCCTCCATGCGCTTGAGGACGCGGTAGATCTGCTGGTGGGTGGCCGTCCAGAAGTAGCCGATGGACCGCTCGAACCGCCGGGCCAGCTCATACCCGGAGCCCGGCTTCTCCAGCAGGGAGACGAGGATCGCGTGTTCGAGCGCCATACGGCGATCCTGCTATGCAACTTGTTGCATAGGCAAGCCGTGGCCGCTCCGGTGAGACACGGCTCACGCGCGCCACGCCCCGCCGCACGGGCGGGCGGCGGGGGCGGCGCGGGCCGGATGGAGCGGGCCGGGCCGGGCGGATCCCATGCCCGGTGCGTGATACCGGGCACATGCGGGCGAGGACGGCAGACGGTGCGTGTTAACGTCCGCGCGTGACTTTTCCGGCCCCGTACGTGCGGACCTCGGACACCGCGGTGGCGGCACCCGAGGTGGCCGACATGCCTGATCGGAGAGGTTCGGCGCACGCGACGCGGACCGGGGACGCTCCGGGGGCGGATGACCGGTTCGATCCGGCGGATGACCGGTTCGACCTGCTCGGCGAGGGCTTCGTACGCGACCCCTACCCGTGGCTGGACGTCCTGCGCGCCGAGGCGCCAGTGCACCACGACGAGGCGACGGGGCTGTGGCTGGTCAGCCGCCACCAGGACGTGCGCCGGGTGTTGGCCGAACCCGCCGTCTTCCTGCCCGACAACGCGCAGCACGCGCTCGCCCCGCTGCCTGTCGCCGTCCTGCGGACGCTCGCGAGGGCCGGCTTCACGCTCCCGCCCGCGCTGGCCAACAACGGCACCGACAGTCACGCCGGGCTTCGCCGGCTGGTCAACCGGTTCTTCAACGCCCGGCGGGTCGCGGCCGCCGTGCCGGTGATCGAGCGCTGCGCCGAGGAGCTGCTGGACGCGGCGCGGGACCGGGTCGGCGCCGACGGGCGCTGTGACCTCTTCGCCTCCTATGCCCAGATCCTGCCGTGCCGGGTGCTGATGGAACTGCTGGGCATCCGGGGTGTCACGCCCGACACGCTGATCCGCTGGAGCGACGCGTCGCTGGAGCTGTTCTGGGGCCGGCCCTCGGCCGAGCGGCAGCTTGAACTGGCCCGCCTCGTCGGCGAGTTCCACCAGTGGCTGACACAGACCGTACGCGGTTCCGCTGCCACGTCGTCGCCGGACTCGTTCGTCGGAGCGCTCTCCCGCCATCGCCTGCCCGATGGAGAACCGCTGGACACGGCGACCGCGGTCAGTGCCTGCTTCTTCATCTTCATCGCCGGGCAGTCCACCACCGGTCAGCTGATCGCGACCGTGCTGCGCAGCGCGCTCGGCGAGCCGGGACTCTGGCCGCGCCCGGCGCAGGAACCGGGCCTGGCCGAGGCGTGGGTGGAGGAGGTACTGCGGCGCGAGCCGCCGGTGACCTCCTGGCGCCGGGTCACCGCACGACCGGTGGAACTGGCGGGTACGCGACTCCCGGCGGGCGCGCAGCTGCTCCTCATGCTGATGGGCAGCGGTTCGGACCCGGCCGTGTTCGCCGACCCCGAGCGGATGTGCCCGCACCGGGCGAACGTCCGTCAGCATTTGGCGTTCGGCGCCGGACGCCACCGCTGTCCTGGCGCGTCGTTGGCACGCACGGAGGCGGCGATCGCCCTGCGGGCGGTGGCCCGCCGACTGCCGGAGGTCCGACTCACGCCAGAAGGGGCACGACCGCCGATGCTCGGCCTGTTGTCCTTCCGGGCGCCGCTGGAGGTCGTGGTGGAACGGCGGCCCGCTCGGTAGAGCGGCCGGTGGGCGGTGGCCCGGGTCGGTAGGTCTGTCTGCGGACCAGGCTCAGCGGGCGGCGCCCAGCTGCCTCCTGGGGCCGGGTGCGGCGGACCGGCGCTCCTTCTCCTGCGCGCCCTCGGCCCAGAGCGAGCGCACATGTCCGAGGTGGCGGGCCATGCACTTCTCGGCGCCCTTCGCGTCACCCGCCACCATCAGGTCGAGCAGTTCGACATGCTCCTCGGCGGACGGGATCAGCTGGTCGCGCTCGTCCAGTGCGGTCAGCCCGTACAGTCGCGAACGCTTGCGCAGATCGCCGACGGTCTCGACGAGCCGGTCGTTGCCCGCGAGCGCGAGAAGAGAGAGATGGAACTGGCGGTCGGCCTCGAGATAGCCGATGAGGTCGTGCTCGCGCGCGGCACGCACGATCTCCTCGGCCACCGGCCGCAGCGCCTCCAGGTCTTCGCGGGAGGCACTTCGGGTGATCCGGCGGACCATGGGGACCTCGATCAGGATGCGGATCTCGCTGTACTGGTCGAGATCGCGCTCGTTGACCTCGGTGACGCGGAAGCCCTTGTTGCGGACCGGCTCGACGAGGCCCTCCCGGGCCAGGTCGAGCATCGCCTCGCGCACTGGTGTCGCGGAGATTCCGAAGTCCTCGGCGAGGCCGGGCGCGGAGTAGACCTCGCCGGGACGCAGTTCGCCGGAGATGAGCGCGGCGCGCAGGGCGTGAGCGACCTGGTCACGCAGCCGCTCCCTGGCGGTGATGAGGTTGCGCTGCTTCAGGTGGCCCATGGTGGTGGTGTTCCCTTCGCCCTGTGCCCTCGTGGCCGAGAGAGGATCACCAGCGTACAATGTCACGTTGCTTTCGCAGGTGGCTGGACGGACAGCCGCACCAGGACGTCGGAAGGGTCGGCCGGGGCGCGTGGGACGCCCTGGCCGGGGCGGTGGTCACAGGAGAAACCCTCCGGGGAAGGGGTCGTCCGGGTCGAGGAAGTACTGCGCGGTGCCCGTGATCCAGGCGCGTCCGGTGATACGGGGCACGACCGCCGATACGCCGCCGACCTCGGTCTCCGCCACGAGCCGGCCGGTGAACTCGGTACCGATGAAGGACTCGTTGATGAAGTCGCGGTGCAGCGGCAATGCGCCACGAGCGTGCAGCTGCGCCATTCGCGCGGAGGTGCCGGTGCCGCACGGTGAGCGGTCGAACCAGCCGGGGTGGATGGCCATGGCATGGCGTGAGCGGTGCGCGTCAGAGTCGGGGGCGGCGAGATACACGTGCTTGACCCCCGCGATCTCGGGTTGCTCCGGGTGTACGGGGCGGTCCGGGGAGGCGTTGATCGCGTCCATGACGGCGAGTCCGGCCGCAAGCAGTTCGTCCTTGCGGGACCGGTCGAACGGCAGCCCCAGCGAGTCCAGTTCGACGAAGGCGTAGAAGTTCCCGCCGAAGGCGAGGTCGTACGTCACCGTCCCGTGCCCCGCCACGTCCACCTTGCGGTCCAGGCCGGCGCAGAACGCGGGGACGTTGGTGAGCGTGACCGCCTTGGCCGCACCGTCCTCGACCTGCACGTCGACGGAGACGAGCCCGGCGGGGGTGTCGAGGCGGACGGTGGTGACGGGTTCGGTGACCGTGACCATGCCGGTCTCGACGAGGACGGTGGCCACGCCGATGGTGCCGTGCCCGCACATCGGCAGCAGTCCGGAGACCTCGATGTACAGCACTCCGTAGTCGGCGTCGGAGCGGGTCGGCGGCTGGAGTATCGCGCCGCTCATCGAGGCGTGGCCGCGCGGCTCGTACATCAGGAGCGTGCGCAGACGGTCGAGGTGCTCGATGAAGTGGAGCCTGCGCTCGGCCATCGTGGCGCCGGGGACCACCCCGACGCCCCCGGTGATCACGCGCGTGGGCATGCCCTCGGTGTGTGTGTCGACGGCGTGGAAGACATGGCGGGTCCGCACGGACGTCCCTTCCTGCGAGGCGGATCTGGTCAGTGGTGGCCGTCGGCGACGGCCTTCTCGGTCGCCGCGCGCACTGCGGCCGCCGCCGCGGCGGGCAACGGCGTACGCGGCGGACGGGTGGGGCCGCCGCGGCGGCCGACGACGTCCATGGACACCTTGATGGCCTGCACGAACTCGGTCCTGGAGTCCCAGCGCAGCAGCGAGTGCAGTGACTTGTAGAGGGGCACTGCGGTGTCGAGCTGCCAGGAGACGGCGGCGTGGTAGAGCTCGGCGCAGGTGGCGGGGAAGGCGTTCGGGTAGCCGGCGATCCAGCCGACCGCACCCGCGAGGGCCAGCTCCAGCAGCACGTCGTCCGCGCCGATCAGCAGATCGAGGTCCGGGGCGAGTTCGCCGATTTCGTAGGCCCTGCGCACATCACCGCTGAACTCCTTGACGGCCACGATGCTGCCGTCGCCGTGCAGCCGGGCAAGCAGGTCGGGGGTGAGGTCGACCTTGGTGTCGACGGGGTTGTTGTAGCCCACCACGGGCACCCCCACGCGGGCGACCTCCGCGTAGTGGGCGCGCACCGCCGGCTCGTCGGCGCGATAGGCGTTCGGCGGCAGCAGCAGCACGCTTCCGCAGCCCTCCTCGGCTGCCTGCTCCGCCCAGCGGCGGGACTCCGCGCTGCCGTAGGCGGCGACCCCGGGCATCACACGCGCGCCGTCGCCCGCAGCCTCGACGGCGGTGCGGACCACACGGGCACGCTCGTCGTCGGTGAGAGTCTGGTACTCGCCGAGGGAACCGTTGGGCACGACGCCGTCGCAGCCCTCGTCGACGAGCCGGCGGACGTGCTCGGCGTAGGCGTCGAGGTCGACGGAGAGATCGTCGCGCAGGGGGAGAGCGGTGGCGACCATGATGCCGCGCCAGGGGCGGTCGGCGGTCCATGCGGGGGTGGCTCTGGTGGCGGTCATGCGGGAACCTCTTTTGTAGGTGTGACATCTGGTCGAGCCGTTGGCGACACCCGCAGGGGCGCCGCGTCTCTCAGTCGCCGGGGCCGTCGGCGCCGTCCGGACGGGCGGTGCCGGGCTGTTCGGACGTGCCTGTGGGCGTGGCGTCCGGCGCGCTCTCGTCGAGGGCTCCCAGCACGCCCAGGGGCACGGGCACCGCGAGCGGTCTGCGCTCGGGAGACGACGGCCGGGACCCGGTGCCCTCCCCCGCCGCGAGGCAGGTCACGGCGGCCCCGCACACCCGGCCCTGGCACCAGCCCATGCCCGCGCGGGTGAGGAGCTTGACCGTGCGGGCGTCACGGGCGCCGTAGTCGTCGACCGCCTCACGGACGGCGCCCGCCGACACCTCCTCGCAGCGGCACACTTCCGTTGCGTCGTCCAGCCACTCGGCCCAGCCCGGCCCCGGCGCGTGCACCGCGGCCATGGCGCCGGCGAAGGCGCGCATGCGCTCACGCCTCCGTCGAAGCTCCCGCACCCGCCCGTCGCGCGCCGGTCCGGGCCCGCCGCGCAGTTGGGCGGCCACCGCGATGCCTGCGATCTCGCCTTCCACCCGGGCGAGTTGCGCGCCGCCGATGCCACCGGGCTCGCCCGCCGCCCACAGACCGGGCACCGAGGTCTGCTGCAGCGCGTCCAGCGCCAGGGCGTACGTCCCGTCCTGTGTACGCCGCATCGCGCATCCCAGGCCGGTGGCGAGCTCGGTCTGCGGGACGAGACCGTGCCCGACCGCAAGGGCGTCGCAGACGATCCGGCGGCCCGTCCCCCGTACGGGCCGCCAGTCACGGTCGATCCGGGAGACGGTGACCGCCTCCACCCGGTCCGTGCCGTGGACCCGGGTCACCGCGCTGCGGGTGCGCAGCCGCACGCCGTGCCCGAGCAGAGCCGCACCGTGGACCACGGCCTCGGCCAGCTTCTGCGGGTTGGCGGCGAGGACGGCCGGCCGGCGCGCATAGCCGAGATAACCGGCCGCCTCCACCACCGCGGGAACGCGAGCCCCGGCCGTGGCGAGTGAGGCGGCGACAGCGAGCAGCAGCGGGCCGCTGCCCGCCACGACGACGCGCCTGCCGGGCAGGACGAGCCCGGATTTCAGCATCGCCTGCGCTCCTGCGGCACCCACGACCCCCGGCAGCGTCCAGCCGGGGAAGGGCAGTTGGCGTTCGTACGCGCCGGTCGCGAGCAGGACCGCACGGGCCCGAACCCGCACGGGGCGCTCGCCGTCGCCGTCCACGCCGGTGACCGCGTGCACCGTCCACGGCGCGTCCGCCCCCTCCTGCCGCTCCACGGTCCAGACGTGGTGCCCGGGGAGATGGACGGCGTCGCTCGCCTCGAGGCGGCCGCGCAGACCGGCGAAGGCGGACCAGTCGTGGTGCAGGGCCTCCGGGCGCACCGCACCGAGGGCCGGGGCGGGGTGGCGGTAGAACTGGCCGCCGATCCGGCCCGCCGTGTCCAGCAGGGCGACGGAGAGCCCTTGTTCGGATGCGGTGACGGCACCCGCGAGGCCCGCGCAGCCCGCGCCGATCACCGCGAGGTCGTACACCGCGGCAGACGGGTCGCCGATGGCCCGGTCAGACGGCGAGTTCGGCATGACCGTGTCCTTCCTGAGTGGTGACCGTGTCGCCGGGACGGGCGGGCGCCAGACAGGCCCGCCTGTTGGGCCGCCCGTTGATCACGGCGAGGCAGTCGTAGCAATGGCCGATGCCGCAGAAGGCTCCGCTCGGGCGGCCGCCCCGGCGCGTGGTGCGCCAGGCAAGGACGCCGGCCGACCAGAGGACGGCGGCGACGGACTGACCGGGCAGCGCGGGGATCGTGCGCCCGTCGAACGTGATCTCGAACGAGGGCGGCTCGGGGGCCGCGCCGACGAGTTCGGCGGGGGTGCGGTCACGCGTCATGGCACGTCTCCTTCCGCGGTGGGCGGGGCGCTGCAGTTTCGAAACGGTCCGGCCTGAACGGCTCGATGTCCATGGGGAGTCCGGTCCCGGACAGGATGCGAGCGACGATCATCCCCGTGGCAGGGGCGAGCCCTATCCCCGCGCCCTCGTGCCCGCAGGCGTGCAGCAGGCCGGGTACACGCGGGTCTGGGCCGATCGCGGGCAGATGGTCCGGCAGGTACGGGCGGAAACCGGCGTACGTCCGTATCGCCCGCACCCGGGAGAGCACCGGGAACAGGCAGGTCGCCTGGACCGCGAGGCGGCGCAGGGCCTCCACCGACAGGGTGCGGTCGAAGCCGACCCGTTCCCGGCTCGCGCCGATCAGGACCGGCCCCGCCGGGGTGCCCTCGACGACGGCGGAGGTCTGGAGCGCCGCCGCGCCGCTGGCGACATCGGCGACGTAATCGGCCGTGTAGACCTTGTGCCGTACCACACGCGGCAGCGGCTCGGTGACCAGGACGAAGCCCCGGCGGGGAAGCACCGGCAGGTCCACTCCCGCAAGCCCGGCCAGCTGCCCGCCCCAGGCGCCGGCGGCGTTCACCACACAGGGGGCGTGCAGATCACCACCCGCCGTCCGTACGCCCCGTACCTCGCCACTCGGGCCCTTGAGCACGCCGGTGACCTCCTCCCCCAGCCGCAGGAGGACCCGGGCGGAGCCCTGCCCGCCCACGGCGCGCAGCAGATGCGCCGCGGCGAGCGCGGGCTGCACCTGGGCGTCCTGCGGATAGTGGAAGCCACCCGCCAGACCCGGGGACAGGTGGGGCTCCAGGTCGCGGAGCCGGCCGCCGACGACCTCCTGGTTCTTCACTCCCGCCCGCTCCTGCCGCGCGGCGAGGTCACGCAGGACCGCCAGGGACGCCTCGCCGGAGGCGACGACCAGGCCGCCCTTCGCCTCGTACTCGACACGGGACGGCAGCACGTCGGACAGCTCACGCCACAACCGTGTGGACAGCAGGGCCAGTTCGAGCTCGGGGCCCGGCTCCTTGTCGGAGACCAGCAGATTTCCCTCTCCGGCTCCCGTGGTGCCGCCCGCGACGGGGCCGCGGTCGATCACAGTGACGGAGAGGCCGGAGCGGGCCGCGTAGTAGGCACAGGCGGCGCCGACCACACCCGCTCCGACGACGATGAGATCCGGTGAGTTCCTCGTGGGCACGAGAGTAATATTTCACATTGCACTGCGCGGAGGGAAGAGGTCCGCCCCCGCCGAACCTCGGACCTGACTGTGGATCAGTGCCCCGCCGTCAGCGCCCCCATCCATGCCTCGATCGCGTCCGGGGTGCGTGGCAGCGCCTGCGACATCAGCCGCGCCCCCTCGTCCGTGATGACGAGGTCGTCCTCGATGCGCACGCCGATCCCGCGCAGTTCGGCCGGGAGCGTCCCGTCGTCGGGCTGGAGGTAGAGGCCGGGTTCGACCGTCAGCACCTGGCCCTGCTCCAGCACCCCGTCGAGATAGGCGTCCGCCCGCGCCTGCGCGCAGTCGTGGACGTCGAGCCCGAGCATGTGCCCGCTGCTGCACAGGGTGTATCGCCGGTGGAAGTCGCCCTCCGGGCTCTTGAGGACGCCCCACTCCGTGAGCCCCTCCGCGATCACCTGCATCGCGGCGCGGTGGAAGTCACGGAATCGCGCCCCCGGCCTGAGCGCGGCGATGCCCGCGTCCTGGGCGGCGAGCACGAGCTCGTAGACCTGCCGCTGCACGGGCGAGAACCGCCCGGAGAGCGGGACGGTGCGTGTGATGTCCGCGGTGTACAGGCTGCCCGTCTCCACGCCCGCGTCCAGGAGCAGCAACTGCTGGGCGTCCAGGGGGCCATCGTTGCGTATCCAGTGCAGGACGCAGGCGTGGGCGCCGGCCGCCGCGATGGTCTCGTAGCCGGTGCCGTTGCCCTCGGCGCGGGCGCGCAGGCCGAAGACGCCCTCGATCCAGCGCTCGCCGCGCGGATGGGCGAGCGCGCGCGGCAGGGACCGGACGACGTCCTCGAAGCCCGCGGTGGTGTGGTCCACGGCGAGTTGGAGCTGCTCCACCTCCCAGGCATCTTTGACGAGTCTCAACTCGCTCAGTGCGGACGCGAGTTCGGCGTCGGTGGAAGCGTCCCGGCCCGGCGGCAGTGCCCCCTGCACGTCCAGAGCGACACAGCGGATTCCGGTCATGTGCTCGGCCTCGGCCAGATCGGGGCGCCGGCCGACCCAGAATTCGCCGTAGCGGCGGTCCCGGTAGAAGCCGGCGTCGGTGCGCGGTGAGCGCGGCCGTACGTACAGCACCGGCTCGTGCCCGTGCGGCCCGTTCGGCTCCATGACCAGCACATGCCCGGCCTGCTCCTCGCCGGTCAGGCCGGTGAGCCAGGCGTACGCGCTGTGCGGCCGGAAGCGGTGGTCGCAGTCGTTCGAGCGGACCTTGAGCTCCCCCGCGGGGACGATCAGCCGCTCACCGGGGAAGCGGGCCGACAGCCGGCCGCGACGGACGGGCGTGAGGCCGGCGACGGAAGGCCGGACCGGGTCGGGGAGCCGGGACGCCATCCAGTTCCCGGCCATGAACTGCGCCAACTCCTCGGATTCGGGCAGATCGTGACTGACCGTCCGGTGGGCCCGGGCGATGGATCCCGTCATGCTTCCTCCTTGATTCGCGCACGCCACTTGTTGAGTACAATTTCACATTACTATGTTACCGGTCACACCCCAGCCGTTCGGGCTGTCCGACTGTTCACGGAGTGACCACTGATGAACAAGCGCACCTGCACCGCCCTCGCCTTCTCGCTGGTGGCGGCCCTGGCCCTCGGCACGGCGGGCTGCTCCGGCGACACCCACGCCACGGACGGCAGGGGCCGGGGCACGAATCCCGCCCTCGCCAACCAGGGCGCCGTCATCGGCGGCACACCCGTGAAGGGCGGCACCCTCACCGTCCTGTCCAACCAGGACTTCACCCACCTCGACCCCGCCCGCAACTGGGTCATGGGCGACATGGACTTCGGCACCCGGCTGCTCTACCGCACCCTCGTGACGTACCGGGCCGAACCCGGAGCCGACGGCGGGGAGCTGACCCCCGACCTGGCCGAGGACCTCGGCACCTCCTCCAACGGGGCCAGGACCTGGACGTTCAGGCTCAAGAAGGGGCTGAAGTACGAGGACGGGTCGCCCGTCACCGCCCACGACATCAAGTACAACGTGGAGCGGTCCTTCTCTCCCGACCTGCCCGGCGGCCCCGACTACGCGGCCCGCTACCTCGCCGGCGCCGATGACTTCCGGGGCCCGGCCCAGGGCGAGCACCTCGGCTCCGTCAAGGTGCCCGACGACCACACGATCACCTTCGAACTGCGCAAACCTTTCGCCGAGTTCCCCTACGCCACCGCGCTGCCGACGTTCGCTCCGGTCCCGAAGTCGCGCGACATGGGCCCCCGGTACGACAGCCGTCCCTTCTCCTCGGGCCCGTACAGGATCGAGTCGTACGCCAGGGACAAGCAGCTGGTGCTGGTCCGCAACCCTCACTGGGACCCCGACTCCGACACCGTGCGCAAGGCGTACCCGGACAGGATCGTCGTGACGATGGGCCTGAAGGGCAACCAGATCGACGACCGCCTCATCGCCTCCTCCGGCGCCGACGCCTCCGCCGTTCCCTGGGGGAAGCTGCGCCCGGAAAGCATCCCCAAGGTGCTGACCAAGGCCGACGTCAGGCGACGGCTGCTCGCCGAGTCCACCAACTGCACAGAGATGCTCCAGATGCACACGGGCCGTGCGCCGTTCGACCAAGTGAAGGCCCGTCAGGCCGTGCAGTACGCCCTCGACCGCGAGGCCGTACTGACCGCATCCGGCGGTCCGGCGTTGAACGACCCGGCCACAGCCCTCATGCCGGGCTCCCTCTTCGGCGGCAAACAGCCCGACACCCTGAAGATCCCCCTCGCCGGCGACGTGGCGAAGGCCGAGCAGCTCCTCAGGGAGGCCGGCCGCCCAAACGGCTTCACCACCAGCATCACCGTGTCCAGTGGCGACAAGGGCGTCGGCGAGGCGATCCAGCAGTCGCTCGGCCGGGCCGGGATCAAGGTCACCATCGAGACCGTCGACCCGTCCGCCTTCTACGACAGCATCGGCGACATCGGGAACCGCACCGACCTCGTCTACACGGGCTGGTGCCCGGACTACCCGTCCGGCTCCACCTTCCTGCCCTTCGTCTTCGACGGCCGCTACATCAAGGAGAAGGGCAACTCCGGCAACCACTCGCTCTTCCGCGACCCGGCGACCATGCAGCGGATGGACGAGATCGCCGCCATGACCGACGCCCGGCAGGCCGCCAATGCCTGGCAGGACCTGGACGGACGGATCCTCGCCAAGGCCCCGACCGCGCCCGCCGTCATCGAGCGCATGCCGCTGCTGCTCGGCACCAACATCGCCGGCGCCTTCGGCCACAGCTCCTTCGGCGGCCAGATCGACTACGCCACCGTCGGTCTCAAGGAACCCTCCCGGAGCGGCCGCTGAGAGCCGGCCGCTGTGGCAGCCATCGAATCCCGGACCGTCCCCCCGGGCAGCGGCCCCTGGCAGCTCGCTCGCGCGGAACTGCGCCGCCGGACCTCGGTGAAACTCTCCCTCGCCGTGGTGGCCCTCTTCGTGTTCATGGCGGTGGCAGCTCCGCTGCTCAGCGCGCTGAGCGGCTGGGGCCCCGAAGAGTTCGACAAGAACGCCGTCGACCCCTATCTCGGCGGGCAGCCCGTCGGACCGCTCGGCGGCGTCTCCGCCGAGCACTGGCTCGGTGTCGAACCCGTCACCGGCCGCGACCTGTTCGCCCGGGTCGTGCACGGTGCCCGGGTCTCGCTGCTCATCGCCTTCGCCGCCACCGCCATCGTCGTCGTCACGGGTGTCGCGGCCGGCACCGCGGCCGGCTACTTCGGCGGCACCACCGACGCCGTGCTCTCCCGGCTGATGGACCTCACCATGTCCTTCCCGTCCCTCATCTTCATGATCGCGATGATGTCCGTGGCCCGCGACGTCAACCGGATCGTGCTGATGACCGCGGTCATCGGCCTCTTCGGCTGGCCCGGCATCGCCCGCGTCGTACGCGGACAGACGCTCTCGCTCAAGCACCGCGAGTACGTCGACGCCGCCCGCGTCGGCTACGGGATCTGACCATGACGTTCCACGGCGGGCGGGGTCGCTCGGCCAGGCACGTGCGGGCCGTCGACAAAGTCGGCTTCGATGTGGCGAGGGGCGAGACCCTCGGCCTGGTGGGGGAATCCGGCTGCGGAAAGTCGACCACGGGCCGGATGATCGTGCGTCTCCTGGAACCGACCGGCGGCTCGGTCACGTACGACGGCCGCGACATCAGCCGTCTCTCGCAGCGCGAGCTGAGGCCGCTGCGGCGGGAGATCCAGATGGTGTTCCAGGATCCGCACTCCTCCCTCAACCCGCGCCAGACCGTGGCCCGGATCATCTCCGACCCCCTTCTGGTCCAGGGCAGTGGGGCCGCCGACGCGCGCCGCAGGGCCGCCGAGCTGATGGAGCTCGTCGGACTGATCCCCGAGCACATCGACCGCTATCCGCACGAGTTCTCCGGCGGCCAGGCCCAGCGCATCGGCATCGCCCGTGCACTGGCCACAAGCCCGCGCCTGATCGTCGCGGACGAACCGGTCTCCGCGCTCGACGTCTCCGTACAGGCCCAGATCGTCAACCTGATGGGCCGGCTGCAACGGGACCTCTCTCTCGCCTACCTCTTCATCGCCCACGATCTCTCGGTGGTCAAGCGGGTGTGCGACCGGGTCGCCGTGATGTATCTGGGCCGCATCGTCGAGATCGGCCCCAAGGAGCGGGTGTACGACGCCCCGGCCCACCCCTACACGCGGTCCCTGCTGTCCGCCGTACCGCTGCCCGACCCGGTGCGTGAGCGGGCCCGCGAGCGGATCACGCTGCTCGGCGATCCGCCGAATCCGGCCTCTCCCCCGCCGGGCTGCGCCTTCCACCCCCGCTGCCCGAAGGCGCGGCAGATCTGCCGGACCGAGACGCCGGAGCTCGGGCCTCCGGCCCCCGGCGAGGTCCGTCAGGTGGCCTGCCACTTCCCCGAGACCCCCTGACCGGGGCACGAACCGCGATCCGCGGTGCACAGCTCTTTACAGTGCCATTTCACATTACTACGTTACGCATCACATAGCGCCGCACCTTCAACTGGCGCTCGCGCCACGGCAGTTGACGCCCGAAACGCCTTCCGCCGCACAGCGCACCTCTTGCCACCTCCCACACAGGAGCCGATGTGTTCCAGCCCAGAAACCCACGCCCACGTCCGCGCCCCGTCGCGCGCAGATCCCTGCGCGCAGGCCTGCTCACCGCCGCGACAGCACTCACACTCTGCGTGACGGCCGTCCAGCCCGCCCCCGCGGCCGAACCCGCCCCCACGACTCCCGTCACGCCCTCTGCGACACGGGCGGCATCCCAGACGGACCCCACCGACAAGGTGGACCGCCTGGCCGAGGCCCCGGACCCTCGAGCCGCCCGTCCGCTGCCGGCCCCGGGCGGCATCACCGGCGGCCGCGTCCCCGGACCCCGTACCCCGGAACAGAAGGGCAAGGCCGAGGTCGGCGCGGCGCATGCGCCCTGCACGCTCGACGGCGTCACGGGCCTCACCCCTGGGCAGTTCGCGGACTTCCTCGCCGACCCCGCCGTCACCGCCGACGGCTGCCTTCGCTCCATCCTGTGGACCTGGGACCAGCGCCTCGTCCCGGTCATGTCGGACGCGCACGTCCAGGCCGTCTCCCGCCGCGCCACCGGCCTCGCCGACTCCCACGACGGCAGGAACGGCAGCCACCTGCTGGAGATGTTCACGTATCTCCACGCCGTCGCCTACCACGACTTCTCGCGCGACGAGATCGACGTCACCGACACGCCGACCCTGACCACCATGCGCCGTGCCGTCGCCCGCTTCGGCTCGGCGTCCCGCACCTTCGACGCCACCGGCACCAACGCGCAGAGCCTCCGCGAAGCGCTCTACGCCGCCTCGGCACCCGGCCTGCGCCAGTACCAACTCGGGCTTGTGAAGCGGGTGCTGGCCACCATGGACACCCGGCACCCCGACACCGCACAGGACACTTCATGGGCCGGGGCCGCCCTCGCCGCGCTCAGCCTGAACTACCTCGGCGTCTACCCCGGCAACCAGGACACCGCCTTCCACGCCGCGGCGAAGGCGTCCCCGTCCTACCGGGCAGCCTTCCGGGCCTTCGCCCGCCACACCCACCTCAAGGACCGGCCCAACGCCTGGGTCGTGCGTGACGCGCTGAGCGAGTACGGCCGCTTCGGCCAGATCGACGGACTGCGCACCGAGACCGTCTCCGGCCTCGGCACGCTTCTTGGCGTCACGGCGCGCACCTTCGGTGACAGCAGTGCCCCCTGGGCGAAGGTCGCCGGCTGGCTGGGCGTGTACAAGGCCTGCGCCCGGTACCACGTGTGCGCGTCCGACATCGAGAAGCGTCTCTTCCCGCACACGTACGTCTACGGTGTCGACGGCACCGACCGCATCAGGGTCCGCACCGGCCTCGACCGGGCCACCGTCGACCAGTTGTACTACGCGAGCAAGCAGGTCAAGGCGCAGTTCCACCGCGTGGTCGGCAGTGAGGAGCCGCTCGCCGGGGACCCGAACTCCGCCCTGAACATCGTGCTGTACTCCTCCCGCAAGGAGTACGAGATCTTCCACCCGCTCCTGACCGGCATGGGAACCGACAACGGCGGCATCTACATCGAGAAGGGCGCGACCTTCTACACGTACCAGCGCCGGGTGCCGCAGGACTCCTCGCTGACCCTGGAGGAGCTGTTCCGCCACGAGTACGGTCACTACCTCAACGGCCGCTGGGCGGTGCCCGGCTTCTTCGGCGAGGGCCCCTGGTACGAGGGCGACCGGACCACGGCGATGGACGAGGGCACCGCGGAGTTCTTCGCCGGGGCCAGCCGCAGTGACGGTGTCAAGGTGCGCAAGTCGCTCGTGCAGGGCGTCATCGACGACACAGCGAAGGGCGGACCGCGCATGACGGTGGACCGGCTGCTGCACGCCACGTACGCCGGCGACGGCTTCCGCTTCTACGACTACGCGGGCACCTTCTTCGAGTTCCTCTGGACCGAGCGCCCCTCCCTGCTGCGGGAGATGTACGGCAGCCTGCGCGCCGACGATCCGGCCGCCTTCGACGCCTGGCGCGACCGGCTCGGCAAGGACGCGGGGCTGCAGAGCGCGTACGACGCCTTCCTCGACGCGCAGATCGCCCACGTCGACGAACTGTTCGTGCCGGACACCGGCTACGTCCCCGTGGACCGGCTGCACGACGACTCGGCCGACGCGGTCCGCGCGTCCTTCGTCGCGACGACCGGCAGCATCCCCGCCTGCCACGGCAGCGGCACGGCCGAGCGTCCCCGGTTCGTCTGCACCGGCCGCGTCACCGCGAACCTGACCGACGCCGGCGACGCCGACCTCGTCTTCAAGGACATGTCGGAGACGGTCGACCACTTCCTCCTAGACCGCGCCGCGGGCGGCGACAACAACCTGACCGACATGAACTGCTCGTTCGACGACGTGGACATCTGGTCCGGCGGACGGGCGGGCACGTCGGAATACACCTGCGAGGGCCCCCTCCGCGCCTGACGGACCGAAGGACACCCGCACCCGCGCGCACACCGCCCACACGGTGGCGCGCGGGCTCCTCATGCCGCGCCGCCGACGCGGCAGGGCGGTCCGCCGCCTGAGGCCCCGGCGTCAGGCGCAGGAGGAGCAGACGCCCCGGTAGGTGATCTCGACCTCCGACACCGTGAAGCCGAACCGCTCCTCCGCCGGCAGGTCGGCGAGCGGATCGCCGGTCGGGTGGACGTCCCGGATGGTGCCGCAGCGGGAGCAGATCAGATGGTGGTGCGGCCGGTGCGCGTTGGGGTCGTAGCGCTTGGCGCGGCCGTCGGTGGCAACCTCCAGGACCTCGCCGAGGGAGACCAGTTCGCCCAGGGTGTTGTAGACGGTCGCCCGGGAGATCTCGGGAAGCAGCTGGGCCGCGCGGGCGTGCACCTCGTCGGCGGTGAGATGTACGTGGTCGCCGTCGAGGACCTCCGCGACGACGCGCCGCTGGGAGGTCACCCGCCAGCCGCGTCCTCGCAGTCGCTGCAGCAGGTCACTCATATCGGTTCACCTATTCAGGCTCGGCGGAATACCCGAAGTTTACCGGCCAGTGTCCGGATCCCGATGGGATATGAAACGCGGAAACTTCTTGACCTGGACTGTGTCCATCGTAGGATCGGTTCCGGCAATAGCCAAGGGCGCCGGAGCCTTCGTTACGGCAGGAGACTGAGACATGACAGGACCACCGCCGAGCAGCAGCACGGCGTTGCGGGACCGCGACTGACGGCCGTTCACGTCATGCCGCCGACGGCCTTGCGAGCCGGGACCACTCCGCGTCGGCGTGGTGGCCCCGGTGTCGCTGTCTGTCGCGCAGGCGGTGCGTCGCCGCGGACCGTCGTCGAAGCCCTCCGCCCCCGTCCCCCGCGCAGAGAGCCGTACCCCCTCTCCGCGAGGAAGCCGTTTCCCCTCCCTGCGAGGGGCGCCCCACGCCACGTCGGACCGGTCGGGCAAGCCGGGCCCTTCAATGGGCTCACGCGCCCCGGCCGTTCCACCGCCGGTGACTGCCGAGCACCACGATCCCGCCCCGCTCGAAAGGATTCCCATGTCCGAGAACCCGGATGCAATCGTCACAGACCCGAAGACGGAGGGCGGAGGGGGCGGTTGCCCGGTCGCGCACGGGCGCGCCCCGCACCCGACCCAGGGCGGCGGAAACCGCCAGTGGTGGTCGGAGCGGCTCAACCTGAAGATCCTCGCCAAGAACCCGGCCGTGGCGAACCCGCTCGGTGAGGAGTTCGACTACGCCGCGGCGTTCCGGTCCCTCGACCTCCCGGCCGTGAAACAGGACATCGCGGAGGTGCTGACGACCTCCCAGGACTGGTGGCCCGCCGACTTCGGCCACTACGGCCCCCTCATGGTCCGGATGGCCTGGCACAGCGCGGGCACCTACCGGATAAGCGACGGCCGCGGCGGCGCCGGTGCGGGCCAGCAGCGCTTCGCCCCGCTCAACAGCTGGCCGGACAACGGAAACCTCGACAAGGCCCGCCGTCTGCTGTGGCCGGTCAAGAAGAAGTACGGCCAGGCGCTGTCCTGGGCCGACCTGATGATCCTGGCCGGCAACGTCGCCCTGGAGTCGATGGGCTTCGAGACCTTCGGCTTCGCCGGCGGCCGTGAGGACGTGTGGGAGCCCGAGGAGGACGTCTACTGGGGCCCCGAGTCCACCTGGCTCGGCGACGAGCGCTACACCGGCGACCGGGAGCTGGAGAGCCCGCTCGGCGCGGTGCAGATGGGCCTCATCTACGTCAACCCCGAGGGCCCGAACGGCAATCCGGACCCGCTGGCCGCGGCCCGCGACATCCGTGAGACGTTCCGCCGGATGGCCATGAACGACGAGGAGACGGTCGCCCTCATCGCCGGCGGTCACACCTTCGGCAAGGCCCACGGCGCGGGCCCGGCCGACGCCGTCGGCCCCGCCCCCGAGGCCGCCCCACTCGAGGAGCAGGGCCTCGGCTGGCGGAACGGCCACGGCACGGGCAAGGGCGGCGACACGATCACCAGCGGTCTCGAGGGAGTCTGGACGGACACCCCGACCACCTGGGACAACAGCTTCTTCGAGATCCTGTTCGGCCACGAGTGGGAGCTGTTCAAGAGCCCCGCCGGCGCGCACCAGTGGCGGCCGAAGGACGGCGGCGGCGCGGGCACCGTGCCCGACGCCCACGACCCGTCGAAGACCCACGCCCCGACGATGCTGACGACCGACCTGTCGCTCCGCGTCGACCCGGCGTACGAGCAGATCTCGCGGCGCTTCCTCGAGAACCCCGACGAGTTCGCGGACGCCTTCGCCCGGGCGTGGTACAAGCTCACCCACCGTGACCTTGGTCCGGTCGTGCGCTACCTCGGCCCGGAGGTCCCGAGCGAGACCCAGCTGTGGCAGGACCCGCTCCCCGAGGTCACGCACGAGCTCGTCGACGCCGCGGACGTCGCCGACCTCAAGAGCCGCGTCCTCGCCACCGACCTGACGGTGTCGCAGCTCGTGTCCACCGCCTGGGCGTCGGCCTCGTCCTTCCGCGGCAGCGACAAGCGCGGCGGCGCCAACGGCGCGCGCATCCGCCTCCAGCCGCAGAACGGCTGGGAGGTCAACGACCCCGACCAGCTGGCGACGGTGCTGCGGACCCTGGAGGGCGTCCAGGAGTCCTTCAACTCCGCGCAGACCGGCGGCAAGCGGGTCTCGCTCGCGGACCTGATCGTGCTCGCCGGCGCCGCCGCCGTCGAGCAGGCCGCCAAGGACGCCGGCTTCGACGTCCAGGTGCCCTTCACGCCGGGCCGCGTGGACGCGACGCAGGAGCAGACCGACGTGGAGTCGTTCGCCGCGCTGGAGCCGACCGCGGACGGGTTCCGCAACTACCTCGGCAAGGGCAACCGGCTGCCGGCCGAGTACCTGCTGCTCGACCGGGCGAACCTGCTGACCCTCAGCGCCCCCGAGATGACGGTCCTCGTCGGCGGTCTGCGCGTACTGGGCGCGAACCTCCAGCAGTCGCCGCTCGGCGTCTTCACCGAGTCCCCCGGGACGCTGACCAACGACTTCTTCGTCAACCTGCTCGACCTGGGCACGACGTGGCAGGCGACGTCCGAGGACGCGAACACCTTCGAGGGCCGCGACGGCACGGGCCAGGTCAAGTGGACCGGCACCCGGGCCGACCTGGTCTTCGGGTCGAACTCCGAGCTGCGGGCGCTCGCGGAGGTCTACGCGAGCGACGACGCGAAGGAGAAGTTCGTGAACGACTTCGTCGCCGCGTGGGACAAGGTCATGAACCTGGACCGGTTCGACCTCGCCTGATCCTGATGTCCGGGCCGGGCGGGGAAACCGGCCGGCCCGGACGTCCTCGGCGGGGGGGGGGGGCCGGGGGGGGGGCCCCCCCCCCCCCCGGGGGGGGGGGGGGGCGGGGGGCGGCGGCGGGGGGGGGGGCGGCCGGCCCACCCGGGCGCGGGC